>JAXFOH010000002.1:0-29125 GCA_034180465.1 Opitutales bacterium
GGAGGTGAGCGAATGGCAGTCGATATAGGACCTAAGATCGGCATAGACGGCGAAGCGGAGTTTAGGAAGTCGCTACAGAATATAAATCAACAGTTGAAAACGCTCGGCTCGGAGATGAATGCTGTAACATCGGCTTTCGGCGATAACGCCGACAGCGAGGACGCGCTGACCGCGAAATCGTCGGTGCTGACCAAGCAGATCGAGGCACAGCAGAAAAAGATCGATGAACTGAACAAGGGACTCACCGCGTCTGCCGAAAAATACGGCGAAAACGACACCAGAACGCTGAAATGGCAACAGGCGGTAAATAACGCAAACGCCGAGCTTAGCTCGATGAAAAATCAGCTCGGCAAAACTACCACTGGAATTGACGAGAATAAAGCCGCTATTGATAGCAATAGCGGCTCGGTTAGCAGTTGGAAAGATAAACTCAGCGCATTAGGTAGTGTTTTAGGGATAATTGGTAAAACCGTCGCAACTGCTGTTACGGGTGCTACAGCAGCCGTTACAGCGTTTGCGAAAACTTCCATTGATGCAGGAATGAGCTTTGACACTTCAATGTCTCAGGTAGCTGCTACGATGGGGACGACCGTTGATTCAATTTCGGAATTGCGCGATTTTGCTATGGAAATGGGCGCGAACACTGCCTTCTCGGCTGTGCAGGCGGCGGACGCATTAAACTACATGGCACTTGCCGGGTACGACAGCGAGGAATCAATGTCAGCGCTGCCAACCGTCCTCAATCTTGCCGCGGCGGGTGCGCTTGACCTCGCGGAAGCGTCTGATATGGTCACCGACGTCCAGTCGGCGCTCGGACTGTCGATGGAAGAATCCGCCGAGCTCGTCGATAAGATGGCGAAAGCGGCGTCGAGCTCCAACACGAGCGTCGGACAGCTCGGCTCAGCGATCCTGACTGTCGGCGGAACCGCAAAAAACCTCGCCGGAGGCACAACGGAGCTATCAACTGCACTCGGAATCCTTGCCGATAACGGCATCAAGGGGGCAGAAGGCGGAACGGCGCTCCGAAATATCATCTTGTCGCTGTCGGCTCCGAAATTATTTTGAAAACGCTCATTTTCGGATTCAGCGAATTGAAAGGGTCTTGAAACACCATCTGTATTTTTTTGCGGAGGGGCATAAAATCCCTGCGCGAAAGATTGTCTATGCGAGTTCCATCAAAAAATATTTCGCCATTGGCGGGCTTTACAAGCGAAACAATGCTGCGGCCTATGGTTGTTTTGCCCGAACCGCTTTCACCAACAAGCCCTACGGTTTCGCCTTTTTTTACGAAGAACGAAACGTTGTCTACGGCGTTGAACGATTTTTTGCCGCGCCCGAAAAGCCCCGAAGAAGTGTCGAAGCTTACAACCAAATTTTTTACCTCAAGCAATGTGTTTTGCGAATCCATCTTACAAATTTTCGTAGTCTATGCTTACTAGTTTTTCGTGCTTATGTCCTAGGCGTGGAACACAGGCAATAAGCGCCTTTGTATAGGGGTGCTGCGGGTTTTTAAGCACGTCTTTTGTGTAGCCGCTTTCCACAATTTGCCCTCTAAACATAACCATAACCTTTTCGCATAAAGACGAAATTATCCCGAAATTGTGCGTTATTAAAATAAGCGACATTTTGCGGTTTTCGTGCACCGATTTTAAAAGGTCTATAATCTGTTTTTGGATGGTTACGTCTAGCGCGGTTGTAGGCTCGTCGGCAACCAAAAGAGAGGGCGCGCAGCTTAACGCCATTGCAATCATTGCCCTTTGCTGCATACCGCCCGAAAGCTCGTGCGGATACGCGTCGTACCTTAAGTTTGCGTCTCTTATGCCCACTTGTTCCAGCATTTTCACCACAAAGCCCCTAACGTCTTTCTCTTCGGGCATATGTATTCTTACAGCTTCCGCAATTTGCGAGCCTATTGTAAAAACTGGATTAAGCGAAGCCGAAGCCTCCTGAAAAACATAGGCTATTTTTGCGCCCCTTATTTTGCGCAGCCCGCTTGGCGACATTTTAAGTATGTCGCGTCCGTTTAGCAGAATTTTGCCCGAAATTTCGCAGACGGGCGGCTTTGGAAGAAGCCTTGTAAACGAAAGCGAAGTAATGGTCTTGCCCGAGCCACTTTCGCCGACAATGGCAACCGAATCGCCGTCGTTTATGTCGAACGAAATGCCCCTTACCGCCTGCGTTTTGCGCGAACCAGAATTGAATGTAATTTTTAAATCCCTTACCGAAAGCAAGCTCATTTTATATGCGTTTTTTCAATGTAATTTCGTTGGCGGAACCCCTTCTGGCATACGAAAATTCGTCCATATTCTTTTTGCAGAAATATATGCCAAGCCCTCCTATTTTGCGCTCGTCTATGCCCGAAGTTAAATCGGCTTCTTTAGCCGACTTTGTAGGGTCGAATTCCGGAGCAAAATCGCGCAAAAGAATTTCGGCCGTATTTCCGTTTAGGGAAAGTTCAACTTCTATTTTGCCGTCGGCTCTGCCCTTGTAGCCGTAGGTTGCCGAATTTGTAAAAAGCTCGTCCAAGCAAAGGTTTATGGCGAATATTGTGGCGTCGCTTACGCCCTGTTGCGCAAAAAACGCCTCAACGTCTTGCGAAAGACGCTCAACGTTTTCCAGCGAGCTTGTGTATGTTTTTTTCGTCATTTTATGGACACTTTAAATAGGCTGAAATCGTCGTCGAAATTGTCGCGCCCCTGAACGGTTTGCACCGCATTTTTTATATCTTTCAAAGACGATGTTTGTTTTATTATCCCGGCAAAATCCCCTATGGTCATCATAGATTTGTCGGCTTGCTTTTCCACTTCGTATACGCCGTCGGAAAACACGAACAAGTCGCTTTCGGGCAAAACGGCGGTTTGCTCTTGAACATAGTCTATGCCCATGTTCGAGCCTACAACAAGCCCCTTTGTTCCCAAAAAATGCAGGCCGTTTTTGTCTTTTAAAATTGCCGGCGGGTGTCCGCCGCTGGAATATTTTAAAACGCGCGTTTTTATGTTGTATACGCCGTACCACAAGGTAAAAAACATTCCGTTTTGCTTTTCCATATCAAAGGCTTTGCCCATTGCGTTTAAAACCTCGGCGGGCTCCTTAAAATCTACACTGGCAAGCGTGCGCGAACGCAAAACATTTATCGCCGAAACCGACAGCAAGGCCGCTCCTACGCCGTGTCCGCATACGTCCAGCAAATACATCGCGTAGTTTTCGTCGTCTATAAAGCCGTAGCCGAAACAGTCGCCCCCAAGCATTGTAGAACTTTGAAACTCCCAATCGCACGAAAGCGAGTTGTAGGAACACTTTTCGGGCAAAAGGCTTTCCACATAGCTTTGGGCTTGATAGAGCTCTTTTTTTAGCGCGTTTTGGCTTTCCTGCAAAAGTTGCATTGCCCTGTTTTTTTCGCAATAATTTATGTAGGCTTTCGAGTGGTATTCTATTCTGGCAAGCATTTCAAGCTTGTCGGGCAATTTCACCATATAGTCGTTCGCGCCGTTTGCAAACGCCTTGTATTTTATTTCGGCATTGTCGGTTGCCGACAATACAATCATTGGAACTTCGGCGGTAGTGGGATTTTTTCTGAACTCCTTTACCAAATCCAGCCCGTCCATTTCGGGCATAGACAAATCCTGCAAAATTACGGTTGGTTTTGCTTTTTCGGCAACGGCAACGGCCTCTAGCGGGTTTTGGCAAAAGGTAAACGCATAGCCAGTTTCGGCAATCATTCGCTTAAGAACCTCGCCGAAAATGGCCTGGTCGTCTACCATCAAAACCGAAATTTTCGAGCCGAAACCGTTTTTAGCTTCGTCAAAAATCTGCATCTAAAAAATGCCCCTATTTTTTACCGAGCCCCAAAAAGGCCTTGATTCTGTCTTTCCAGCTTGCCTTTTCGGCTTCGGAAGGCGCGGGAGCTTCGTTTTCGTCCCACCATTGAGGAACTTCGGTTTCAAGCCCCGCCGTATGGCGGATTACATAAACCACCTTTTTTATAAGCTCTTGCATATCGTCGGGCAAAGCTCCCTTAAACATAAGGTCTATATGGTGAATATAGTGGTCGCTTTGCTTCATACTGCCGGGCACGCTGGTTATGGCGTATATTTGCGGAATGGTTGCCGAAAACGCCTCGCTTGTAAGTTTCGACACCGTTCTTTTTGCCATATTGCGCCTTACGTCGTCGAGCGTGTCGAAAATGAACGTCAACGACAAATACTCGAGCGTGCTAGTGCTTGGGCGCGCAACCTTGCAAATGCCGTCTTTTTCGCCGCCGAAAGAATCGTCGTTCATTGCAAAGTCGAAAAATGCAAGAAATTTTTCGCCCTGAAGCATTTCAAGTAGTTTTTGGTCGTTGAATGAGCTTTCCATATTTTTGTTTGAATTTTTGCGTTTAAAATGTTTGATATATTTCTGGAACAAGTTAAGCGGCTATTGCAGCCTTTTACAAGCATAAAACTATGGATTATTCTTTATATACACAACAGGCTAGTGCCCTGCTTTTAAGTGCGGTTTTTGCAATAGCGGCCATTGGCTCGTTTTTGCCGCTTTTGCCGGGACCAATGCTGGCGTTTGCGGGCGTGCTTGTATATAAGCTGATATTCCCCCAATCGCTTGAAGGCTGGTCGCTTATATGGTTTTCGGGCATAGCTGCCCTTGTTTCGCAAATTGCCGACTACGCCTTTACATATTTTGGCTCTAAAAAAATGGGGGCAACTTGGAAGGGAGCTTTGGGTGCGATAATAGGCGCAATAGTTGGCATATTTATCCCGCCTATGATTTTATGGATATTTTTAGCCCCGCTTATCTTTGCGCTGCTTTTCGAGCTTTTGGGAGGCCGCCCCTTCGGAGAAGCCGCAAAGGCGGGTATTGGAGCTTTTTTGGGAACCGGGCTTTCGGCAATATTTAGGTTTGCCGTTGTCGTTTCTATTGGGGCTGGCTTTTGGCTTGGCGTACAATTCGCTTAAAAAAGCTGCGCACTTTTTAGCGGCAGCTTTCAACAATTTCGCAAACGCGCTTTAGCCCCAAAAGCACTTTTGGCGACGGCATACAGATAATGTCGCTGGCTATATAAAAAATTTTGCCGCTTTTTGCCGCCTTTGTTTTGCCCCAAACGGGATCTTCTATGTATGATTCCTTTTTTGCCGCAAAGTCGCATTCGTCTTTTGCCTCTACTATTATAACTTCGGGGTTTGCCAGCAAAACAAATTCCTTTTGGGGCACAAACCAGGCGTTTGTGCCGTTGCCCGCGCAGTTTGCAGCCCCGGCATACTCCAAAATTTCGCCCGCAAAAGAATTTTTGCCCGCCGCCATCTTGTCGAACATAAAAATACATTTGGGCCTTCTTTTGCCCGCCGAATTTTCCATTGCAAAGCGTTTTTTTTCGCGCAGCTCGTTTGCAACCTTTTCGCCCTCTTTTGTTCTGTTTAGAGCGTTTGCCACAAGCATGACGTTTTTTGGAATGTTGTCGAACCCGTCGCCAAATAGCGAAATATGGCGTATTTTTAGCGCGTCTAACCTCTTTTCTATTTCGGGACAGTTTTTAGAGGCTATTATAAGCAAGTCGGGCTTTAGCGAAGCAATGCGCTCGTAGTTGGGGTCTATTATTCCGCCTATTTTGGGCAAATGCCTAAAATTTTCCGGCAATTTGCAGAATTTTGAAACCGCAACCAAACAATTTTGGGCGTTTATCGAAAAAATAATGTCGGTTGTAGACGGCGAAAGAGATATAACGCGCATTGTTTTTTGCCCCAAATTAGAGTCTTTGCATTGCACAGGGCAATCGGCAAAGATTTTAAACGCAAACAAAAACGCCAGCAATAATGCGGTAAAAACGGCTTTCATAGGGGCAATGATTCCCGCTTTTTAAAATAAAATCAATATTTTTGTAAAAAAAGCTTGCATATCGAAAACTTTTTGGCAGTATTGGTGGCTTAAATTCCTAGTACGGGCGATTAGCTCAGTTGGTTAGAGCGTCTGTCTTACACACAGAATGTCGTAGGTTCGAGTCCTACATCGCCCACCATTTTTAAGTTTATAAGCGCAATGAAACACACAATATCGGCTCTTGTAGAAAATAAGTTTGGTGTTTTGGCCAGAGTTGCGGGAATGTTCAGCGGGCGCGGTTTCAATATAGAAACTCTAAATGTCGGGCCGATGCATTCGGGTAAATACTCGCGTATTACCGTAACGGTTGCCGACGGCAAAAACACCGTGGAACAATGCGTAAATCAGCTAAAAAAGCTTGTAAACGTCATAGAAGTTAAAGATTTTTGCGAAACAACCCCCTTTGTTGCACGCGAATTGATTATTGCCAAAGTTAAGTGCACAAGCAAAACTCGCAGCGAGCTTATAGAAGTTGCGGGGCTCTTTAGGGGCAAAGTTATTGATGTAGAAAGAAATTCCCTTATAATAGAATGCACGGGCAACCCGAACAAGATTGCGGCATTTCTTTCGATGATAGAGCCTTTTGGCGTTATTGAAATGGCAAGAACGGGCAACGTGGCTCTCGAAAGAGGCGCGGCGGGCAAAAAGCAGTAAACGCAAAAGACTGTCGCGTTTAGAAGGGATTTTTTATGCCGGTAAAAATCTACACTGCAAAAGACGGCAACATTAAGCCGTTGAAAGGCAAAACGCTTGCGGTAATAGGCTACGGCGCACAGGGCAGAGCCCACGCTTTAAATTTAAAAGACAGCGGGCTAAATGTAATCATAGGGCTATATCCTAAAAGCAAATCTATTGCAACCGCGCGCAAACACGGGTTTGAAGTGTATGCAACCGCAAACGCCGTAAAAAAGGCCGATGTTATCTTAATGGCCGCCCCCGATATGAAGCACGCCGAAATATTCGAAAAGGATATAAAACCCAATATTTCGGAGGGCAAAACCCTTGTATTTATACACGGCATGTCCATACACGCGGGCTTTGTTAAGCCGCAAGCCGGCATAAACGTTATTATGGTTGCCCCAAAAGGCTTGGGGCGCGAAGTGCGCGCGCAGTTTGTAGACGGCGGAGGAATACCCGCTTTAATTGCAACAGCCCAGGGCAACCGCGCAGAGTGTAAAAAGTTGGCGTTGGCATGGGCAAGCGGCATAGGCTCTTTGCGCGCAGGCGTTATGGAAACCACCTTTAAGGAGGAAACCGAAGCCGACCTTTTTGGCGAGCAATGCGTTCTTTGCGGAGGCTTAAGCGCGCTGGCATTGGCGGGGTTTGAAACCTTGGTAGAAGCCGGCTACAAGCCCGAAATGGCGTATTTTGAATGTATACACGAGCTTAAGCTTATTGTAAATCTTGTTGCCGAAAGCGGATTTTCGGGAATGAGAAAGGCTATTTCCGAAACCGCAAAATACGGCGACGTTACTCGCGGGCAAAGGGTAATAGGCAAAGACGTAAAAAGGAATATGAAAAAAATCCTTAAGGAAATACAGTCGGGCGAATTTACCAACGAGTGGAAAAAGGAATATGCGGGCGGCTTGGCAAAATACAACAAACTTTTAGCCGCAGGCGAAAAGCATTTGGCCGAAAAAACGGGAATGAGAATGCGTGCGCTAATGCCCTGCATTGCAAGGGAAAATATAAAGGGCGCAAAGGCAGCCTTTGCCGACGGCTACGCAAAATAGATATGGGCAAAAAGTATAGACTTGCGACCCGAAGCAGCCCGCTTGCAATAAAACAAGCCCAAATGGCTGCCGATTTTTTGTCCAATAAAATCCCCGATTCGTCTTTCGAAATTTTAACCTATAAAACGGGCGGCGACCGCCGTCAAGACTGGTCGCTGGAAAAGATGGGCGGCAACGGGCTTTTTACAAAAGAACTTGAAGACGCCCTTTTAAGCAACGAGGCCGACATTGCCGTTCACAGCGCAAAAGACCTGCCTGTAAAAGTGGCAAACTATTTGTATATTGCAGCCTGCCTGCCCAGAGACGCCGCAAAAGACGTGCTTGCTGTAAACGAGAATGTAGAAATTCCGTCTTTAATAGGAACGTCGTCGCCCAGAAGGCGAAGCCAGTTAAAAAAGATGTTCCCGCAGGCGGTTTGGAGCGATATTAGGGGCAGCGTTGAAACCCGCTTAAAAAAAGTGGCTTCGAACGAGCCAAACAGTTTGCAGGCAACAATACTTTCGTCGGCGGGGCTTTTAAGGCTTGGCATAAACAGTTTTAAGGGTGTTAAATTTACCGGATTAAAGACGCAATGCTGCGTGCCAGCGGTTGCCCAAGGGATTATCGCATTACAGACAAGGTCGGACATTAAAGACGAAATAGAAAACATAGGCGACAAAACCGCAATGCTTTGCTTTACGCTAGAGCGCAAATTTTTAGAGGCATTGGGCGGCGGCTGTCAGGCGGCGTTTGCCGCGCACTACGATGGCGAAATTTTCCACATATTTCACGAAAACTGCGGCTATCAAAAATATGTGTTTAGCGGCACAACTTTGCCCGAAATGCTGCAGGAAGTAGAGCACATTGCAAAGGCGCTTTTGTAGCACGCATTTTTCAAGTTTCCAGAAAATACAACAAATTCGCGAATGTTTTGCGGCAAAAGATTCAAGCTTTTGCCGAATATTCTTTACTTAATGCGTAAATTTAGTTAGCTTTGACCCACTTTTACACACGGATTTTATTAAATACAACAAAAAGGATGTATAAGATGGACAGAAGAAACTTCATAAAAAGCACGTCTGTATTGGGAGCTGCAACCGCCCTTGCGGGGTGCGCAACCGCAATAGGCAAAAATTCGCACGCATTGGGCTCCGACAGGGTTAAAGTGGGCTTGGTAGGCTGCGGTGGCCGCGGCACGGGCGCGCTTCGCAATATGATAGAAGCCGACCAAAATATTAAGGTTGTTGCATTGGCAGACCTCTTCCCCGACAAGATTGTAAGCGCAAAGAAAATTATAAACGGTTTTCTGTCGCAAAAATACCCCAATCAAAAGAAGGACATTTTTGATTCGGAAAAGGTAAAAACTTTTACGGGCTTTGACGCCATAGACGGCCTTCTTGCCGAGGATGTAGACGTTGTTATAGAAGCAACCCCGCCCGTATTTAGAACCCCGCACTACGAAAAGATTGTTAAGGCAAACAAAAACGCCTTCTTGGAAAAGCCAGCCTGCATAGACATTACACAGGCAAGGAAAATGCTCGAGTTGGCGGACGAAGCCGACAAGCGCGGCCTTAGCGTAGTTTGCGGCACGCAACGCCGCTACCATGCAGGCTATCAGGAAGCGATTAAGCGTTTGCAAGACGGCCAAATAGGCGACATTGTCTCGACCCAGTGCTACTGGAATTCCTCCGGCTATGTGGGCGACGGCCAATATAAAAACCTTGTTAAAAGAGGTGTAATGAAAGGCTTAACGCCCGACGATATGGAATACCAAATCAGAGACTGGTTTGCGTTTATCTGGACTTCGGGCGACCACATTGTAGAGCAGCACGTACACAACATAGACGTGATTATGTGGGGCTTGGGCGACAACCGCTTCCCCGTAGAAGTTAGGGGCTTTGGCGGAAGGTCTACAGACTTGCCAACCCCCGAATACGGCGACAGATTCAGCCACTTTGCAATAGACTTCGATATGGGCAACGGTCTTAGACTTGCAAGCTTTTGCCAGCAAGACCCGAAAGCCGCAAGCGAACAAGCCGAAAGATTCATCGGAACAAAGGGCATTTTATACTCCTCTTTGGGCGGCAAGATTGTTATGACCGACCTTAAGGGCAAAGTGCTGTGGAATGCCCCCACAAACATCAACTGCCTGGTAGACGAGCACCGCTACTTGCTTAATTGCCTAAGAAACGGCGTAAAGGTAAACAAAATCAGGCCTTTGGTAAATTCAACCCTATTGGCTATTGCGGGCAGAATGAGCGCGTTCTCGGGCCGCAAGTTCAAGTTCGATTGGATGCTTAAAAAGTCCAAAGAAAACATCGTTCCCGAAAATATCTCGTTTAGGAAGAATCCCCTTGCGGGCGTTCCCGTTCCGGGCAAATACCAGCTTTCTTAATCTTAAGAAAACTTAAAAAAAACGGCGCCGAAAATCGGTGCCGTTTTTTTGCAATTTCTAACACAATCGCGCTACTCTTTCTTTTATAAGTTCGCAAAATGCGTATGCCGCGCGAACAAAAAAGGCCGCCGCAAGTTTTTTAATTTGCGGCGGCTTTGTGTTGTATACTAATTCAATTTAAGCAAAAGCTCTGCTATTTATTTAGCGGCATTTCCAAAACATATTTGCCGCTGGGTAATGTTATTGCGCGCTTTTTAAGCGGTTTTCCGTTTATTGTGCAAGCCTGCCAATTGCATTCCTCGGGAACGACAATATAGGCATTGGTATTGCCTGGGGCTGTAATTTTCCATACAACTTTTTTGCCGTCTACAATGCGCCACGAGCTTGAAATTTCGCCATATGCCGATTGATATTCGCTTGCCGCATTTGTTATGCCGCCGCCGATTTTCGGAGCAAACCTTATTGTGCCGTAGCCTATAGAGCCCGTTTGGTTGTCTATGCCTGCAATATTTGCATACATCCATTTACCGACTGCGCCATATGCATAGTGGTTAAACGAGTTCATCGAAACCGGGCCAAAGCCCGCGTCTTTCGAATAGCTGTTCCATCTTTCCCACATTGTTGTAGCTCCCTGGTTTATGGAATATATCCACGAGGGATATTCGGGGGTTTGCAAAACTTTATAGGCTAAGTCGGTGCGCCCAAAGCGGCTAAGCACGTCTAAAATCAAGGGAGTTCCCACAAAGCCTGTATTTAGCGTATTGCCGTCTTTTTCCAGCCTTTCAAGGAATTTTGCGAACACTTTTGCCCTTAAGGCTTTATCTTTTACCATATCGAATGCAAGGGTTAGCAAATATGCCGTTTGCGTATCGCCTTCTACTAGCCCCGACTCTTTTACAAAAGCCTTGCAATAGGCGTCTTTTATTTTTTCTCTAAGCTTGCCGTAATTTTTTACGTCGTTTGCATACTTTAACTTTTTCGCGCACTGCTCTATAATTCTTGCGCATTCGGCATAATAGGCGGTTCCTATCAAACTTCTGGGTGTGTCGCCCCTAAGTTGTTTATTCTTTTGTTTGGGCTGAAGCCAATCGCCAAAGCCGCAATCTTGCCTTATCAAGCCCTTAGAATGGTCGCGCTGAAAATACATCCATTTCTTCATTGCAGGATATGTATTTTTTATAATGCTTAAGTCGCCATAGGCCAAATATATCTGCCAAGGACATATTACAACCGCGTCGCTCCATGCGGGCGAGCCGTCGCCTTCTACGCCTTTTACCAAAGGCACAACGCTGGGAATTTTCCCGTCGGGCAGCTGCGAGTCGGACATATCCAAGCACCACTTAGTAAAGAAACCCAAAACGTTCATATTATAGGCGGCCGTAGAGCAAAATACCTGGGCGTCGCCCGTCCAACCCAAACGCTCGTCTCTTTGCGGGCAGTCGGTTGGAACCGAGAAAAAGTTGCCCCTTTGCCCCCATTGTATATTGCTTTGCAGGCGGTTTAGCTTTTCGTTAGAGCAGCGGAAACTGCCTGTTAGTTCCATATCGTTATACATTACCAAAGCCTTTACCGAATCTAGGGCAGGCTTTTCTTTTAAGCCGGAAATTTCCAAATATCTAAAGCCGTGAAACGTAAACACTGGGGCGTATTCTTCGCCGTCTTTTTCGCCCGAAAAGGTATAATAGTCGGTAGACTTTGCGCTTCGGTAGTTTTCGGTATACAAAGTTTTGTCGTCTTTAAGCATTTCGGCATAGCGCAATGTTATTTTTTGCCCCTTTTCGCCCTTAAGCTTGATTTGCGGAACGCCAACCAAATTTTGCCCGAAATCGAAGATATACACACCTTCCTTTAGCTCTCTTACCGAAACGGGGTTAAGCTGCAAATTTGCCCTAATTGGCTGGTTGCGGCGGGGTTCCAACAAGGGCTTTTCGGCAATTTCCTTTGCAACGGGGCTTGTCCATTTTGCATCTTCCTTAAAGGAGGCCTGCTTCCAGCCCTTGGGCTCTAAATTGGCATCGTAGGTTTCGCCGTCGTATATGTCCGCCTCTAAAATTGCAAAGTGTCCGCATTTCCAGGTTTGGTCGCTGTTAACCTCAAAAACAGAACCGTCTTTTTTTGTTATGCGTATTTTTACCAAAATTTCGGGCTTTTCGCCGTACAAATTTTTAAGATTGTTCCAAGTTAAACGCCCGCCATACCAACCATCGGCTGCAATCGCAGAAATTGCGTTGTTGCCGTTTTCAAGCAAATCGGTTATGTCGTATGTATTCGTTTGTATGCGCTTGTTATAGTCGGTCCACCCCGTGCCCCAAAAGTCGTCGCCAATTTTCTTTCCGTTTAGGTAGGCTTGGAATATCCCCTTTACCGCAACATAGCACCTTGCCGAAGCCATTTCGGTTTTATCTATGTTAAAAGTTTTTCTAAAATAGGTGGGGGCAATCCACTTTTGCACAACATCTTCGCCCCTGCGTGTTTTCGTATTTCTAACTTCGGGGACTTTGGGCGTGCTTAACCATTTTGCGGGCTGCCACTGACCGTTGCTTGTAAGCCCCGTTTCTATTGCGGCAAAGTCTGACCAGTCGCTTTGGGTGCCGTCGGTATACGAAACTTTTACCCGCCACAAATATTTTGTTGCGCCCTCAAAGCGCATAGAGCTGTCTAACGGCCTTGCCACAGAAACTTTGCCTCGGCGCATTCCGGTGTCGGTCCACAAAATTTTCATATCGGGAGACCAAAATTGAACGTTGTATGCCTGCTGCATTTTGCCTACGGGAATCTTCCACGAAAATACCGCATCTTGCATATTCAAGCCCAGTGGGTCTGTAAACTGTTTGCCGCTTGTAAGCCCGAAAGGCTTGTCTGCATAAAGCCATGTTGCCGAAATTGCGGCGCACAAAAAAGCCGCCCCCTTTAGGATATTCTTAATCATATATAATACTCGTTAACGTTAACATTTTTTAATTGCACTACTCATTTTCCAAAACAAATCCAAATTTGTCAATGTTTTTTGCCCGAAAACAACCCTGTATACGCTCTCTTTTTTATGCAAAAAAATATAGCAAATAAGCCCGAAAATTGCGGGGTATGCACACGAAAAACAAAATCTAAAAATATGCCAAAAACCCTCCGATATTTCTTGCAAAACGGTTTAATATGTAATTTCATTTACGGTCAATTATGAAACCTGTAGTATTTAACAACACCGTATTGAGGGACGGCCACCAATCGTTGGCCGCAACAAGAATGCCAACCGAAGTGATGGAACCCGTTTGCTCCATATTAGACAGCATGGGGTTTGGCGCACTCGAAACTTGGGGCGGAGCTACAATCGACGCAGGCTTGCGCTTTTTGGGGGAATTCCCCTTCGACAGGCTCGACACTTTAAAGAAACTTTGCCCGAACACAAAGCATATGATGCTTTTGCGCGGTCAAAACATTGTCGCCTACCAGCACTATCCCGACGACGTAGTTAAAGCCTTTGTAAAGACTTCGGCAAAGCACGGTATGGATATTTTCAGAATATTCGACGCTTTGAACGACACGCGCAATATGCGTTGCGCAATAGAAGCGGCAAAAGAAGCGGGCAAAGAAGCCCACGGCACAATTTGCTATACGTCTAGCCCCGTTCATACGATAGAAAAGTTCACCCAAATGGGCAAGGAACTTGAAGGAATGGGTTGCGACGCCATTGTAATCAAGGATATGGCGGGTCTTATACCCCCCTATATAACCTATAAATTGGTTAAGGCTTTAAAAGAAACCGTTAAAATTCCCGTTTGGATGCACACGCACGACACTGCGGGCATGGGGGCTGCCTCCTACTACGCCGCAATAGACGCGGGGGTTGACGCAATCGACACTTCGATTTCGCCCTTTGCAAACGGCACCGGCCAGCCCGACACTGTAAGAATGTTGGCAATGCTTGCCGAACACCCGCGCAAGCCCGAATACGACCTTAAAAAGCTTGCCGACTTAAGGAAATATTTTGAAGGCACTTACAAAGACGTTTTGGGGGCCTACACAATGCGCGCAAACGAAGTTATAGACCCCGATGTTCTCAAATACCAAGTTCCCGGCGGCATGCTTTCGAACTTCCGCAACCAGCTTAAAGAACAACATATGGAAAACAAGTTCGACGAAGTGTTTAACGAAGTTCCCTATGTAAGGGAAAAGCTTGGCTGGATACCTTTGGTAACACCCACTTCGCAGATTGTGGGCACACAGGCGATGATGAACGTAAAGTTCGGCCGTTGGAATATGTTTACGCCGCAGGCTATGGACATAGCTTTGGGCTATTACGGCCGCACTCCCGCCCCTGTAGACCCGGAAATTAGAGCCTTAGCAGAGAAGAAATCGGGCAAAAAGCCCATAGACGTACGCCCCGCCGACTTGGTTGCCCCGAATATGGAAAACCTTAAGAAGCAATTGCGCGAAAAGGGTATTAAAGACGACGACGAACACGCCGTTATCTACGCTATGTTCCCCAAGCCTTTGGAAGACTTGTATACAAAGCCAAAAAGCGCATACGCGCTTAAAAAGCCCGAAAGCGCAAAACCCGCAGCCGCTGCGACAGCCCCAACTCTTTCCGACAAGTCTCCCAAGTATTTTTCGGTTAAAGTTAACGGCACGGCCCACAAGGTTTCGGTAGAAGTTTTATAGTTTTTTGCAAATGCAAAAGGGCGAAAACGAGGTAAATACAAGGCTGAGGAAGCGAAAGATGCCCGAAAGCGGCGCACCTTTTACGCCTCCTCCCTTTCCCCCTCCCCCGCCGCCCTATTTTATACCGCCGCCTCCTCCATTTAGGGGCGGCTTTCCGCCTCGGCCCGAATTCGAAGAAGAAATTTTTGAAGAAATAGAAATCGACAAGGAGCACCTTGCACTCTTTAAAGATGCAGGCTACGAGGAGGTTGAAGAAAATCCCTCTTCAAGCGAAAACGGCGAAAATTCGTTTGCCGCCGCGCCGTCGGCTTATTTTGAAGGCCCAAACTACGATGCCGACCCTAATTTCGAGCATAAAGATAAAATGCCCGAAAAAAAGGGCAAAGATCTTGTGGACGATGTCGAGCTAAAACGCCTCCAAATCGAAATCCAAAAAAACGCCGAACAAATGGAGGCAATTGCCCTCGAAAAAGAGCGCAGGGTTTCCTTTCTAAAGACCGTGCTGATAATAATATTGTCGGGTGCGTTGTTGTCTGGATTGGGCGTTTTGGTAACCTGGGTTTTAACCAGCTCAAAGGCAAATTCGTATTCCGATAGAATGGCAATGTCGGAGGAAGACGACGGCATTTCGCCCGAAGAAAAAGATGAAAAAAAGTTTTGGAAGCTGCCAAACAGCGAAGCAAACAACATAGTAAAAAAGTTCTACAAGGCAACGGGCCTGTTCGAAACCCTTTCGCGCTCGAGAGACGAGCTTATGCGAGGCACTGCAACAATCCAGGGCAAAAACTACGCTTTAAGGGTAATAAAAAACCGAAACGGCAACACCTATCTAAAAACGACCGATACAAACGGGGTTTCTTCGGCGTATTTTATACCTGAATATACTTTGGGCAGAAAATTGCTAACACCAACCGTTTCGGGCCCGAGTCAGGCCTTGGAATTCGCCGAAAACGAAGCATTAAAATCGCTGTTTTTGTTCGACGAAGTTTTGCTTGCAAAGGCGTTTCCCTTTGGCGGGCTTTCGAGCGACTCACGTAGAATAGAGATTGTTCGCGGGAAAGACTCGCCCGACAAAACCCTTTGCTCGCTTAAAATCACAACGCCTTCAAGAACCTACGAATACTTTTTCGACAAGCAAAGCGGCGACATAAAAAGCATTTGCTACGAAGCCGAGCAAATGTCGTTTAAAATTTTATTCTCGGACAAAAAAATCTTTTCGGACGGCTTGAAATTTCCCGAAAAAAGAGAGATATTCATAAACGACAAACCCTTTGCAACGCTGCATTTTTCGACACTGTCGAGAATAAACGAAATGCTGTTGTTCCCGCACTAACAAATTTTTTAAATAGATTATGAAAGTTCCACTGCTTGATTTAAAACCCCAATACCTTTCGATGGAAGGCGAACTAAAAGAAGCCTTCGCAAAAGTGTTCGATTCGCAACACTTCATAGGCGGTCCGCAAATTGCCGAGTTGGAAAAGATTGTTGCCGACTACTGCGGCTGCAAACACGCTTTCGGTGTGTCAAGCGGCACCGATGCGATTTTGGCAAGCCTGCTTTCGCTCGGCATTGGCAGAAGCCCCGTCGAAAACGAGCCTGCACCCGAAGTTATTGTGCCGACATTCACCTTCTTTGCAACGGCAGGCAGCGTATGGCGCGCCGGGGCAAAACCCGTTTTTGTAGATATAGACCCCGTTTCCTTCAACATAAACTGCGGCTTAATTGAAGAGAAAATAACCGAAAGAACAAAGGCGATTATACCCGTGCACCTTTTCGGGCAGTGTGCAGACATGTACGAAATTATGGAAATTGCCAAAAAGCACAACCTAAAGGTGGTTGAAGACGCTTGCCAGTCGATAGGCACAATGCAAAACGGCAAAAAAGCGGGCGCTTTCGGCGATGCGGGCTGTTTTAGCTTTTTCCCGAGCAAAAATTTGGGCGGCTTTGGCGACGGAGGTATGGTTGTCTGCAACGACGACTCGCTTGCCGAAAAGCTAAGGCAGGTGCGCAACCACGGCATGGAACCGCGCTACTACCACAGATGGGTTGGCGGCAACTTCAGGCTCGACAGCCTGCAGGCGGCGGGCTTAACCGTAAAAATGAAATACCTTGAACGCTGGCACAAAGCCCGCGCCCAACACGCCGAATTTTACGCGCAAGAGCTTAAAGGTGTGCACGAAATTACACTTCCGCAAACAATGGCGGGCAACAGGCACATATACAACCAGTTTGTAATTTTAACCGACAGGCGCGATGCGCTTATGTCGTACCTGCGCGAAAACGAAATTGGCTGCGAAATATACTACCCTGTTCCCCTGCACTTGCAGGAATGCTTTAAGCCTTTGGGCTATAAAGCGGGCGATATGCCCGTTGCGGAAAGCATCGCAAAAAGATGTTTGGCTCTGCCCGTATACCCCGACCTTACAAAGGAGCAGCTTAAGTATACAACCGACACTATAAAAAAATTCTTCGCCAAGTAGAAAAACTGCTTGATAAACGCCCAAGCCAAAGGGTAGGATTTAGGCAATATGAAACCGATTTTAAAGATTGCCACCCTTTCGCTTGCGGCGTTTTTTTTGTGCTCGTGCGACAACCCCGAAAAAACATCGGCAAACGAGCTTTACGTAAACGCATCTCTTCGGCTAAACCGAGCCGCCTCCCAATTCGAAAAGGGCAATTTTAACGACGCCTTGGCTTTGTGCGAACTTTCGCATGCCGACGCCGAAAGAATTTTAAAGGAGTTTCCCTCGTCGGAAATTGCGGTGCAGATGGTGTCGAACCCGTCGCTTACAATGGGCGCTGTAAAGTATGCCGACTTCGAAAACAAAATTCTGCCCAAACTAAGGAGGGCAAAAGAAAACAAAAACGGCTTTCTTTGCGAAATTTTGGGAACGCCCGCGTTGGAGCATTATTTAAAGGCGCGCATTACGCCGTCTTTTAGCGAAAGGCAAAAAGAGCAAAATGCTCCGAAAAAGAGAAAAGCCATAGACATAAACGAATACGCAAAATACCTGAAAATGCAGCGCTCGCTTATAGTCTACGAAATGGATGCCGTAAAAAACATTTTTGAAAAATCGAAAGACCTGCAAACAAATCCAGAGCTTGCCGACCTGTTTTTGGAAACGGCAATTTCGGCAAACGAAAATATAAAGAAAATAAGCGTAGATTTCCGCCGCCACGAAGCGATGGCGTATTTGGTGAAAATATATGCAAATCTCGGCGCGTTTGAAGGAGCATTGCGCCTTTGCGACGAAATAGAAAACGACAAAGCCAAAAACGACGCCACGCAATATTTGGCAGAGCGCGCCGCAAATTCGAGCGACATAAACGGGGTAAAAAAGCTTTTGGCAAGCCTGCAAAACGGCGCGCAAAAGGACGCATTTTTAATGCAGCTTGCCCAAGCGTGCGCCCACAACAACCCCGAAAAGGCGTTTGAAACGGCAATGCTTTGCCAAGACAAAACCGCCAGAGACCGCGCCTTTGTAAAAATTGCGGCAAATTCATCGTCGGAAAAGAATTTTGCGCAAATCTGCCAAAAGCTGCACATTGTAAACCCCGACAGCCTTTCAAAAGGCGAAGTTTTTGAGCTGGCCAAAGCCTGGGGGTTTAACAAAAACGGGGCCTCCCCGCAGGCATACTTGGAGGCTCTCTGCCACATAGCCGAATGTGCATATTCCGCCGACAAGGCTTTGGCGTACAATTTCCTCGGCAAAGCCTACGAAGTTGTAGCGAAAGAAAAAGACGGCAATTTTGAAACCTTTGCGGAAATTTTTATAGATACGGCGTTCGCAACAGACTCTATAGACAGCCTTTTGCCGATGTTAAAAATTTGGGCGAACAAAATAGAGATAAATTCCGGCGCAAAGAACAAGCTTTTGCTGCATTTAATTGAATCTAAAAAAACGCCCGAAAGCGAAATTGCAGCCTTGGCCCGACAGATGGACAACGCGCCGCTATTGGCATACACCCTAAAAAAGAGGGGCGAAAGCGACGAAACCGTTTTTAAATTCGTATACAAAAGCATTCCGAAATTCGACAAACTAAACTAACGGGGGAGGAAACGCCATGGGGGAAGTTTTCGCAACAAAAACTTTGCAGTTCTACAAAGACGTTTACGAAATATCCATAAGCGAAAGGGTGCAAACACCGGCGCAGGCAAACGCGGTTTTCGATTTTGCGCTGCATACGGCAAAAAGGGAAAATGCCGCCGTTTTGTTTGCGGAACTTTTCGGGGGCGAATTTCTAACAAAGCCCCTGTTAGAATTTAAGGGTAAAGTCGGGCACGATTTCCCCGCAAACCACATTCTGCCCCTATGCGAAAATGCAAAGCCTCTTTTGGCGTCAATACACATTGTTTTGGGTAGGGCAAAAAAAATATCGTTCAGGCAAAGCGCAAACGGCAACAGCGTAGTATACGGCAACGAAGAATTCGAATGCCTGCGCGCTTTCGGCGTAAACGGCGATTTGCTTAATTGCACCGCCAAAGAGCGCGCAACATACAATTTAAACTGTTTAAACAATATCCTAACCGAAAACGGATTTTGCTTTAACGATGTTATACGCACCTGGTTTTACAACCTAAATATTTTGGATTGGTACGGCGATTTTAACGCGGCAAGAACCGAATTTTTTAATGCCCATAATGTCTTTAAGGGGCTTTTGCCCGCCAGCACGGGAATCGGGGCTGCAAACACAAAAAATTCTTTGATAGAAAGCGGGCTGATTGCCCTAAAAGGAACAAAAAAAGACATTGGCTGGAGTGTGCGGGAAATTCCGTCGCCCCTGCAAAACTCGGCAAAAGACTACGGCTCGTCTTTTTCAAGGGCGGTAATGGTTTGCACCGGCACAGGCAGGCGCGTTTTTATTTCGGGAACGGCATCGATTTTCGCCGACGGAATGTCTGCATATATAGGCGATGTTCAAAAGCAGTCGCGCCTTACCAGAGATGTAATTTCCGAGATTTTAAAGAAGCAGAATATGTCGTTTAAAGACTGCATAAACGCCGTTGCCTATTGCGCAAAGCCGGAATACTGCACAACTTTTGAAAAATATTTAAGCGAAGAATGCAAAATACCCCTATGTTCCGCCTATAGCACCGTGTGCCGCAGCAATTTACTTGTGGAATGCGAGCTTGAAGCCTTTTGCGCCGAATAAAATTAGCAAAATTTTATCGACAATTTTTTGCGCCGAAATTATAAAAGACGCATATAAATTTTATAAGAAATAAGAACAATATATTACGGTAAAAATTATGGCTAAAAAGAACGATTCTATGCTGGCTACAACACCAAATAGGGCTTTGGATATGGCCCTTAGCGCGGTAAACAAACAATTTGGCGAAGGCTCGCTTATAAGGCTTGGCGATGCTGTAAAAATGCAGGTTGAAACAATCAGCACCGGATCTATTGCAATAGATTTGGCATTGGGGGTAAGAGGACTTCCGCGCGGCAGAATTTGCGAAATTTACGGGCCAGAATCTTCGGGTAAAACAACACTGTGCCTTTCGGTTATTGCCCAAGCGCAAAAAATGGGCGGCAACGCCGTGTTTATAGACGTAGAACATGCGCTAGACCCGCGCTATGCAAAGGTTGTGGGCGTAGACTTAAACAACCTTATGGTTTCGCAGCCCGAATGCGGCGAAGACGCCCTTAATATTGCAGAAACCCTAATTCGCTCGGGCGAGATAGACGTTATTGTTATCGACTCGGTTGCAGCCCTGGTTTCCAAACAAGAGCTAGACGGGCAGTTCGGCGACAGTACCGTGGGGCTGCAGGCAAGAATGATGAGCCAGGCAATGCGAAGGCTTACGGCCGCCATCAGCAAAACAAAGTGCGTTTGCATTTTCACAAACCAGATAAGGGAAAAAATAGGCGTAATGTTCGGCAGCCCCGAAACAACCCCCGGCGGGCGCGCCTTAAAATTCTTTGCCTCGGTAAGAATGGACATTCGCAGAATAGGTCAAATTAAAGACCCGTCGGGCAAGGTTATAGGCAACAGAACAAAGGTTAAAGTTGTTAAAAACAAAGTTGCAGCCCCATTTACCGAATGTGAATTCGACATTATGTACAACGAAGGCATTTCGCAAACGGGCAGCCTTATAGATTTGGGCATAGAGCATAAAATCTTAGAAAAGAAGGGGGCTTGGATTTCCCTTAACGGCGAATTAATTGGTCAGGGCAGAGAAGCGGCAAAGGCTTATTTGGCCCAAACCCCCGAAGTTGCCGAAAGCATTAAAAACCAAATTCTCGAAAAGGTTCAGGTTGTAGGCGGAATGACTTTGGCCGAAGACCAATCGGCACAAGCCTAAGCCTTTATGGCCGATTCGTTTGTACATTTGCATGTCCACACCGACTATTCGGTGCTGGACGGTTGCGCCCGCCTGCCCGTACTGCTAGGCAGAGTAAAAGAGCTTGGTATGCCCGCCGTTGCAATGACCGACCACGGCAATATGTGCGGGGCTATAGATTTTTATCAGGCTGCGCAAAAGGCGGGCGTTAAGCCTATAATAGGCATGGAAGCCTATTTTATAAACGACCACAATATGGGCGACGATGTGCGCGCGCTAAAGGCCAAAATGCCCACCGAAGAAAAGTCGGACGACATCGACGCCATTGAGGGCGATGTTTCGGCATTGCGCCCTGCCGACTTCCCACGCTTTTTGATACACCACAAAACCCTTTTGGCAAAAAACTACGAGGGCTTTTTGAATTTGGCAAAGCTTACAAGCGAATCTTACGAGCGCGGCTTTTACCGCAAGCCCCGCATAGACTACGAAACGCTTGCGAAATATTCGAAGGGGCTTATTGCCCTTAGCGGCTGCATAAACGGAGTGGCCTCGCAATACCTGCTTTATTCCGACTACGAAAACGCAAAGCGCGCAACCGCAAAGTTTGTGGATATTTTCGGGAAAGAAAACTACTACATAGAAATACAAAACCACTTTCTGCCCGCCGACAAAAAGGTTATACCCGGGCTTATAAAGCTGGCAAAAGAGTTCGACCTAAAGCTGGTTGCCACAAACGACAGCCACTATGTATACAAAAAAGACGCCGAAGCACACGACGCCATGCTTTGCATAAATACGGGCGCATTGCTTGCCGACGAAAATCGCATGCGCTACCCGAACAACGAGTTTTACATTAAAACCCGCGAGGAAATGTCGGAGCTGTTTCCCGACAATCTGGACGCGATAGACAACACGCTTGAAGTTGCCGAAAAAGTAGACATAAAAATCCCCATTGGAGAAAACCACTATCCTAAATATGAAAAACCGGCCGAAATTGTCTACGACAAAGACGAGGAAAATTTCAACCGCATTCTGGATTTGTATGTGTCGAAAAAGAACGAGGTTTTAAGGCAAAACAAGAAGCCCGACGATTTTTCGCTTTCGCCCGAAAGGCGCAAAGAGCTTATGAAAAACGGTCTTTTGCTTTTCGATTTGGCGAAAAAGGGAATGCTTAAACGCTATAATGTAGACTACAACCACCCCGAAAAATACGTTCCAAAAGAAGGAGAAAGCCCCGACAGGGCAAAAATGCTTTGCGACAAGCTCGACTACGAGCTTTCGATTATTGTTGGCGCTGGCTTTGTAGACTATTTTCTTATTGTATACGACTTTATAAACTGGGCGAGAACGCAGGGCATACCCGTAGGCCCTGGCCGCGGCAGCGGCGCAGGCTGTATGATTGCGTATTTGATAAAAATTACCGATATAGAGCCCATAAGGTTTCATTTGCTTTTCGAAAGAATGCTTTCGCTAGAGCGTGTTTCGCCGCCCGACTTCGACGTTGACTTTTGCGAACGCCGCCGCCCGCTTGTTATAGACTATGTAAGGCGCAAATACGGCACAGACCACGTTGCAAACATTGCGACCTACGGCAAGCTTGGCGCAAAGGCGGTAGTGCGCGATTTAGCGCGCGTAAACGGCATTCCCTACGACAGGGCTAACGCCCTTGCAAAACTTGTTCCCGACGAGCTTAAAATGACGCTTAAAAAAGCTTTGGAGATGTCGGCTGAACTTAGGGCCGAAGTAGAAACTAAGCCCGACGTAAAAAAGGTTTTCGAGCAGGGCGAGGTTTTAGAGGGCATGATACGCCAACTAGGCAAGCACGCCTGCGGCATTATTATTGGCGACCAAAGGCTGGACAATATCGTGCCTATGATGACGCAGGAAGGCGCGCTAACCACCCAGTTTGCAAAAACGCCCGACGAGGAGCTAGGGCTTTTAAAGGCCGACTTTTTGGGGCTTAAAACCCTAACGGTTATTTCCGACGCGCAAGACAACGTAAGGCTTGCGCGCAAAAACCCCGATTTCGACATAGAGGAAATCGCCTTGGAAGACCCCGCCACTTTTAAGCTGCTTAACAGCGGCACAACCGTTGGTGTATTCCAGCTTGAAAGCGAAGGCATGCGCAATTTGTGCCGCAGAATAGGACTTAGCGTTTTCGAGGAAATTATAGCTTTAATTGCGCTTTATAGACCAGGTCCTATGCAGTTTATAGACCAGTTTATAGAGGCCAAGCACGACCCTTCAAAACTGCAGGTGCCCCACCCTCTGCTTAAAGACCTTGTTCAGGAAACCTACGGCGTTTTGGTTTATCAGGGACAGGTTATGATGGCAGCGCGAATAATTGCGGGCTATACCCTTGGCGAAGCCGATATTTTGCGAAGGGCAATGGGCAAGAAAAAGCCCGAAGTTATGGCCCAGCAAAAATCCATATTCGTTGCAAAGGCAAAAGAATTTAACAACATAGAACCCGCCGAAGCCGAAAGGATTTTCGGCGTGCTCGAAAAGTTTGCCCAATACGGGTTTAACAAGTCGCACTCGGCGGCCTACGCCATGCTTAGCTATAGAACGGCGTATTTAAAGGCGAACTACCCCGCCGAATTTATGGCGGCTATGCTTTCGAGCGAAATGGGCAACCACGACAAGGTTGAAAAGTTTATAGACGCTTGCGAAGACATAAACATTCACGTTTTAGGCCCCGATATTAACGAATCGCGCCAATCGTTCTTTCCCATCATAGACAGGAATTGGGACCCTCTTGCCGAGCACCCCTTCGAAAAAAGTGCGGGCTCTATAAGATATGCGCTTTCGGCAGTAAAGGGCATTGGCGACGGCCCTGCAAATGCCATTGTAAGAGAGCGCGACAAAAACGGCAACTTTAAGGATATGGCCGACTTTATGAAAAGAGTCGGGCTTTCGGGCATAAACAAAAGGGTGTTGCAAAATCTTATTTTGTCGGGCGCATTCGACTCGTTCAAAATAGACAGAGGCATTTTAAACGCCTCGCTAGACGCCATTGTAGCCTCGGCGGCTGAAAGGGAAAAAGACAGGGCAACGGGGCAAACCAGCCTTTTCGACCTTATGGATATGGGAGGAGAAAACGCGGAACTGGCCGATGTTATAGATATGACAAAGCCGCCCATGCCGCTTTCCGAAAAGCTTTCGCACGAAAAGGAACTTTTGGGCTTTTACATTTCGGGGCACCCAATGAATGAATTTGCCCCATTCGACACCCTGCTAAAAATTATGCCCGATTTAGACAAGGTGCGCCGCATAAAGAAAGCCCCCTTTAGGGTTTGCGGGGTAATTTCGGGCGTAAAACGCCGCTTTACAAAAAAAGACAAAAAGCCGTGGGCATCGTTCTTGCTTTCTACAAGAGACGGCGAATCGTATTCGTTTAACATGTTCCCAACCGCCTACGAAAGCTATAAAGACGTGCTCGGCGAAAACGTTTGCCTTTGCATTTCGGGAGACATTCGCTACGACAACGGCGAAATTCGCTACAACGTTGAAAGCGCGACAAATATGTCCGAAACGGTTGCGACACAGGCAACCGACGCCACTTGGGTTATAGACGCATACAACGACGCCGAAAATTTCGTGCGCAGGCTTTCGCACTGTATACACGACGGCGAACAAGACCGCAGCATTATGCACCACGTTTTGATAAGGGTGAACGAAACCGACTATATGTCGGTAGACTTGGATTTCAAAAGCGCGTTCGACAAAGACAAGTTTGCCGATTTAAAGAAGGAAAGCGCGTTTTTAAAACTCGAGGCAAAAATAAAACCTTTCGAACCGAAGGTAAGAAAATTCGAGTTTAGGCGAAAAACCAATTAATTAAATCCACAAAATGAAATTTATAAAATTTGGGTGCACCTCGTGCCTAGTTTTAACCTTGGCGTTTTTTGCGTTTTTAACGCTGGGCGTATGGGCGGCAAAATATCTACAAGACACCAAAGGCGAAAGCATTGTTTCGCTAAACGTTGCAATGCCCGTGCAAGATCTGCCGTTTTCGGCAAATTCGGTGTTCGGCAGCGAAAACAAATACGGCAAGCTAAACGAAATGGAAATTGCCAACGCAATAGCAAGAGCCTCCTGCGACAACTCGGTTTCGGCAATTTTGCTTTACTGCGACAACGCAACGCAAATGTCGTTGGCGCAGGCCTGCGAAATAAGAAACGCCCTTTTAAATTTTAGGGAAAGCGGCAAAAAAGTATATGCCGCAGCCGACTACGCCGACAAAAAAGCATACTATATTTTTAGTGCTGCAGACGAAATTTTTATGGACGAAATGGGCGAAATAGACCTTTCGGGGCTGGCGTTTGAAGGCGTGTTTTTCGGCAATGCGTTTAAAAAATACGGGGTTTCGGCAAATGTTGTAAAGTGCGGCAAATATAAGGATTTTGGCGATATGTTTACAAAAAGCGGCTTTTCGCCCGAAGCTAAAGCGCAGCTTACAAACATTGCCCAAAACCTTTGGCAAAACCTGCTAAATGCCGTGGCCCGCGCAAGGGCTATAGACGCAAAAGCCCTTGAAAGCGCAACATTAAACACGCCCATTTTCGGCGCAAAAGAGGCTGTTAGTTTGCGCCTTGCCGACAAAATTGCCGACAAAGCAAAAATCAAAAAAACGCTTTTTAAAGACGGCACAATAAACGAAATTCCGATAGAAAAGTATGCAAAAACCGACGGTGCCATAGGCACGCTTGCACCCGACAAAACGGCTCTTGTTTATATGTCTGGCGACATCGTTATGGAAGACTCTTCCTCCGACATATTGGAAGGGAAAAGCACAATTTCGGCAAAATTTTATTCGGCTATTTTCGACGAAATTGCCGGCGACGATACAATTTCTAGCGTGGTAATACGCATAAACAGCGGCGGCGGATCGGCGCAGGCAAGCGAACAAATAAGAAGATCTTTGCAAAATCTGGCGCAAAAAAAGCCCGTGTTTGTTTCGGTTTCATCTATGTGCGCAAGCGGAGCGTATTGGATTGCGTCGGCCGCCCACAAGATTTTCGCGCAAGAGCAAAGCCTTATAGGCTCTATAGGCGTGTTTTCTATAAACTTTGGCATAGAAAATTTGGCCGACAGCTACGGCGTTAATTTCGACACGGCAAAAAGCGGCAAGTTTGCCGATATGCTTAGCCCCTTTCGGCAAAGCACGCCTGAAGAAAATGCCATAATACAAAGCCGAATTGATTTTGTGTACGACAAGTTTATTAGCCTTGTTGCCGATTCGCGCAAGATAGACAAAGCAGCAGCCAAAAACTTGGCAACGGGCGAAGTTTGGACAGCGCAAAAGGCAAAGGATTTAAAATTGATAGACGCCAGCAATATGACGCTTTCCGATACAATGGCACTTGTGCTACAAGCGCAAGACGAACCCAGCCAAATAGAGGTATTCCCCAAAAAGCCGTCGTGGAAAGAGTTTTTAGACGCCTTTTTCGGCGAGGCAACAAGCACATTTTTAAAAGCGTTGCGCCCCGAATCGCTAGAGCAAAAAAAGACGGATTTTTTAAGGCAAATAAAGGGGCTAAGCCCAAGCGAAGGCATTTTGCTATACACGCCCTACAAGCTGGAAAATTTAAAATAACCCAGGCATATTTGACACAAAAAAACGGCTTTGGGAATTTTCGCCCAACGCCGTTTTGTTATATGCAAATTTTGTCAAACAACCTTAACCCCCGCCGATTCAAAAGGCTGCAAGGCTTCGGGGCTTGCCGCCGAATCGGTAACAAGAACGTCTATTTTGTCTAGCGGGGCAAAATAGCTTATAGAGCGCGCGTTAAGTTTTGAAGAATCGCAAAGCAAAACTTTTTTAGAGCAAAACGGCAGCACGTTTTCCTTAAATTCGGCATGCATTTCGGCGGCTTCGCTTGCGCCTCTGTCTATATCCACCCCGTTGCACGAAAAGAAAAACAAGTCTACCGAATAGCGTCTAACCGCCTGCCACGAAGCAAATCCTCCAAAGCTGTGGCTTTCGCGGTCCAGCCTGCCGCCGGTTAAAATAACGGTAATATTGGTTTTGTCCATAACCGCCAAAACAATGTCGTGCGCGTTGGTTATAACCGTAAGCCTAATGTCGGGCAACATTTCCGCCAAGACAAGAGCCGTAGAGCTTGCATCGAACAAAAGGGTGTCGTTTTCCTTAATCATTTCGAGAGCCTTTTTAGCAATCTCGCACTTAAGATTGTGGTTTTGCAATAGACGTTTGTTAAGGGGCAAATTGCCTGTGCCCTTTTCTATCCTTATGCAGCCGCCGTGGGTGCGGATAAGCTTTTTTTCTTCGTCTAACTGCTCTAAATCGCGGCGTATGGTTTCGTCGGTAACTTCGAAATATTTGGCAAGCTCAATAGTTCTAAGGCTCGCCTGACTCGAAAGCATATTCAAAATTATTCTGTGTCTTTGCCTTGCTAACATAAGCTAAAAATCGCGCAAATATTGCGTATAGTCAAGATTTATAACATCTTAAAAGCCCGCCTATCTCCGATTTTTTGCTTGAAGTTTTTTGATTTTTTGGTTTTTTGTTGATTGCGAACAAAATAAATTGTCTAATTTTAGGTATATTTTTTAGATTATGAAAAGCACTACAAAGAAATCTGCAAAAAAGCAGAAAGAATTTATCATTAAAAGCTCGGAATTTTTCTGGGACGAAAAAAGCGACAAGGCGGCATGGAGGGATTTAGACAAGTTTTTCAACTCGCCGAAAATCAACAAATTAAAGGAACTTATTTGCGACTTGGGCAGGCGTTGCTACTCGCGCCACTACAACGACGGCAACGGCGGCAATATGTCGGTTAGGGTGGGCTCTAACCTAGTACTTTGCACGCCCACAATGATAAGCAAAGGCTCTATGAAGCCCGAAGACCTTTGCCTTGTAGACTTAGACGGCAACCAGCTTTGCGGAATAAGAAAACGCACAAGCGAAATTTTGGCGCACTTGGCAATCATGAAAACCCAGCCCAAAGCAAAGGCTTGCTGCCACGCGCACCCGCCCTATGCCACGGCTTTTGCGCTTGCGGGCAGAACCCCCGCCAGATTCATAAACCCTGAAGCAGAAATTTTTGTAGGACAAATAGGCTTGGCGGAATATAAAACCCCCGGCACAAAGGAAGTTTCGCAAGCCATAGGCGCGCAGAGCAAAGAGCACGACTGCATTTTTATGCTTAACCACGGCGTTATAACCTGGGCAAAAGACATAGAAGTTGCCTACTGGAAAATGGAAAACATAGAGGCTCTCAGCCAATGCGCATACTTGTCGATGTTTATCGGCAAGGGCCCCATGCACGTCAACAAGGTTCAGCGCAAAGATTTAGACACAATTAGAACTGCGTTGGGATGCCCCGTTCCCGAGGTAGACCTCTCGCACGAATACAATTTTTCGTGGGACGATTTAATCGAAAAAATCGCCGACAAAGTGGTTAAAAGATTAAAAAAATAAGTATATGGAAAAAGTTTATCTGGCGGTAGATTTGGGTGCGGGCAGCGGCCGCGTTATGGCTGCGGTATTCGACGGTAAAAAAATTGTTTTAGACGAAATTTCGCGTTTCGACAATTCGCCCGTAGACATGCCCGACGGGCTGCACTGGAACATTACAAACCTATGCAAGAATATGTATGACGGCATTTACGCCGCCGACCGCAAATACGGCAAGAAGATTGTTTCGGTCGGTATCGACACTTGGGGTGTAGACTACGCTTTGATAGACAAAAACGGGCAGCTTTTGGGGCTGCCATTCATATATAGAGACGCAAGAACTTCGGGCTGCATGGAAAAGGTTTTCGAAAAAATCGGACAATGCACGTTAGGAGTAGACAGCCTAATAGATAAAAACGGAAAATTTTTGGGATTTGACCACTGCGTAATTAAAGACGAAAAAACCTCGGTTGCCACTCCCATGGAAAAGTTTTTTGCCAAAACGGGCAGAGAAAACCTATACAACAACACGGGTATTCAGTTCCTTTTCTTCAACAGCGTTTACCAGCTTTTTGCACATTTTAAAAATTCTAAAGAACTGCTTAAAAACGCCGACAGCCTTTTGTTTATACCCGACTATTTATCGTACGCGCTTACAGGCAAAAAAGTTATCGAGGAAAGCATTGCAAGCACTTCGCAACTTTACAATACGGCAAAACACTGCTGGGCAAACTCTATAATCTCCAAATTGGGCTTCAAAAAAAGCCTGTTTAAAAAGG
>JAXFOH010000015.1:0-3471 GCA_034180465.1 Opitutales bacterium
GAGTTTGCCGAAAGACGCATAGAATGCTTTTGCTTCGACGCTTTTAAGTCGAATTTGGGTGACTGCATAAAGCTGCTCGACGAAATGAAAAACTCGAACACCGTAATGGGCGATGCCGACTTAAAAAAGGCTTTTGGCGGCTTGCAAAGCAATAGAATGCAACTGCTAGATTCCTATTTAAACGGGGCGGCTTTGGAGATTTTAAACTCGCTTAAAGAGTTTGTTTTAATAAAAAGTACAGCACCAATAGAGGGCTTTTCGTCTAAAAAGGAAGAGCGCAATGCATTGCTTGCAAAAGAGTCGGAAAAGGTTGCCGAATTCGAAAAGGCGTTCAGAAAAAGGCTGCTAGAGCTTTTTAAATATACGGGGCTTAAAATAGATATGCCGCTTCGCAGGTTTGCCGAGGGCGAAATTGTAGTTAAGGAAGCTTCGATTTTTAAAAGAGTGTTTGCGCTTTTGCCCCTTACAAAAAGGCCCGAAATTACGGCAAAAATTAACGCAAATTCGCAGCTGCCAATAAAGTTTACGCGCAATGCAATTTTCTTTATAGAAAATCTGCTTAACTTAAGCTATGCAAAATCGGCAACAAAAGAGTTTAAAATTAGCATAGACAAAAGCGAATATAAAAGCATACCCGTAGACACCGATGGCATTGCCGCCTTCGCCTACAGGGCGTCGAACAACGACGACAGCGAGCACTTTTTTAAGATACAGTCGGCGTTGAAAGATTCTATTTTAAAGATTCTTAAAAACGTGGTTAATTTTAAAAAATAAGGCTGCTTTTTATACGAAAAAAATGCGCAGAGAAAATTCTCTCTAGCGCATTTTTTTGCGGTTTTTGCCAAAGTTAATTTAGCTTTAATAATTTTACTTGCCTTGGCTTTAGCTTAAACGAATTTTGGGCAGGGCTGTCGTCTATAAGGTCGTATATTTTTGCTTGGGTATAAAGCGCAATTTCGGTGTCGCATTTGTTATAGTTTGCAATAAAGGCAATTACGGAGTTTTTGTGAGGAACTGCGCGCACAAACACGCCGTCGTTTTCGCTTTTGCCGCTTACTGTAAATTTTAAAAGCTGTGGTACCGTTTTAGAAATTTCGCTTAAAAAGCCGCCTTTAGGTTCGGGCAAAAAAGGAATTTTAAATCCAAGCTCGTTGCCGAATTCGTCGTATTTAAGGGCGCCGTCTTTTGCGTATATTTTAAGCGTTTTGTTTTCAGCAAGCTCTTTTAGTTTTAACGCCGCTTTGCGCGTAATTGTTTTTGCCGAAGAGGCAAACAAAACTTTTGCATTTTTTATATCAAAATTTTCCAAATCGCGCTCGGTTATGCTTTGCGGTTTATAGCCTGCCAAGCATATTTTGGCATAGGTGTTTCGCAGGTCTTTTTCGTAGTTGTCGTTTAGCGAAAGTGTTTTGTTGTGCTCAAAATAGGCGGTTTTGCCGTGTATTACACTTGTGGGCGAAAACAGGAACGCAACGCTTCCCTTATGGCGCATAAAGGCTTCAAGATATTCGGCGTTGCGCAGGGCGTCGAAATAAGCCTTTGCGTGGTAAACAAGGTTGCCGCAGCGCAAATATATATTGCCTGCAAGGCAGCCCGAAGGGTCTTTTCTTTCGTTGGGGTAAAACCAGTCTTGATAGACCCAGGTTGTAAGCGCGCTAACGCCCCCAACAAACTGGTGCATAAGGCTTGCGTATATGTGCAGGTTATCTATGGGGCGCGTCTCAAAATCGCTAATAATATGGTTTTCGCTGTTTACAACGCTGGCGTTGTTTGCCGACGTTTGTATTTCGTGCGCCAAAGTTGAAATGTCCCACTGGCTTGCCCATTTGCCTTCGGGGTAAAAAATGTCGTCGTTGCCGTTGTAGCTACCAAGTTCAGACATATATTCAAGGTCTATGCCGCCGTCGAAATGAAAGGGCGAAGTCATAGCCATAAGCTTTGCGTGGCAGGGAATGTCGGCCTTTAGGGTGCTTTTTAGCCTTTTAATGTTTTCCAAATGCCAATCGGCAAAACGGCGTTTGCAAAAATCGTAAAAGGCGTATTTAGCGGCGCGGTTTTTGTCGGCATTTTCAAGAAGCTCGTTTACGTCTTTAAACGAGGTTTTTGCAATTTGGTTAAAGGCTTTTATATTGCCGTATTTTACGGCAAAATATTTTTCGAAAAGCGGTTTTATGTTGGGGTTATTAAAATAGCCTGCCGAATAGAGCGGCTCGTTTGTAATGCAAATGCTGTGTATTGCGCTTTTATACGGGCTTTGTTGCAGGCGTTGCCCCATTGCCTTAAAAAAGGCGTCTAGCATTCTTTGGGCTGCAGGGCTTTCTATGTCGTACTTAAAAAAGCCGTTTTTATAGCTGCCCAAGCCGTATTTTTGGGCAAACCATTTTGGGTGGTAGTGCGGCGAAAGCAAAACTATAACTTTAACATTGTTTTCGTAGGCGGTTTTTAGTGCAGAGCCTATTTTTTTGTCGAATGCGGCATAGTCGGCCTCAAATTCGCTGGTTTTGCCCTCGCGCAAAAACACGCTGTTTGGGCCTATTTCGGTTTGTATTATGTTTGCTCCAATCGCCTGCATAATGGGCAAGTCGCTTAAAGCTTTTTCGAAATGCCCAAAGCCCGCATATATTACGGGGCGGTTGGTAATTTTATTTCCGTTTATATCTACCAAAGTGCTGTAGGGCCAGCCGTTTACAATTTTTATTTCGTCGGAATTTGTGGTGTATAACTCGGCCGCTTTGCAGCTTTTTATCTTTTGCAAAGTGCCAAGTGCGTCTGAAATTGCGCCGTCTAGTTCTGGGATAATCATATTAAATTTTTCGGCGTAGTATTGCTTTTCCTCTAAACTTTTGGCTTTTGCCAAGTGTGAGTTTGCCATGGCAATATGTTCGCTTAAAATTTTTGTTGCCGCGTTTAGATATAGGTGATTTATCCCGCTGGCATCGCTTTTAAGCTCATTTATTTTTGCGGCATAACTTTTGCACTTTTCAAGCATTTCGTTGTAAAACCGCAAATTCGGCTTCGACTGCGTTATAACGGGCACGTTGCACTCGGTAAGCGAAATGCTGTGTATGGTATATTTTGCCTTTGCTTCTATTAAAATTCTGAATGTAGAAAGTCCGTTTTTGTCTAAATCTTTGGCTTTCGGCAAAATTGTTGTAAGCGAAGTGTTCCTTTTGTTGTGCACAACCTTAACGGCAGCTCTAATGCGCCAGTTTTCGCCGTATACTATAAGGGGTGTGCCTTCGCCAGAATATTCGCCGTCTATTTCAATTAAATAGCATTTGTCGGGCTTTAACGCAACTTTTTGGAAAAGCATTGCATAGACATTCGGGTATTTGTCGGAGTTGTTTTGTATGGTAAAAGCCTCGCTTTCGTCGTCGTAAAATGCCTTGGCATTTGCCTTGCCCGACACATACCACCCCCAGCCTGTGGGCAGCCCCGTGCGTGATTTCAATTCGCCGTTTTTTAGAACGT
>JAXFOH010000020.1:0-9100 GCA_034180465.1 Opitutales bacterium
GGTTGCTCTTGTAGTAAGTACCATTTTTTCGGCTTCCTCACGGCTCATACCAGTGCTAGCTACAAGGTTCTCTACTTCCTGTTTAGATGCTTGGGCTTCCTCTAGCTTTTTTACGCCCTCTTCGTCGTCCCTAAGTTTGGCTTGGGCAATCTTTATACGATATGTATAATCTTCAATAGATTGTTGGCGTTTTTTGCTTTGCTCGCGTTGTTGTTCGGTTTGCAACGTCTTTTGTTCTAGTGCCAATTTCTTTTGGGCGTGGATTAGGGCGTCTTTATCAAGATTATCAAGATTGCCCGATATTTTATATTGTTCCTTGTGCGCCGCAACATAGGCCTTTTTATACTGCAAAATTTTCTGCTCGTTTTTTGCCTTTTCGATAGCTTCCTTGTTGCCCGAAATTTGGGCTTTCAAAATATTGCTTTCTATGCGCCATTCTTCATTGTAGGCGGCCACTTGCGCATTTATTGCAGCTTCGTGCGCCTGTAATGCAGCCTGCTGTTTCTTTAGCTCTATAAGCTTATTTACTTCGGTTGAATATTGGTCGGCCAATATTGTTTTTTGCTCGCCCTGCGCGTCTTTTATACGCAATTCGAAGTCATATACTGTACGTTTCTTTAGGTCTATTGCAGTATTAAGCTTTTCTAACTGTTGCGCTTGGCTTACAGGGTTGTCAAAATCGTTTAGCTTACTTTTTGCGGCATTTATCGTTGCATTGCCTTGGTATTCAAAAGCCTTTTGCTTTTCCGCATACAGTGCCTTTATGGCATCTTGGTTTTTGCGCAGCTCTTTTCTTTGCGCTCTTAAAGCGTCTAGGCTTTTATAAATTCCATCTGTATCTACGCCGTCTTTATCTGCATTGTTCAAAAGGTTTTTCAAACTCTTTTCGGCAATATCCATTCGCGCAAACGCCTTAGCAACGTCATCGGCAGTACCTCCAACATTCTTTAAATTCTCTACCGTAGGTTGTGCAAAAGCAATGATACTTTGGCTTGTCTTTGTACACGAAGCGGCAGCTTCTTTAGGCAAGTCGAAAAATTCTTTTTTTATGGCTTTATATGCACTTGTAACGCCGTAAATTGCAACACCCCACGCGCCAAGCCTAGCTAGCGAACTTGCGCCTATTGCCCCCTTAAACTTGCCTACTAAACCAATTAAAGACGTTAAAGACTTTGCGTTGGCACTTTGTGCCATTGTGTTTGCAATAACAGCCGCGGTATTAGCTTTTGTTGCAGTTGTAAGCACAGTAAAGGCCTTTGCAAAACTTAAAACTTTGGTAACGGCCATTGCGGCAACTAGCGTAATAACAACCTGTGTTGCGAACGAAACCATGCCACTGTATTTATTAATTATATCAGCTAGCCCTTTAAAAATGTCGGCCACTTCTTTAATTACAGGGGCTACATTTTCGCCCACCTTTTCGGCTACCTCTTTCCAAGCATTAGACAGTTGCGACAAAGACCCTGCCAGCGTTGCAGTTTCGGCTTTTGCCTGTGCAAAACCGTTTCGCATTGCACTTTGCGCCATTGCCAGCTTTTGTTCGTTTGTTTCGCAGCTTTTTAATGCCGGTATTAGCTCATTAAGTTTTTCAGTTTTGCCCTGTATAATCGCAGCCGAAGCCTTTAAGGCTTCATTCAAGCCCATTGAGTAAGCTTTTTGCAACCCAATGGCACCTTGTACGCATTCTTGCATACGCGCCTTAGATACCCCCATATTTAATGCCATAGACTGCATAGATAAAACGGTTTCGTCTGTTATGGTCGTTAGGTTCTGAATTTCAGCCGCCATATTCTTAAAGTCGGCAATGGCTTCTTTTGTATATAGCATGCGGTTTTTCATTGCCTGCGTTAGCGAAGCTTCGGCCTTTTCCTGGTTTAAATAGGCAGGCAACGCTTGCGAAAAAATGCTTGCTATTTGCTTACCAATACCCGCACCAAAATTCATTAATATGCCGGCTTTAATTTGACCGTATACATTGTCAAATTTGCGCTTAAAAATTTGTAGCTCCTGCGTTGCCTGTTTTATCTCGGAAACATCGGCGGCAACTTGCATTTCTAGTTTAAACTTTTTTGACATTTTTATTGCTTTCTGTAAATTTTGGTTCGATTATAAAGGTATGGATAAGGTGGTTATAAATGCTATAATAGATTACCTGTTATTCTTTTTTATGGGCCCCATTGCATTGTGCGAATGGCTCGTATACGGCAATCTTACCTGTGGCGAATACCTCTTTTGCCAATTTATACTACCCGCTATCTTTGCCATATTTATAGCCCCCTTGCGTTTACTTTGGAACTGGTTTAAGCGCATTCCTACAACGTACATTCCTTGGGTTCCCTAATCCTGCGTAAGCTTTCGTGCATAGTCGTTTGATATTGTAGCAGCAACCGCTCTAAAAGCATTTACCCTTTCTGTTGCCATACCGCATTCTACACCCTTTTGTAGGCATTCAATTTGATAAGGCGGCATATCTATTATTGTGTTCCAACTAAGTTTTGTTTGGTACACAAGCAAGGCTACTGTGTCGCACCATTGTTGCCAAGCGTCTTGCTTTCGCTCATTATTTCGGCAAGAAACTTGGCTGTTTCGCTTTGTCTCTTGCCCCACCGAAAAAAAGCTGGGTAATTTAATTCTTTACCCTTTGCCAATATCTTTTCGCAGTCTTCAATAGGCAACGCGTCTATTTCCTCTTCGGTTTTGTCGGTAAATAAGGCGATAAGCTTTACCTCGTCGCTTAAGCTGTCGGAAAGCTCTGTAAACTTTCGTAGCGGCAAGAGTTTTACCGCAATTTTTTTGCCGTTGCTTAATGCAATGTCTGCACTACCGATTAATGTTGCTTTTGTTCTGTCGTCCATAATTTTCTTTCTATTTATTAAAATGTCGGTAGGCTTAAATTTCGCAGAAACTTCTAACCCCGTAAAAATATAGTCGTAAATACCGCAAGCGTCTTTTTTACGCTCGGCCGTATTTACAGAAAGTTCTATATCTACGCCCTCTTCGGCTTCAATTTGCGTACTGCCAAAAAGCACTGTAAAGGGTATGGAAAATATTTTGTCTTCGTCTAGGTCTTCGGGATTAAAAGTTGCGTTTGTAACCGAATAAATAGCGTCGTCGTCGGCAAAAGTTTTTGTTTTCGAAATAAGGGCCGTTATTGTGGCTTCGCCCATTAAGTCTTTTTCTACGCCTGCGCCAATGCTCGGGCTTGCTGTTAATGCCGTTTTTGCAAACGTATATTTTTTGCCGTCGGCCGAATAAATTTCGGCGGGCAATTCTTCGTCGCCAAACAACGCTTCCCCAAGCCTGTAATTTGACCATGGGAACAATACGTTAATGTTATTCCATTCTACAGGCTTGAATTTAATTTCGGCCTTTACAGCTAGCAAGGCTTCATCGAATTTGCCCAAGTGCGAAGCTTTGCGCTCTTTGGTTTCTTTTTCTAGCGTTACGGTTATGTCGCTTTCGGAAAAGAACGTTGCCTTTAAGGGCTGGTTTTGCGCGTCTTTACCGTAGGTTTTTACTAAATAAGCAGGTCCTGCAATTATCATTTTATCTCCTTTGTTATATTGTGAATGTTAGCGAGTAGACAAGCACCCCCGAACGCTGTAATAGCTTAATTTCTTGTGGTTGTACGGTGTTGTTGCCTACTCTTAAAGCGTGTAATGCCGACAATACTTTTTCCATGTCGTCTAAATGTTCGCCGTTGCCCGCCTTCGACAATAAACAGGCGTAATATATGGCAAAATCGCGCGTTTGTGTTTTTATCAAATACGAAGCATTTGCACTTGCCACTTTTGCCCCCTCAAAGCTAACGCAAACGCAAGCCCCTTCATCTACGCACAAGTTTTTTATGCGTTCTTCGGTTTCGCCCGAAAATGCGTCTACTTGTGCAAACGTTGTCTTTTCAGACAATGCTTTTTTTACCGCGCTAAAAATTTCCTTTAGTGTCATATTTCGTCTATCTCCAATTCAGAAAATGTTTCGTCTACCGCCTTAGAATTGCGGATTAAGGCAGACTTGCCCGAATAGCTTTTTATGTATTCGCCAGCTTTGGGGCGTTTCGGCAAATCTTCCGAACGATAGCGCAATATTTTTATTGCGGTGTTGCCGTCTACAAAATTATAGGCCGCATACGCTCCGCTTTGGGCTATTGCCCTAAACAAAGTGCCTTCATACACCCAATCGCTGCCGTGTACGCTTAAAAGCATTTCAAAACCTTCTGCCAAAATGTTTGCCATGCTCCTATAAAAACAAAAAATAGGCTTGCAGTCTATGGAAGCCTATGGAAGCCAATGGAAATTTATGGAAGCAGAACGCCTTAATAGCCCTTTTTTCGCAAAATTTCTTCGCCTTGTTCCTGCATTTTGCGGGTTATGTATGTTTGCATATCGCTAATAACGTTTTTAAAAACTTCGTCTACCAAGCGTTGGTTTAGGGGCTTGTTTGCGCCCGTTGTGTAGTTTGTAAGGGCAAAATACGCGCTGTTTTTGTCTGCCTTTATTTCTGCCTGCGAAATTGTGTTGTTGGCAGAATTTCGGTTTGTCATAGAAGCATTGCAGTATGGCGAATTGGCTTGTTTTGTAAGCTGTTTAAGCAGTTTGCCAATGTAGGCTATGGCACTGTAGCCCCTTGCCTTTTCCCTTTTGCGGATTTCAAAAAAGGCCGCCAGGCTTTGCCTATTTAGCACAATTTCGCCCGCCTTTTTGTTTGCCCGGTTAATTATATTTTTGCCTACTTTTAGCCCCAAAACTGCCTGTTGGCCTCCCCTGCTTTTATTCTTTTTTGTATTGCCGTTAAAATGGCGGCCTTTGGCGTCTACAAGCACCGTTACAAGCTGTATGCCCCTTTTGGCTTCGTTTATTTTAAATAGGCCAGATTGCCCTTCGCCTAAAATGCTTTCGGCCCTTTCTTTAGACTTTTTGCTTATTAAAATACCGCCGCCATTGTGCAAAATGCCCATAACTTTTGTTGTAATTGCACCCTTAAGCGGCGCATATTCCCAGGTGCGCTCGTATATGCCTTTAAAAGGGTTTGCCGTATATTTCGAGTCGCTACCCAATACAAATTGTGTTGCCTTTTCTTTTATTATTTTGCGCGGCATATATCCCGAAGCTGTGGCGTATTCGCCCAATACGTCGTTTAAGTCTTTAAAAGTTTTTTCGTTGCTATCCATAATTTTTACTTGATTTTAAAAAAATTTATACGATTATTTGAAACTGTCAGCAAGGGGTGTCGACCTTGGTTTATTCCCCTTGGTTCTGCACTCCGTAAGGAAGGTTCCCTTGCGCTTGAGTATATTAGGGGCGTTAGCTGGCAACGGCTAACGCTCTAACCTTTTTTATTTAATAATTCCTTTCTTGTGGTAGTCGTTATAGTCTTTCATTTTGCGCTTAAACTGCCACGCCGCCGATACTTTTAACCCAGATATTTTATATTTTTTCATTTTTTTTGAATTCCCTCTTGATTTTTAAAAAATTTGTGCGACTATGAAAATTGACAGTACGAAGTGCGGGGTTTCGCTAAACTTTGTAGTTCTGCACAGGGGTGAAGAAACCCATTCATTGCCCTGGTTTTTATGGCCACTTTCAGATTTTTCTGAAAGTGGTTCTTTTTTTGTCCTTTACTTCTTTTTAAATTTTTCATTTTTTTAGTTGATTTTTTAAAAATTTGTGCGACTATGAAAATTGACAGTACGAAGTGCGGGGTTTCGCTAAACTTTGTAGTTCTGCGCAGGGGTGAAGAAACCCATTCATTGCCTTGGTTTTTATGGCCACTTTCAGATTTTTCTGAAGGTGGTTCTTTTTTTGCGGATTACTTTTTTGAGAATTTTTCATTTTTTTGCTTGATTTATAAAATTTTTGATAAAGCATTGTAGGCCACAGTATGGGTTTCGGTTCTGATTATTCCCATAGAGCTGGTCGCCACATGATAGAACACGTCTTGGTTGGTGTGAGGCTATAGGAGAAAAACCTATAGCCGCCTTTTTTTGTCTTTTTGTTGCTTCTTCCATTCTTTTGTAAAAATTTTTCATTTTTCCTCTTGATTTTTAAAAAATTTGTGCGACTATAAAAATTGACAGTACGAAGTGCGGGATATCGCTAGACTTCGTAGTTCTGCACCCAGGGGAAGATATCCATTCCGTGCTGGGATATATACCACTTTCAGATTTTTCTGAAAGTGGTTCTTTTTTTGTGCCTTACTTTTTTGAGAATTTTTCATTCTTTTAGTTGATTTTTTAAAAATTTGTGCGAGTATAAAAATCAGCAGTACAGAGCGCGGGGTTTCGCTAGGCTTTGTGGTGTGCAGGGGTGAAGAAACCCATTCATTGCCCTGGTTTTTAAAGAGTCGTTCAATTCGTTGAACGGCTCGATTTTTTTATAAGACTTCATTTTGTAGCTTCTTGTTGTGCTTCCCATTCGTTGTGCTTGCGTTTATAGTTTGTTTTTGTCAATTCGTACCACGAATAAACATAGCCTGCTTTCCCACGGCGTGCAGTGTAGTAAAACTTTTCTTTTCCGCCTGTGTTATACTTCTTTATAAATTCGGTTTGTGTTTTACCTTTGTTTACACTTGTAAATGCAAACCCCGTTGCGGTCGTATCTTGTGCAATATCTAGTTCTTTCATTCGAATATCTGCCACAGCCTTTGAATGGTCTTTTACAACGTGCTTTAAGGATTGTTTGTTGAAGGTTGCAGGCTTACCGTCGGCGGCAGTTATTGTTTCGCCCTTATGGTTATCAATTCTGCGGTAGGCGTCGGCGAGTTTTACAAGCTTTGTTACAAGCGTGCCGTACTTATCCTTTTTTGTTTTTTGCTGTTTAGGCTGTTTGCTTTTGGGGTTGCCGTTACCTTTTTTATGTCCGCTGTCGCCTTTGCCCCATTTGTGATAGCATTACCCGGGCTTGCAACGCGCTTCGGCTAATTTTGCCTGTGCGCTTGCACCGTTTGCAGATGTGCCCGTTAAAACAACGTCTTTGCCCGAACTTTCAACGGCAGACTTTGCCGCGCTTAAAAGTGCGTCGGAAAGCGACAACAAATTTTTTTTGCAAGCTTCGAACAAAACCCGCAAAAACATTTTTTTGTATAAAACTGGTAAAATAGCCCCTGCCATGCTTTCTATGAAAACAAAAAAATAGGCTTCGTCTATGGAAGCCTATGGAAGCCAATGGAAATTTATGGAAGCAGAAGACTATTTTTTGCGTTTTTTGCGTGCGCAGGGCTTCGGATTTTCGTTTTTCAGAAATTTTATAATTTCCGAAAAAACCGCCCTGCCCGCTACAAATGGCGAATGTGGCAACTTGGCCAATTCCGATACATAACGTTCGCTGCGCCCCAACTTGATTGCAATTTCGCCTATGCTCAACATTCTTTCGTTATTCATCTGCACTACCTTTGTTTGTTTTTAAAATTTCGAAATAGAGCGCAAACGCAATGTTCATACATTCGCAGTCTAGCAAATGGTTGTCCCCCCCCGAACCCCTTAAAACCCATATTTGGCGGGCTTTGCCAGTTTTCGGGTTAAACTCTTTTTTGCGGTATTCGCCGTTAAGTTGCCTAAAATATTCGTCGGTGGCAAACTTTTGCGTAATTGCCCACTTTACGGGCGACTGCTTGGGTTCTCTAAAACGCGCAACCAAATCTTTTACCGTCGGGTTAGACCACATAAGCAACCAAATGTATTTGCTGCCTTCGTTCTTTGTGCCTATTAAGGGGTCTATGCGTTTGTATATAAAGGGTTTTTCTATGCGGCGTTTCTTTCGGTCGTAGTGCGGCCAATTTTCGCGGCCGTCGCCTCACAGTGCAAACCAGTGTTGCTCTTGGCTATCGAACGCTGCGCAATTTTTGTTTGTGTCTACGGCTTCGAAGCCGTTATCTACTCCAATCTTTAGCGGCTTGGTAGGCTTTAGCCCATAGAAGTCGCGCCCAAGCAACAAGCGACCCAAGCCCCAAGCTTGCGCCGCTATTGCTGCTAAACGACTTCCATTTGCTTTCGCAAACACCGGGCGTATATTTGCCGCTTTGCTTGCTCCAGTTTTCCCAAATGTCTACCGTGGCCCCGCTATGATACAACGCCATGCCAACGTTTAACCAATCGTTATAATTGTCGGCACGCTCGGCATTTAGCCGGGGCATAATTTCGTTTATTAAAGTTATTTCATCTATTTCCATAAAAATTGCTTGATTTCCTAAAAAATATTTCCGATTTTAGAAAATGTAGAAGCTCCCAGGTATGTACGAGACAACACAGGATATACCTGCGTAGAATAAGAGCGTTAAGAGGAGCCTATGCTTATTCATCTTCTATATTTCTATGGCCGCTCCCATATATGAGTGAGAAAGCATACCTTATATATGTGTAGAACAAAAGAGTGGGGTGTGAACCTGTTTGTTTCATCTTCTACCTTTTTTATTTCGTCTTTCCTTTACTTCTTTGTTTATTTTGTAGCCTGTTATAAAAATCATTTCGTTGTTACCTTCTTCACAAGCTGCCAAATAACCGTTATAAATAAAAACAATGTTTCCTTTGTTTTTATACGGTTCAGCATTCGCCAAAGCCTTTACAACGCCATCTATTAGCTTGTCAAATTCTGCCTGTGTTTTTACGTCGCCCGAATTAAACCGCCTAAGGCGCATGTACACTATTGCGTATTTTTCCGTTCCTTTTTGGAATATTACCTTTTGCCCGCTAGCTGTTCGCATTTCGGGTGCTTGGCACACTAAGCATTGGAATCAAGACAAAAAAGGGGCGCAAACGCGCCCGCCGTTAAAAGAAAGGTTCCACTAAGCATTGGAATCAAGGCAAACTTGTCAACACTTTTTTAAAAATAAATAAAAAGTTTGCCACACTGAGCATTGGAATCAAGGCAAAACTTTGTCTGCTCCAGTTTTCCCAAAGCTCGCAGGGTGCCCCCGCGTGATGGAGCGCCATCCCCACCGCAAGCCAATCTTCATATGCGTCTGCCCGATCCGCATTGAGCCTCGGCAGAATTTCGTTTATTAAAGTTATTTCGTCTGTTTCCATAAAAAATGTTTGATTTCCTAAAAAATATTTCCGATTTTAGAAAATGTGGCCGCTCCCATATATGCACGCCAAGATGTAGGG
>JAXFOH010000023.1:0-8822 GCA_034180465.1 Opitutales bacterium
CAAAAAATTGTTTTTTAGTGTAATGTGCTTTTCGGCTGCGGTATCTTTTGCCGAAGGCGACGTAAAAATAGGCGGCTACGACAAAACTTATAAGGCGCATATGTATTATGAAGGGGCAGATGTAGCACAAAATTATAAGGAGTCATTAACGTGGTTAAAAAAGTCAGCGGAGCAAGGGGATGCCTATGCGCAATACAAGCTTGGGTCTATGTACTACGGTGGCGAAGGAGTAGCACAAAATTATAAAGAGGCATTCAAGTGGACCAAAAAGTCGGCAGAACAAGGAGATGCCGAAGCGCAACTTATGCTTGGAGTTATGTACTACAAAGGCTGGGGAGTAGCACAAAATAATAAAGAGACATTGAAGTGGTACAAAAAGTCAGCGGAACAAGGGAATGCCATGGCGCAATTTGTGCTCGGATTAACATACTACAATGGCAATGGAGTAGAACAAAATAATAAAGAGGCATTCAAGTGGTTTAAAAAAGCAGCAAAACAAGGGAACGAAGAAGCCAGAAAAATTATGGATGAATATAACTTAAAATATTAGCGCAGCTTTTAAGTTGCTACAATATTTTAAGCCAATGTTTCTTCTATTTTTTATAGAATACGAAAAAGACGGCGAGGATCATTAGGGCGAAGCCTACAAGGTAGTTCCATTTAATTTCTTCTTTCATAAAAAATATGGTAAAGAAGATGAATACCGTTAGGGTTATTGCCTCTTGCATAGTTTTAAGCTGTGCTACGCCGAAATATTTATGGCCGTAGCGGTTGGCGGGAACCTGAAAGCAATATTCAAAAAACGCGATGCCCCAGCTTATTACAACAGCAAGCCATATGGGCCACTGCTTCGCCTTTAGGTGTCCGTACCATGCAAAGGTCATAAACACGTTAGAAATTGTAAGCAAAAGAACTATGGGTAGCCACTTTGTCATTTTTTATAGCCTAGCTTTTTAGAAATTAGGGTTGCCGCTTGTTTTGTGCCTTTAACCATTTCGTTGAATTTTTCAAGCCTTGCCGAGGGGGCAGAAACCCACAAAACCCCCTTAACCTTGCCCAAGGCATCGAATATGGGGGCGGCGGCACTTATTATGCCCCTTATATATTCTTCGTTGTCTACGGCGTAGCCTTGTTTTGCAATCATTTCCAACTCGGGCAAAGCTTTGTAGAAGTCTATTTTGTTAGACGGCCTAATGGCGTTTATTTTATCGATAATCTCGCGCATTTGGGGCTTGTCGTAGTTGGCAAGAATTGCCTTACCCTGTGCCGAGGGATACAGCGGCGAGCTCATACCTATATTGCCCATAAAAATAAATTCGTCGTTGCCCGAAACCCTTTTAACAAGCACGCAGCTTGTTTGGTGCCTTACCCCCAGCATAACGGTTTCGCCGCAGCTGTCGCGCAGGTTTTCCATAATCTTTTCGCTTGCCGAGGCAATATCTATGTCGGGTTCGCTTTTTTGCACGGTTGCAATTTGCGGAATGCCAACAGCCGCTTTTGCCGCGGCAAACTTTTTTTCGTATTCCAAATATTCTAAAAAGCCCGCGTTTTTTAGCGAAACAACAATTCTATACATTGTGGTTTTGCCAGTGTCGAACGCCTTTAAAATTTCGGGGAAGCTTATGGGTTTGGGAGATTTTGCAACATATTCAAGCACTTCAAACGCCCGCATTAGGTTGGGTATTTCGTATTTTTTATCGAAGCGTTGACGAGGTTTTGCCATGGGTATTTTCTGTTAATGTCTGCATATTTTTGCCTAAAATTTTTGCAAAGCAACAAAATAAATGGGCATAGCTTTTTGCAAAAAGGCGTTTGCCATAAAAAATAGCCCACAAAAAAGTGTTGAAAGAGCCCTTTATTTCTATAAAGTATCTGCAAATTTTACATATACAGAATATGAGCGAAATAAAAGTTCCACAAGGTGAAAAAATAACTATTGCCGCAGGCAAGCTTTGCGTGCCCGACAAGCCCATTATGCCCTTTATAGAGGGCGACGGCATTGGTCCCGATATTTGGGCCGCCGCGCGCAGGGTGTTAGACAAGGCCGTAGAAAAGGCATATGGCGGCAAAAGGCAAATTCAATGGTTTGAAGTTTACGCGGGCGAAAAGGCCTTTAAAAAGTTTGGCAACTGGCTTCCCGAAGAAACGCTTAAGGCGTTTAAGGAATATTTGGTAGGCATTAAAGGTCCGTTAACTACCCCAATAGGCGGGGGCATTCGCTCGCTTAACGTTGCCTTAAGGCAGGAATTAGACTTGTATGTATGCCAACGCCCCGTGCGCTATTTCGAGGGGGTAGATAGCCCCGTAAAGCACCCCGAGTTGGTAGACATGGTTATATTCCGCGAAAACACAGAAGACATTTACGCCGGCATAGAATTCCAAAACGGCAGTGCCGAAGTTGAAAAACTTAAGGCGTTTTTGAAGGAAAACTTCCCCGACAGGTTCAAGAAAATCCGCTTTCCCGACTCGTGCTCGCTGGGCATTAAGCCCGTTTCGCAAGAAGGCACAAGCAGGCTTGTACGCAGTGCAATAGAATATGCAATTAAGCAAAACCGCAAAAGCGTAACTTTTGTGCACAAGGGCAATATTATGAAATTCACCGAAGGGTTCTTCCGCGACTGGGGCTACAAGGTTGCCCGCGAAGAGTTCGGCGGCGAAGTAATCGACAAAGGCCCGTGGTGCAAGCTGCCAAACGGCATTATTGTTAAAGACGTTATTGCCGACGCTTTCTTGCAGCAAATACTTACAAGGCCCGCCGAGTACGACGTAGTTGCCACCTTAAACCTTAACGGCGACTATATTTCCGATGCATTGGCTGCCCAAGTTGGCGGCATAGGCATTGCCCCGGGCGGAAACATAAACTACCTTACTGGCCACGCTATTTTTGAAGCCACGCACGGCACGGCTCCCAAGTATGCCGGGTTAGACAAGGTAAACCCCGGTTCCGTAATATTGTCGGGCGAAATGATGTTTAGGTATATGGGCTGGAACGAGGCCGCCGACCTTGTAATTAAGGGGCTGGAAAACGTAATCGCCAGCAAATATGTTACCTACGACCTGGCAAGGCTTATACAGGGTTCTACCGAGGTTAAGTGTTCGCAGTTTGCCGATAAAATGATAGAGCTTATGTAGCTTTTTTGGGGCGTTTGGCTAAAATAAACCGTCAAACGCCTTTTTGTTATTTAGGGATTTTTACACAACAACAACCAACAACAAAATATATATGATAGACATAAAGAAAATTGCCGTTGGCGCAGTTGCCCTTTTTGCGGCGTTGTGCGCGCAGGCCAAAATAACCCCGCTAAATTGGCAAATAGGCTATTCCGAAAAAGAGGGGATAGCACCCGCCGAATTTTACCCCGCAACAGTTCCAGGAGCGGTTCAGGTAGACATAGGCAAGGCGAAGAATTTGCCCAGAGCAGACTATGCCGACAACACCGAAAAGTACGAGTTTTTGGAAGACTGCTATTTTACTTATAAAACTTCGTTTAAAAAGCCCAAGCTTGGTGCCGATGAAAAACTCTATTTTGTCTCCAAAGGCATAGACTATCAGTTCGACATTATATTTAACGGCAAAAAGCTTTTCTCGCAAGAGGGTATGTTTACACCCGTAAACATAGACCTAACCGATTTGCTTAAAGACGAAAACAATTTGCAGGTTTTGATATATCCCGCCCCCAAAGCGTACGGCAAAGACCATAAATTCAGGCATGTGGCTCTCTTTAGGATGCAGGCCGACAAATCCGTAAAGCCGCCCGTAAACTATGGTTGGGACTGGAACCCACGCATGGTTTGCCTTGGCATTTGGGACGAAACCGGTTTGGAAGTTCGCAACAAGTCGTTTATAGCCGACCAATATTTGTCGTACAAACTTTCCGACGACTTGAAAACAGCAGCTTTAGCTTTGGAATTTTCGGGAAAAGAGCTAAAGGGCTGCACCTATAAATGGGAATTGCTCGACGCATCTGGCAAAAAGGTTGCCGAAAAATCAGGCAAGATTGAGTCCGACGAATTTTCCTCGAGCAACGAGGGTGTTTTAAAAGACGTAAATTTGTGGTGGACGCACGACCATGGCACGCCCTATCTGTATACTTTCAATCTAAAATTGTTTAACGCGCAAAACAAGCAGGTTCAAAGCATATCCGAAAAGGTTGGCTTTAAAAAGCTGGAACTTGTTTTGAACGCGAACGAATATCAGGGCGAAACTGCGGGCAGGGGCGAACGCCCAAGCTATCCCATGCAGATAATGCTAAACAACAGGGAAATCTATGCAAAGGGCTCTAACTGGGTTAACCCCGAAATGTACAACGGCACAATCACCAAAGAAACCTACGAAACTCTGGTAAAATACGGCGTAGAGGCAAACTTCAATATTTTCCGCTGCTGGGGCGGGGCTTTGGTAAACAAGGAATCGTATTTCGAAGCCTGCGACAGGCTCGGCATTTTGGTTTGGCAGGAATTCCCGCTGGCTTGCAACGAGTATAAGAACGACGACCACTACCTTAAAATTTTGGAACAGGAAGCCGTTTCTATAGTAAAACGCGTTCGCAGGCACCCGTCTTTGGCAATATGGTGCGGCGGCAACGAATTGTTCCAGGGCTGGTCGAGAATGAACGACCAATACTACGCCTTAAGGCTTTTAAATTCTATTTGCTATAAGTACGATAGAAAAACCCCGTTTTTGTACACTTCGCCGATGAACGGTGTAATTCACGGGCCGTATTACTTCTATCATCCAAAGAAAAAAAGAACAATGATATCCCACTTCCAGCACTACAACGCCGTGGCCTACACCGAATTCGGCGTTCCATCGCTTTCGTCTATTGAAACTATTAAAGACGTTATACCGCCAGAAGAATGGTGGCCGATTAAGCCCACAAAATCGTGGATAAACCACCATGCTTTCGACGCCCATGGTTGGGAAAGATGGCTTTGCCTCCCCGATGTTGAGCTTGTGTTTAACGACAAGGTAAAATCGCTTGAGGATATGGTAGAAAAAACAAACTTTTTGCAGGTTCAAGGCTACAAAGCTATGTTCGAAGAGGCCCGTCACCAAAAACCCCATTGCTCGATGGTTATAAATTGGTGCTACAACGATTCCTGGAAAACCGTCGCTAACAATTCAATTGTAGGGTATCCTGCAATCAGAAAGCCCGCTTATTATGCAATAAAAGACTCGTGCCGTCCGGTTTTGGCAAGCGCAAGGTTCCCGAAATTCCATTGGTATACGGGAGACTATTTCAAGGCAGAATTGTCGCTTTTAAACGATTCCTACAAAAAGCTGAACGCAATGAACATAACAGCCAGCCTTGTTATAAACGGCAAAAAATACAAGGTAATGACTTGGAATTGTCCGGGGGCAGCTATAAACCGCAACGTTTACGGGCCGCAGGCGGTGTTTAAACTTCCCGATATGTCGAAAGTTAGCCGCTTCGACTTTGTGTTGGAGGTTGAAAACCACCCCGAGTACAACTCGAAATATTCGTTTGTTGTAAAGCCCAAAAGCGACCTGTAGTTGCCACAATGCAAAAAGAGGGCGTATAAACTGCGCCTTCTTTTGCTTTTTAGCTTAACAAAGCTAGAAAATAGTGCTTTACAAACACTGACATATATGCTTTTATCGACATTTAAATTTTTTAAGAAAGATATACAGCAATGGCTAATAACAAATCATCAGAAAAAGATATCCGCCGTACGGCGACCCGTACAGAGGCTAACCGCAAGGCCAAGAGCCGCCTAAAGACTCTTGTTAAAGCATCCAAGCAGTCGGCCGACAAAGAATCGCTAAAGAAAAACGCCGCCAGCCTGGCTTCGGCTTTAGACAAGGCCGTAAAAACAAACAAGCTCTCCAAGAACAGAGCCAACAAAATCAAGAGCAACTTGGCTAAGGCGATTAACAAAAAGGCCTAAGCTTTTTTACGCAATATTTTGTTTGCAGGCCTTGCCTTTTTAGGACAAGGTCTTTTTTGTTGTATGCAAACTTTACCACAAATAGGTTTTAAAAGCGGCGAGCTTTGCGAAAACGCCCTAAGAACTGAAATATTGTTCCATAAAGAGGGCGAATTTTTTGTTTTAAACAAACCCGCAGGGGTAGATTTCGATACGCCCGCTTCGCGCGAGTTTGGCTCGGTAATCACCAGCCTAAGGGAAAATCTGCAAAAGCCGGAAATGGCTTTCCTTAAAATGCAGTTGCCAACGGCGTCCTCTCTTATATCAGGCGATGTTTCGGGCGCATGCATTGTTGCCTGCAATAAAGAGGCGGCGTCTTTGCTTAAAAACGAGTGCGGTTCGCATCTTTTTGCCTTCGAATTTTTGCTTGTTTGCAAAAAGTCGGAACGCGCGTTCGAGCCTTTTGAAGTAGACTTGCCCATTCTTACTCCATACAAGAAGGAAAAGGCGGTTGTAACCCACAATTTCGGCAAAAAGTGCACAACGCAATTTATTCCCTTAAAGGAAAACGGGCAATTCCAGCTTTGGAGCGCAAAAACCACATATTTGCGCAGGCATCAAATACGTTTGCACGCCAGCGCAGGCGGCCTTAAAACTTTGGGCGACACTTTATATTCGCAAACGCCTTTTGTAAAACTTTCGTCTCTAAAAAAGGGCTACAAAAAGTTCGACGAAGAAAGGCCTTTGTATCCTTTCATAGCAATGCACTTGGCGAAAATATCGTTTTCGGAAAAGTCTGAATTCGGCGCAATAGAAGTTTTAGCTCCGCTTTCGAAAAAATTTAATACTTTGCTTGGGAAACTTTTGCTTGCCTAGTTCTTATGAACCCCGACGATGTAAGAAAATATTTTGAAATTCCCGAAGTTGCCGATGAATACGCCTTTGCGGTAGACAGGGTTGGGCTTTGGAATTCCGAAAAAATTGTGATAGAAAAATATCTGCCGAAAACGGCGCAAATTTTAGAGTTGGGTTGCGGAGCGGCACGGGTAGGCATAAATCTTGCGCTTTTGGGCTACAAAAATTTGTCGGCAAGCGACTTTTCCTCAAAAATGGTAGAATGCGCAAAGGCAATTGCCGACTTTAAACATGTAAACTTGCCCCTTTCGGTTGAAGATGCAACCGATTTGTCGCAACGCAAAAGCGGCTTTTACGACGGCGTTTTATTTTGCTTTAACGGTTTTATGCAAATTCCGTTGCAAAGCCGCAGACTGCTTTGCGCAAAGGAGATTTTTAGGGTTCTAAAAAAAGGCGGATATTTTATTTTTACAACGCATTCGCGCAGCGCAAAACGCAACGAAAAATATTGGGAAAACGAAAAAAAGTTGTGGAAAAACGCAAATAACAATCCCAAATTGGACGAATACGGCGATATATGTTATAGAAGCGACTATGGCGAGCTTTTCATACACTCTCCGATTGAAGCCGAGGTAAGGAACACGCTTAAAGACGCTGGCTTTAGCGAGGTGTTTTCCGATTGGAGAAGCAGTATTGCCAACGAAAACGCCGCGGTGCGCGAATTTTCCGACGACTGCCGCTTTTGGGTATTCAAAAAATAAGGGATATATTATGAAAAAATTTATAATTCTATTTTTTATGCTTATGAATATATCGGGTTATGCAAATGGGTTGCAGGCCGACAACAGGTTGTGCGAAACGACATTCGAAAACGGCTTTAAGCTTTATATGTTTAAAAACTCCGAGCCGCCCGACAGGGTTTCGATGAGGCTTGTTGTAAGAAGGGGTTCCGCAAACGAAAGTGCCGAAGAAAGCGGCATTGCCCACTTCTTGGAACATATGGCGTTTAACGGCACAAAGCACTTTAAGGCGGGCGAAATGGTGGAATATTTCCAGCGCATTGGCATGGCTTTTGGTGCCGACACAAACGCGCATACGTCTTTCGAGGAAACCGTATATAAAATAGACATTCCCGACGCCGACAAAACCCATATAAAAGACGGCATTGTTCTTATGGGCGACTACGCCTACCATATGCTTTTGCCCTTAGAGCAGATAAATTCGGAACGGGGCGTTATTTTGGCCGAAAAAACCTCGAGGGAATCGGCCGCGTATCTGGAATTTTGCGCCTACTGGAATGCGATTTTCGGGCCCGACAGCGTTTATTCTAAACGCCTGCCGATAGGCGACGAAAACGTTATAAAAAATGCCCCTCGCGAAACTTTTGTAAAGTTTTATAGCGAAAACTATTCGCCCGAAAATATGGCGTTGCTAGTTGTAGGCGACTTTGATTTTGACTATGTAAAAGCCTTGGCAAAAGAGTATTTAGGCAGCGAAAATGCAAGGGGCTTTGTGCGCCCCGCAGTTTCAGAAAACTATAATTTTGCAAAGGCAAGCTGCAACTATAAAGAGCTTTTTGAAAGGGCTATTGTAGATGTATATACAAACAAAGAGCTTAAAAATTCGTCGGTAAAACTTATGTCGGTTAAACCCGCCAAATTTGCGGGCGACTCTTTGCAAAAAAGGGAATATTTTGCCGTGCTAAGCCTTGCAAACTATGCGCTTAGCCGCAGGCTAGAAAGGCTTTCTGGCGAAGAAAATTCGCCCTTTACGGCGGGAGACGCCTATTCTATGGACTTGTTCGACGCCGTAGACGTTGCCTGCCTAGATATTACTGCCCCTAAAAACCTCACTAAAAATGCGTTTTTGCTGCCTTTGCAGGAATTGGCAAAGGCGTTGAAATTCGGGTTCGACGAAAGCGAAATAAACGAGGCGAAATCCTACTACCTAAATAATTACGAGCAGCTTGTAAAAACAAAGCTCACAAAAAAAACCAACGAAACAGCAAACGATTTGGCCGGCCGCATTTCAAAGCAAAACGTTATAACTTCGCCCGAAAGCGACTATTTGGCGGCTAA
>JAXFOH010000055.1:0-3362 GCA_034180465.1 Opitutales bacterium
CCAAGCCCATATATTGGCTATATATGAGCAATTCGGTAGACGGAAATCCCGTTGGTATGTTCTACCAAACAAAGCTTTCTGCATATCCTTCGGGCGTGTGGAGCGCATATTTAAACATCGCGCAAAAAGACGGAGCCTACATAAAGGCGGGGGTGTACCAAATTAACGATCCTTCGCAAGACGCAAATTCAAGGCACGGGCTGGACTGGTCTTTCGAAAAGAGCATTGGAGTAAACGCAAATTTTGAAATTGGCTGGGATATTAACCACGACGACAGCGGCAAATCGCCGGCAAACATTTCGGTGGGTATAATTTCCGACTGGTACAATGCCCCCCATAACGACGACCCAAACAAATATTCGTATTTTAACTGCAGCCTATATTTTCAGGCCGACTATATGGTTTGGAATATGGGTATGCCAAAAAGGGAAAAAGCTTCTTATATAACGCGCGACACTTCCAACGCATACAGAGATTTGCGCGGCATTATTGCCTGGGCTGCAGTGCAATACGACCCTAACGAAAATTTGGCGTATATGCCGTTTTTTGCCTGCGGCGGCTTGCTGTTTAACGCCCCCTTTAAATCTCGCGCTGACGACGTTCTTTGCTTTGCCGTTGCCTACGGCAAATATTCCGACAAGCTACTTGCTCCCGAAAAAGGCTCGTACGAAATGGTGCTAGAGCTAAACTATAAAATTCAGGTAAACAAATTCCTGTTTTTGCAGCCCGACATTCAATATATAATAAACACAAAAGGTGGGGCATATCCAGACGCCCTTGTTCTGGGCGCGCAGTTCGGCGTGGCGTTTTAACGGCATTTTGCGCAAAAAATTTTGCGTAAATATTGCCTGTCAAGATAAAAGCACCGTCAACTAACAGGTGTTTTATGTGCAAAAAAGCAATTACAATTTATAGATGAACTATATGCTTTTTATTGGCAAGAGGCTTAGGCTTTTGCGCAGTGCCAAGTCTTTAACACAAGAGGCTTTTGCCGAAAAGCTTGGGCTGGACTATAAGTTTTATCAAGACTTGGAGTCGGGGCGAAAAAAATATATCAGGCTAGACACCATAGTGCGCATTGCCGAAAACTGCAAAATGCCCGTGTGGGAATTTTTAAAACCGCCAACAAAAGATTTTGTAAAAGACTGTTTTGTTAGGGTTGCTGCCCCTGTGGGGCGTCCGAAAAAGGTTGCCGAAAACGAGCCTAAAAAATCGGAAAAAAAAAGAAAACCGCCAGCAAAGTAAGTAGCGGCGAATCCCCGCAAAATTTGTTTGCAAAGTTATGCAAAATTTTTCAGTTTCGTAGGCGTGCTTTGTTAGCGCAAATTCGGCAAAACGCATAAAGTAGGCAACGGGGATTATTATATATGAGAAAATTTAATAGGCGCAATTTTTTAACCACATCGGCCGCAATGTGCGGCTATAGTTTGGTTGTTTCGGCACCAAAAACAGCTTCGGCAAATCAGGCTAAAAGCGGGGCAAAAAAGCATAGCTTTTCGCCCAAAGACGCCGTTGGTATTTTAGAAGACACCGTTGAACTGCAATGCGACATTCTTGTGGCAGGCGGCGGCTTGGCCGGCATATGTTCCGCAATTTCGGCGGCGCGCCACGGCAAAAAAGTTGTGCTTGTCCAAGACAGGTCTAGGCTTGGCGGCAATTCAAGCTCGGAAATTAAAATGCACCCGCTGGGGGTGTTTTCTCCCAACACAGGCTGGCGCGAAGGCGGCATTATAGAAGAGCTTAAACTTGCAAATGCGGCAACCAACCCGCAGCTAGCCTGGGAAATGTGGGACTTTTTGCTATACGACAAGTGCGTAAGCGAAAAAAATATAACGCTGCTTTTAGACACCGCCGTCTGCGCTGTGGATATGGATGGCGAAAAAATTTTGGCGGCCTATGCCAGGTGTTCAACTTCGCGCAAGCTCTATAAAATTTCGGCAAAAATATTTATAGACTGCACGGGCGACAGCACACTTGCAATGGAAGCAAACGCCGAAGTTATGTCGGGCAGAGACGGCTCGAAAAGGTTCGGCGAATCCTTTGCCGATTTCGACCCCGTAGGTACAAGGCAGGGCTCGTCTATAATGTTTACCTCTAAGTTGTACGACAAGCCCATGCCATATACCCCGCCTGTGTGGGCAAAGAAAATCACTCCCGAACAGCTGAAATTTAGGGGCTTTAAAAGCGACGGTTTAGCTTACGGCTATTGGTGGATAGAGCTTGGCGGTGACGGCGACGCCATTGGCGACAACGAAAAATTGCGCTTCGAATTGCTTTCGATTGTAATGGGCGTGTGGGATTATATTAAAAACAGCGGAAAATTCCCTGCGGCTGCAAATAGGGCGTTAGACAGCATTGCAATGGTTCCCGGCAGGCGCGACACTTTCAGGATTGTTGGCGAACGCATTATGACTGAGCACGACATTATGGGCAAATGGCGCGACTTTGACGACGCCGTTGCAGTTGGCGGCTGGTCTATGGACGACCACCCGGCAAAGGGCTTTTACGCCAGCGATCGCAAACCCTGCCGCCAGTTCGGCAAAGTGCCGTACTACAACATAGGCTTTTCTTCGCTATATTCAAAGAACGTTAAAAATTTGATGATGGCGGGGCGCAACATAAGCTGCAGCCACGTTGCGTTTACGTCTACAAGGGTAATGTCTACCTGTTCGGCGGTAGGGCAGGCGGTTGGAACTGCCGCCGCAATTTGTTTGGACAAAAACATTTTGCCATGCCAGTTGCGTGCAGACAAAAACCGCATTTTCGAGCTTCAGCAAACGCTATTGAAGGATGACCAAACCATTATAGGCATAAAAAACCAAGACCCGAAAGACTTGGCAAGAAATGCAAAAGTTTCGGCTTCGTCTAGTATGGAAAACAGCAGCCCCGAAAATGTTTTAAGCGGCGTGGTTATAGACAAGCCCAAAGAAAACAAAAACAGATGGGTTGCCGATGCCGCCGAAAAGCAGTGGATTGAACTTAAGTGGAACAGCCCCGTAAAAATTTCGAATATGCAATTTACATTTTACGGCGGTTGCACGGAACTGTCTATGACGCATTCGGCATATCTGCTAAAACATATGCACCGCGGCGCGCAAAAAGAGCTAGTAAAAGATTTCGACGTTATTGCAACTTTGGAAAACGGCGGGCAAAAGAAGTTATGTTCGGTTCGCAACAACTCGCAACGCTTGGTAAGGCTAAGCTTTAACGAAGTTTCCATAATTGCATTGCGCGCCGAAATTTTGGCAACCAACGGTTCGCCCAAAATTACGGTGTCGGAAATCAGGGCATACGCTTAAAATCGAAAACACAAACTTCATCTAAAAAAACGCCGAAAAACAAAGCGGCGTTTTTTTGCGTAT
>JAXFOH010000056.1:0-13450 GCA_034180465.1 Opitutales bacterium
ATGCGATGTATAATGTCGCGCCATTTCGACATATCGGGCTCGTTGCACTTAATGCCAAGCCTTTTTACAACAAGCTCGTCCATCTTTTCTTCCGCCAAAACAAGGGGAAGCTCGTAAATCGAGGTTTCAACGTCCATCTCCTCGATAACGGCGGCAGGCTCTACATTGCAAAATAGCGAAAGCTTTTGGCGCATATCTTCGCTAATTGGGTGCTCGGTTCTGCAAACCAAAATGTCGGGCTGAATGCCAATTTCCCTAAGCTTTGCAACGCTCTGCTGCGAGGGCTTTGTTTTAAGCTCGCCTGCTGCCTTAAGGTATGGAATTAGAGTAACGTGAACAAACAAAACGTTTTCCTTGCCAACTTCCAGGCTAAACTGACGCAAAGCTTCTAGGAATGGAAGCCCTTCTATGTCGCCGGTAGTTCCGCCCAATTCGGTAATGAGAATGTCGGCATCGCCGCCGCCTTCGTATATGCGGCGTTTAATTTCGTTCGTTACGTGGGGTATAACCTGAACGGTTTTGCCCAAATAGTCGCCGTTGCGCTCTTTTTGAATCACCCTTTCGTAAATCTTGCCCGAAGAAACGCTGTTAGATTTGCAAAGAACCGAATTTGTAAATCTTTCGTAGTGCCCCAAGTCTAGGTCGGTTTCGGCTCCGTCGTCTAAAACGTATACTTCGCCGTGTTGAAACGGGCTCATTGTACCTGGGTCTACATTAAGATAAGGATCGAATTTCTGAATGCGAACCTTTAAGTTTCTGGACTCTAGCACGGCACCCAAAGACGCCGACGTAAGCCCCTTGCCCAACGATGAAACAACTCCGCCTGTGATAAAAATGTACTTCATAAACGGGGAATAATTTAAATCGCATAACGGGGGGTGTTGGCAACCTTTTTCGGAACAAACAGCCAAAAATTTTTATTTTTGCACTATTTTTGCGAAAAGGCTTGACGCGCATAAAAAATAAAACACTCTCGTAATTCTTTTCTCTTTGGAGAAGTTGAAGGAGGTGAACCTAACACAATGGCAATAGAATTAAAAATCCGCAAGGGTGAAGCTATGGAAAAAGTGCTTCGCAGGCTCAAAAAGAAGCTAGACCGCGAAGGCATTATCCGCGACGCTCGTCAGAAGCGTTATTTTGAAAAGCCCTGCGAAGTAAGACGCCGCAAGCGCAAGGTTGCAGCCTTCAACAATATGTTGCGTCAGCGTTACGAAAACCGCTAATGCATAAAAGCGCCCCTTTTCAAATAAAGGGGCTTTTTTGTGCCCGCAAACGACAAAAGACAGGCAGTTTAAGCACCTCTTTTTCGGGCAAAATTGCCCCCAAGCCTTATTTGTTGACACGCAACAAGCTTTTATGATTTAATTTGCGGAAAATATATAGGATATGGAAAAGTTGCACTCATATTGGAGAATGCCATACATAGATGCCCCAAAAGAAGAGGGGCAAGGCCATAAAAACCCTTTTGTGGAAATTCCCAAAACAAAAGATAAAAAAAGCGTACACCTTATCTGGAAGGGAAAATATTGCTATATAGTAATGAACAAGTTTCCCTACAACTGCGGACATTTGCTTGTTATTCCTCTTAGGCAGGTATCCAAAATGGCCGATTTAAAAAAGGCGGAAAAGACCGAATATTTCGATGCTATAATTTTGGCACAGGAAATTTTAACAAAGGCAATGAAGCCCGACGGTTTCAACGTGGGCTTTAACTTGGGCTCGAAAGCGGGAGCTGGAATACCGCAGCACCTGCACTGCCACGTTGTGCCCCGTTGGGATGGCGATACAAACTTTATGCCCGTTATAGCAAACACAAAGGTTTTGCCCGAATCTATGGACTTTTTGTGGGAAAGGCTTGTGAAAGCCTTAAAAGCCCTGCAAGAAAAGAAATAGCCAATGTACGAACAAACCCTTACATTTCAAAGCCAGAGGGTGCTTTCCCAACTATGCGGGAACAACCCAAAAAACCTTTTGCTTGCCGAAAAAACTTTTTCGGCAACGCTTGCGTCTAGAGACGACTGGCTAAAGATAGAATCCGACAAGCCAGAAAACACAGAATTGGCAGCGCGCTTTTTTAACGCACTAAACACCGCGCAAAAACAGGGGCTTAGAATTTCCGATTCAGATTTTAAAAATTTGCTGGAAAAATCTGTTTCCGGCAAGATGGGTGAAATTGAAGAACTTTTCGGCAACACGCTTAAAATTTCGCTAAAGCGAAAAAGCATAGTCCCAAAAAACATAAAACAAAAGAAATATCTGCAGGCCATAGCCGAAAACGACATTGTTATAGGAATAGGCCCCGCTGGAACGGGGAAAAGCTATTTGGCGGTAGCTTCGGCGGTTAAATCGTTGCTAGACGGTAAAATAGAAAAGATAATACTTACAAGACCAGCAGTTGAAGCGGGCGAAGCCCTCGGCTTTTTGCCGGGAGATTTGCAGGAAAAGCTGCTGCCGTATTTGCGTCCTTTATACGATGCTCTATACGATATGCTAGGCTACGAAGAAACTACCCTCCTTACCGAAAAGCGCATTATAGAAATTGCCCCCCTGGCCTATATGCGCGGCAGAACACTGTCAAACGCCTACATAATTTTAGACGAAGCGCAAAATACAACAATGGAACAAATGCTTATGTTCCTTACACGCCTCGGCGAAAATTCGCGAATGATTGTTACGGGCGATATAACCCAAATAGACTTGCCCAAGCATAAGAAATCGGGTTTAAAAGGCGCGGTTGAAATTTTAACCGACATAGACGATATTTGCGTTTTCAAGTTCGAAAGCGGCGATGTTGTAAGACACCGCCTTGTGACAAAAATAATACAAGCCTACGAAGCCAAAGGCAAAGATTTGTGGCTAAGAAATGATTAGAAAAAGAAAACATTCAAAAAAGCCCCTGCTAACAACGGCGGCAACATCGGTTATTTTCAAGAAGAAAACGCTTCTTGGAGTTTTGTTTGTAATACTAACTTCGATTGTTTGCGACACGATATGCTTTTTCGGGAATTCGAGAACGCAGGCGCAGTTTGTAATAAACCGCCCCGACAATTACCCCATTATATCGACAATAAACTTTTCGTATACAAGCGACATTATCACAAAAAATAGGCGCGACCAAAACGCCGATATGATTGTGCCCTCGTACAAGATAGACGAAAAGTCGCTTAACGACTTCGACTCGGCAATTAACGCCCTTTTAAAGGAATTCGGCGAAATAGAAAAAAGCTATGCGGAATTGTCGGCGGAACAAAAAACGCACTCGAAAATCTACGACGACTTTGCCGAAACGTTAAGGAAAACCGCAAGAGTAAACATAAACCCCGCCGATTTGCAGATTATTCTTGAAAACACAAACGGCGACGACTTTGCAAAAAAATTCAAATACGCGGCGTTCCCATGCAAAAATATATTAAAAAGCGGCGTTTACGCCGATTCAGATCCAACTTTTACCTCGAAAGCGGCGTCGAACATAAATTTTGCAAACATAGACGGCAAGCGGAGCGAATCGCATGCAAGACGCGAACTTAGGCGCAACATAAACGCCATCGGCTACAACGAAAACCTTTCTCACGCGTTCTTTAGGGTGTTTTCGAATATGATACGCCCGAACATTGCCTACGACGAAGAGACAACCGTAAAAAACAAAAACGAGGCAAGAAATGCGGTAAAACCCGTTGTCGTTCACGTAAGAGAGGGCGACATTATCGCCGAGTCCACAAAAGACATTCTGCCCCTTGTTCAGGAAAAAATAATAGAGTATCGCAAGGCGCTTGCAGCAGCAAAAAAGGCTTCCGATAAAATGGGGCTTGGCTCGCTTAGCAATTTTACGATTTCGATATTTTTGATTTCGGCTGCGGCCTTGTTTATAACCGTTAGCAAAAACCCGAAAAGCAAAAGAAAGCAGACAATCTTTTCGTTTGTAACTTTGCTTATATTAAACCTTTTGTTTATAAGATTTTTTATAGACTTTACCGAAAAGGCAACGCTTTGGGGGTCGTCTAGCCTTGTATATTTTGCGTATGCTTTGCCCGTGCTTATAGGCCCCGTAATTCAGGCCTTGATTGCAACGGCATATACGGGCTTTGTGCTTTCGCTTATGCTCTGCGCGTTTTCGACCATAATGATAGGCGAAAGCTTGGAATTCTTTATTATAGCGTTTATTGCAACGCTTGCCTCCGTTTACGCCTGCGAAAAGGCAACATCTAGAAACAGGATAATGTGGAGCTGCTTCTTTTCGGGCGTAATAGTAAGTTTGGGCTGCCTTTTTACAAATATGGCAGAAAACGAAAATTTAGAGACAATTGCCATACAGTCGCTAAATGCGGTTATTGTTGGCTTTGTTTCCGGTCTTATAATTTTGGGAGTGTTGCGCTGGTTCGAGCAAATGTTCGACTCGTGTTCCAACATTACGCTTTTCGGGCTTAGCGACTATTCTAACAATCTTTTAAGCGAGCTACAAAGAGACGCACCGGGAACATTTTTGCATAGCATAATGGTTTCGCAACTGGCTGAACGAGCCGCAAAGGAAATAAAGGCAAACTATATGCTTTGCAGGGTTGGCGCGCTTTACCACGATATAGGCAAAATAACAAAGCCCCACTTTTTCTCGGAAAACCAAAGAGGTATGGACAACCCGCATGACGAGCAAAGCCCGTCTATGTCGGCGTTGATAATTAAAAACCACATATCCGAAGGCAGGGAAAAGGCCGAAGACAACAATCTGCCGCGCCAAATTTGCGATATAATTCAGCAGCACCACGGCACTTCAATAATTAGCTACTTCTTCGCAAAAGCGCAAAAGGCGGTTGCCGAAACGAAGCAAAGCAACCTTGAAAACGCCCTGCGTATGGCGGGTGTAGACGAAAGCACCTACCGCTACGACGGTCCGAAGCCGCAAAGCGCGGAAGCCGCCATTATTATGCTTGCCGACTCTTGCGAAGCGGCGTCGCGCAGCCTAAAAAAGGTTTCGCCGCATTCGGTAGACGAGCTTATAGCAAAAATATTCCACGCAAAGATGACCGACGGTCAGCTAGACGATGCGCCCATAACTGTAAGGCAACTTACAAAAATAAGGGAATCGTTTGCGTTTTCGCTGCTCAACATATACCACTCGCGCGTCGAATACCCCGACAACGAAAAACAGAAAAGGAAATAATTTATGCAATTCACGGCAAAAGAACTTACAACCATATTTGAAAATTCGGCTTTCGAGGGCGACTTAAACGCCGCGATAAGCTCCATAGCAAGCCTAGAGTCCGCTACTGAAAACGATCTTAGCTTTTTGGGCAACAAAAAATATTCGCACTTAGTTCCCGAAACAAAAGCAAAGATTTTGCTGTTGCCAAATTCATATAAGGGCAAGCTTCCCGAAAACGCATCTATTTTCAGAGCCGAAAACCCGTCGGCAGAGCTTTCGAAGCTTTGCGCAATTTTAGAAAAGCAACTGAGGCCTGCCCCGAAAGCGGGTTTTGTGCACCCTACCGCGGTAATTTCGCAAACGGCTAAAATAGACCCAACCGCCCACATAGGAGCGCTTTGCATTGTAGAAGACGGCGCAGTTATCGGCAAAAACACCGTATTGCAAGCCCACAACTATATAGGGCGCAACGCCTCTTTGGGCGAAGACTGTTTTCTTATGCCCAACGCCGTTGTTATGGACAGATGCGTTCTTAAAGACCGCGTAAGGCTGCAGCCCGGAGTTGTTATAGGTTCGGACGGCTACGGCTACGAATTTGTAAACGGCCAGCACACAAAAGTTCCGCAAATAGGCATTGTGTGCGTTCAAGACGATGTTGAAATTGGGGCAAACACCTGCATAGACAGGGCAAGATTCGACAAAACTTTGATTGGCCAGGGAACCAAGATAGACAACCTTGTGCAAATTGCGCACAACGTGCAAACTGGGCAAGGGTGTTTGTTTGTTTCGCAGGTTGGCATTTCGGGCAGCACAAAGCTTGGCAACTATGTAGTATTGGGCGGGCAAGTTGGCGTTGCAGGCCACCTAAATATTGGCGACGGCGTTATGCTTGGCGGCCAAAGCGGCGTAAACGGCGACATTCCCGCAGGGTCTTATATGCGCGGCACACCTCCTATGCCCTATGTAAAGGCGCATAAAATAGACATTTTAAAGACCAAGTTGCCCGAACTTTTAGACCGCCTAAGAGATGTTGAAAAACATTTGGGCATTAGCAAAAAAACTTTCTAGTAAACAAAAAAAACAAAAGCCCCAAAAAAACTTTGGGGCTTTTTTGTGCAAAATTTTAATGCGCTACGTTAGCCAAACACAGCCGAATTGCCCAAAAGCTCTTGTATCTTTAAAAGGCGGTTGTATTTTGCAGTTCTGTCGCACCTGCTTAGCGAGCCCGTTTTTATTTGACCCGAATTTACGCCAACTGCCAAGTCGGCAATAAAAGTGTCGGCTGTTTCGCCCGAACGATGAGAAATTATACACTTATAGCCGTTTTGCTTTGCATACGAAACAGCTTCCATTGTTTCGCTTAATGTGCCAACTTGATTGGGCTTTATAAGAACAGCATTTGCAACGCGCTTTTCCACTGCCTCTTTTATGTAGCGCATGTTGGTAACCATTAGATCGTCACCAACCAACTGGGTGTTTTTGCCAAGCTTTTCAGTTAAAATTTGCCAACCTTTCCAGTCGTTTTCGGCGCAGCCGTCTTCTATGGAAATTATGGGGTAGCGTCTTTTAAGCGCGGCTAAATATTCTACCATTTGCGCAGAATTTAAGCGCATACCTCCCGATTTTTTAAAGACATATTCGCCGCTTTTTTCATCGTAAAATTCCGAAGACGCAACATCTAAAGCAAAGAAAAACTCTTTGCCCAAAATGTAGCCTGCATCGCATACGGCGTTCGAGATAATGTCTAATGCGTCTTCAGTGCCGCGAATATTCGGGGCAAAGCCGCCCTCGTCGCCTACCGCGGTAGAGTAGCCCGATTTTTTAAGTACGTTTTTTAGCGTCTGGAAAACCTCAACTGATGCCCTAAGCGATTCTGGGAAAGAGCAAAAGCCTTTGGGCACTATCATAAATTCCTGAATGTCTACGGGTGCATCGCTATGGGCGCCCGCGTTTAAAACGTTCATCATAGGCACGGGCAACACGTTTGCGTTTATGCCGCCTAAATATCTAAAAAGCTCTATATCTAAAGACCTTGCCGCAGCCCTTGCACACGCAAGCGAAACCGCCAAAATGGCGTTTGCCCCAAGCTTAGATTTATCGGAAGAGCCGTCTAGCTCTACCATTACAGCGTCTATTTCGCCTTGGTTTAAGATGCCGATACCCGAAACAGCCCTAGATATTTTGCCGTTTACATTTGCAACGGCCGCCAATACTCCGCGCCCTGAAAATCTCTTTTTTGCAAGCTTTTGCATTTTTTTGTCTTTAAAGCGAACATTGCCGTCGCGCAGCTCTAACGCTTCTTTTTGCCCCGTCGAAGCCCCGCTTGGCACGGCCGCCTCGGCCGAAATTCCGTTGTCCAAAAAAACTTCAGCCTGCACCGTTGGGTTCCCCCGCGAGTCTAAAATTTCGCGCGCCTTTACGCATTTTATTCTATTCATATATAAAATTTCGTAAAAAAAAGACTTTACTAAAATATTTTTGGCTTGCCCGATAAAATACGCGGTGCGAAAGTTAAAAATATGACTACAATAGAAAACGAATATTTTGCAAAGAAGCTTGGCTTTGAAATTGTCGAAAGAAAGCCGGATTTTGTAAAAATTAAAGCCACACCCCAAAACGACGACACAAACGCCTTGGATTTGGTACACGGCGGCTTTTTATTTTCTATGGCAGACTATTGCGCGGCGTTGCTCGCAAACCAAAACGGCAAAAAAGCGGTTTCTTGCAACGCAAACATTTTATATATTAAGCCCGCAAAACCGCTATGCGAAATTTTTGCAAAGGCAAAAACCGTTTTTGAAAGCGAAAAAACTTTGGTTGCCCTTGTTGAAATTGCCTGCGGAGGCGAAACGCTGGCTACAATGCAAACGCAGCTTATAGTTAAAAAATCACTCTAAAACTATTTTGCGGCTTTGTCCGTTTAACGTAAACTTAAGTTTGTAGGCGTTTTGGGGAATAAAGTCGGCAATCATCTCGGGCCACTCTACGCAAATAATGGTGGGTGTTGCCGCAAGCTCGTCTATAAGGAAATCGCTTGGGTCGAAGCTGCCTTTAATGCGGTAGGCATCTATATGAACAAGCCCTTCGGGGTAAATATTGCAAATGTTAAACGAGGGGCTTTTTACCTGCGCTTTTACGCCCAATGCCTTGGCTATGGCTCTAACAAAGGCGGTTTTGCCCGCGCCTAAGTCGCCGCTAAGGGTTATAAAGGCGTCTTTTTCAATCTGTAGGGCAAAGGCGGCTGCAACGCGCTCTGTATCCTCAAGCGAGTCCGATATAAAACCTTTTTTTAGCTCTTCCTTTGCGTCCATTTAAAGTGCATAAAAAACGTGCGCAAACCGTTAAAATTTGCGCACGCATTAAAAACTATTTGCTTAGCTTTGCGCAAAAGCGCGCAATTCTTTCGAGACCCTTTTCTATTACGGTGTCGGAAACCGCATAGCTAAAGCGAACGTAGTTGTCGGCACCAAAAGCCACGCCGGGAACTATCGCCATAAGCTCTTCTTCTAGCAGCTTCGAACAGAATTCCGACGACGACATTTTAAACGCCGAGATGTTCGGAAATAGATAAAACGCGCCCTTGGGGGTATTGCAGGTAATACCGTCTATGGCATTTAAGCCCGCAAGCATTTTTCTTCTTCTTTCGTCGAACTTCTGCAACATTGCCTTTATCGATTCCTTCGCTTTGTCGGCATTTTTAAGTGCGCTTAATGCCCCGTATTGGGCAAATGTTGTGGCGTTAGACGTTGTTTGGCTTTGAAGGTTTGCAACCGCTTTCGCTATATCGTCGGGTGCGCATACCGTGCCAAGTCTCCAACCGGTCATCGCATACGACTTACTAAAGCCAGAAGCCACGATCGTTCTTTGCTGCATTTCTTCCGAAATCGCGGCTATCGACTGCGTTGTTACGCCATCGTATGCCAAGTTTTCGTAAATTTCGTCTGACAATACAAAAAAGTCGTGCCTAATTGCTAAGTCGGCAATGGCCTTTAGCTCTTCCCTTGTATAAACCGAACCTGTCGGGTTAGATGGGCTGTTTAAAATCAAAAGCTTTGTATTGGGCGTTATTGCCTTTTCTATGCTTTCTACTGTAGGTTTAAAATCGGTTGTGTCGTCGGAATATACGAACACGGGTTTTGCCCCCGCCAACTTCGCCATCTCGGGGTAGCTTACCCAATAGGGAGCAGGAATAATAATTTCGTCGCCAATGCCGCATACCGCCAAAATAGACAAGTAGCACGCAAACTTGCCGCCGGGGCAAACAATCATATTTGTGGCCTTAATATCTTTAAGGTTTTTCTTTTCGTTATACATATCAGCCAACGCGCTTCTCAATTCGGGAAGCCCCGCCGAATTTATGTATTTTGTAGCTCCGCCCAACAAGGCTTTAACGCAATCGTCTTTAATAAAGGCGGGGGTATCGAAATCGGGCTCGCCCGTTCCGAAACCGCAAACGTCTTTGCCTGCGGCTTTCAAAGCCTTTGCTTTTGCGTCGACCGCCAAGGTCGGCGAAGGAGAAATATTTCTTGCCCAGTCAGATAGTCTATTTTTCATAGTTTTAAGAGCAGATTCCAAAGCCTATTTGCAAAAATTGCAACAATTATATGCCCTTTTTTGCCAGACTTAACCAAAAAAGCACGGCTTTCTACAATTTTGTAGAATTTGTATTGTCATCTCAAAAAAAGGTTTGCCCGCGCAAAAATTTGCGCCGCTTTCATTTTATGGTGCGTAAAAAAACAAAAAAGGTTCGGCAAAGAGCCGAACCTATATAAATAAAAAAACCTTATGCCACTATTTTTTGCAGGAGCATTTTTTGCAGCATTTTTTAGCGGGGGCCTTTTTCGCAACCGCCTTCTTTGCCACTACTTTTTTAGCTGCTGCCTTCTTTGCGGGAGCTTTCTTGGCTACCGCTTTTTTGGCAACTGCTTTTTTAGCGGGGGCTTTTTTAGCTACCGCCTTCTTTGCCACTGCCTTTTTGGCTACAACTTTTTTAGCGGGGGCCTTTTTCGCAACGGGCTTTTTAGCCACCACTTTTTTGGCTACCGCCTTCTTTGCGGGAGCTTTTTTTGCTACTGCTTTTTTCTTTGCTACTGCCATAATGTATTATAGTTTTTAGTGTTAGTGTTATGTGAATATCCGCGGGCAAAAGCGTTTGCGCCTTTGCCGCGAAAATTAAAAAAAGCGTTGCAGCATATTTTGTTTGGCAAACCCGACACCCTTACAGCCCCCGGCTTTGCGTCGGAATTTCGAAAACAGCTATAAATATATTTTTTCATTAAAGGCCGATTTTTTAGAAGTGCTACTGCCAAATTTGTTTTCTCTTTTTTGAATATGAAAATTTAAGAACAAAAACTCAAGCATAAATTTTTACAACACCGCAAAATTTTTTGCGAATTAAACGCACGCAAAAAACTCGCAAAAAAATTTGCCTGCTACAAAAACGTAAAAAAGCTTTACGAAAAATCTTTTACCAAACATAATTTTACACGATGAAAAAATCTATGTTCATTTCGTTTGAAGGCGGCGAGGGTTGCGGCAAAAGCACTCACATAAAATCGCTTTGCGAATTTTTAAAACAGCGCAGCCTAGACTGCGTTGTTGTAAGAGAACCCGGCGGCAATACAATTTCAGAGAGGATTAGAGAAATTCTTTTAGACGGCAAAAAATCGGCGAATATGTACTCTAAAACCGAGCTTTTGCTTTTTGCGGCCGCCAGAGCACAACTCGTGAACGAAGTAATAAACCCCGCATTATGCGAGGGCAAGTGCGTTATTTCCGACAGGTTCTACGACTCGACAATGGCATATCAGGGAGCTGCACGCAGGCTCGATATAAACGAAGTTAAATACATAAACGACTTTGCTGTTTCGGGCACTATGCCGCAACTTACACTGTTGCTAGACATTCCCGTGCAGGAGGGGCTTAGGCGAGCAAGCATACGCGACAACGCCCAAGCCGACAGAATGGGCTCGCAGAACATTTCGTTTTACAACAACGTAAGAAACGCTTTTTTGCAGGCGGCAAAAGAAAACCCGCAACGCTTTGCCGTTATAGACGTTTCGGGCAGCAAGGATGAAACTTTTGCAAAGATAACAAAGGCGGTAATCGAAAAATTTGCGCTATGAACAAGTCAGAACAAAGAGCATACGACATTCTGCTAACTGCATATAACGCAAAGAGGCTGCACCACTCTATTCTGCTATATGGCCCTTCGCTTAACGGTCTGGAGGAAGTTGCAAAAACACTGGCATCGCAAATCTTGAAATGCGCCGACTGCACAAAGCACCCCGACTTTTTTACCCTTCGCCCCGAAGGCAAAATGCGCATAATAAAAATTGGCAGCGATTCTGAAAAGTCGCGGGGCAACTGGCCGCAAAATACAATGCGCCACTTGCTTGCCGAGCTTAGGCAAACGTCGAACGCAGGCGGCGCAAAGGTTGCCCTTGTATACGAAGCCGACCGAATGAACCAGGAATCGGCGAACGCATTTTTAAAGACGCTTGAAGAGCCGCCCCAACAAACTACCATAATTTTAATTACACAGCGCGCAAACGATATATTAGACACAATAAAAAGCCGTTGCATTATCGTGAAAATACAATCCGACGCCGAAGGCATAGACGACGAGCAGTGGTCGGAATGGATTGGCGATTTTGAAAACTGGATTAAAAAATGCGCAACACCAGCAAATTCGAAAGAGGCGGTTGCAAATATAACGCAGTGCTACTTGCTGCTTTCGCGCTTTGCGCTTGTTGCAAAAGAACTTTCCGACTCGGTTGTAGACGAAGCTACAAGCGAAGAGTTGGACGACGAACAGCTAGAGGCAATAAAGGCTTCCGAACGCAAAAGCCTTACAAAGAAAATGCTTTCGCAAATGGAAAACGCCGTTTTAAATTCTGCAAGTTCGGGCGAAATTTCAATCTCTAAAATAGGAGCTTGCACCGAAAAGCTAGAGCAATGCGCGTCTTTAATGGAGCTAAATTTAAAGGACACAACCGCTCTGGAATATTTTATGCTAAGCGCGCTTAGAATACTGTCGGCAAAAGACTGATTTTTTGTCGAAATCTCAGGCATTCACTCGTTTGCTTGGAATGCTTGCATTATCGTCTATCCGCACGTATTGTTCGTCCTATTTAAAAATAACCGAGTGAATGCCATAGCTACAGCAGGCAAACATCATCTTGCGCCAAGCGATTGACGCATTGCCCCCAGCAAAGGCCGGTTATAGTATAAATTTGCAACGGCTAACCCGCCTTTGCAAATAGAATATTGCGCGGCATTCCTCCGTTTGGTCCAAGCGCATTCGTCTTATCCGCCTTTCTAAATATTTGCAGAATAAAACCGCATTAAATATAAAATTTTTTCAAAAAAACTTATTTGTCTTGAAAGAAATTTTTTTGTTTTTTTGCATAAAAAAGCCCAGCTTGTTTATGCTGGGCTTTCTCAAATTTTGCGGATTACAAACGCTTTAAAAGCGACGCTCCGTGGGCGTCTAGCATTTCCATTTTAGAGAACGCCGCAACAACGGAGGCTGCCCTCGCAATCGACTTTTTGTCGTACTTTACGAACGACGACCTGCGCATAAAATCTATAAGCTGCAAGCCGCCCGAAAACCTGCCCGTTCCGCCTGTGGGCAAGGTGTGGCTGGGGCCAGCTGTAAAGTCGCCCAAAACGGTGGGGGTATATTCGCCCGCCAAAATCGCGCCTGCGGTTTTTATGTTCTTTTCCAAATAGGGCAAGTCTTTGGCGGCAACCTGAAGCTCCATATGTTCTGGGGCTATGCGGTTTGCAACGTAGGCTGCGCTTTTAATGTCGGGACAGTGTATAACGTAGGTAGAGTTTTCTATAATCGCCTTCAACTTTTCCCTGCGCGACAATGTTTGCGACTGAATTTCTATTTCCCTTAAAACTTTTTTAAGCAAAGCTTCGGAAGTTGAAACATAGAATATGCGCTCCCTGCCCGAACCGTGTTCGGCTTGCGAAAGAAGGTCGGCTGCAACGTATTTTGCAGAAGCCGTGCTATCGGACAATATCAAAACTTCGCTAGGGCCTGGCAGCAAGTCTACGCCAACCTTGCCGAACATCTGCCTTTTTGCCTCTATAACAAATGCGTTGCCGGGGCCAAAAAGCTTGTCTACCGGCTTTATGGTTTTTGTACCCAAAGCCATTGCAGCTATTGCCTGGCTACCTCCGCATTTGTAAATTTCGCTTATGCCCAAAAATTTTAGTGCGCAAAGCAGTTTGGAATTTATTTTGCCTTCGGGCGAAGGCGGCGTGCACACGCAAATTTCGGGGCACTTTGCGATTTTTGCC
>JAXFOH010000061.1:0-4361 GCA_034180465.1 Opitutales bacterium
TTGTTATAGCCGCTTGTATAACGCCAGGAGCAGTTGCCGGTTTCGGGGCTGGGCTGCACAAGCCCCAACGGCATGCAAGGCCCGGGGAAAACATGGCCGTTATAGGCAGTTCCCACAAATGGGTTTACATATTTTGTGTAGTCGGTTTGCGCGTTTACCCCCAAAATGGCGGCCGCAAACAACGCTGTTGTTGCAAATAGTTTGTTTATCATAGATGTTGTAAATTCTCTTGGCTTTACTAGGTTATGTCAAATAAATATACATAAACGTTTACAAAAAAAGCGGCTTGTTTTAAAGCCGCCTTTTGTTTGGTAAATTGGCAAAAATTATTTTTGCGGGGTGTTTGTCATTTCAAATTCAAGCACACCACCATTTACAATGTCGGCATGGCTTATGCAATTTTTTGTGTAGGGTTTGCCGTTAAGCTTAACGGATTTTACATATTTATTTGCCTTCGAAATGTTGCGGGCTAGCACCTTAAATGTTTTGCCGTTTGCAAGGTTTACAGTCATTTCGGGCAGCTGGGGAGCTCCCAAAACATATTCGGTAGAAACAGGGTCTACTGGGTAAAAGCCCATTGCCGAGAATATCGCCCACGCGCTCATTTGCCCGCAATCGTCGTTGCCGCAAAGGCCGTCTATTGTAGGCTGGTAGAATTTGTCGAAAACCTCTCTTACCAACTCTTGCGTGCGCCATTTTTGCCCAGCCAATGCAAACATATAAATAACGTGGTGGCTGGGCTCGTTGCCGTGGGCGTATTGGCCAATCATACCCGAAACGTCGTGGGTGGTTCCCTTGCGCTGCGATTTTGGTTTGTCGGTGTTTTTAAAGAAATAGTTTAGGCGTTCGCAAAACTTTTCGCTGCCGCCAAACATATTTATAAGGCCGTCGATGTCGTGCTGGACGTGCCAGGTATATTGCCAGGCGTTGCCCTCGGTGAAGTCTCCGCCCATAGTTGCGTCGTGCGAAAGTTCCAAGGGGTCGAATGGCTCGCGCCAATCGCCTTTGGCATTTTTTGCCCTCATTAAAAGCAAATCAAAATCGAACAGATTCCTGTATAAAAGCGAGCGTTTTGTAAAACGCTGTTCTATGTTTTTTTTGCCGAGTTTTTGGGCGGTTTTGGCTATGGCATAGTCGTCGTAGCAGCCCTCAAGTGTTCTCGATACCGACTCGTTTTTAAAATAGTCGTACGAGTAGTATCCCTGCCTTTCAAGCTCTTTCCCGTTCGACTTTGGCAGCTTTTTGTCGGCCGAATCTACAAAGGCATTTAAAGCTCTTTCGTAGTCGAAGCCCTTAAAACCTTTTGCGATAGCCTCGGCAACAACAGCAATAGAGTGGTTGCCAATCATGCAATGGTTTTCCTTGCCCCAAAGTGTCCAAATAGGCATATAGCCCTGGGCGTCGTAGTGTGCAAGCATACTGTTGGCAAAGTCGTTTACATATTCTGGGGCAATAACGGTAAAGAGGGGGTGCTCTGCCCTGTAGGTATCCCACAGCGAAAACAGCGAATAGTAGTTGCCGCTTGGCGATGTTTTTACAAGGTTGTCTGCTCCCCTATATTGCCCGTTTGTATCGGCAATATTGGCGGGGTGTATAAAAGCGTGGTACATACAGGTATAGAAGTTTGCAAGTTGGTCGTCGCTGCCTTTTGCCTGAATTTTATTTAAAATCTTGTTCCATGCTAGCTTATTTTGGGCAACAACCTTGTCGAAATCCCAGTGGGGCATTTCCGCTTTCAGATTCATTTGCGCGTTTTCAACGCTTACTGTAGAAAGGGAAATTTTAACCTTTAGTGTTTCGCCTTTCTTTAGCCCGAAAAGCAATGTGAATTTGTCGCCCCTTTGGGGGAGTTGCGCCTTTGTAAGAATGGTGTCTTTAATGGGTTTGTCGAAAACAATGTCGAAGAAGACATCGCGCTTTACCCATCTTGTTACGGTTTGTGCCCCAGTAATTTCAAACTGGCTAAGCTGCCGAATATCGGACTTTAAAACGCGGTTGTCGTAGGTCTTTTTCCAATCGTACCTATCGCTTGTCAATCCGCTTTGAAAGTCGAAATAAAGCCCGCCGTTGTCGTCGTTAAAAGTAATTTCGTAAATGGCGGTTCTTTCGGTGCAGCTTATTTCTACTGTGGCTTTCGCGTCGGCTAAATCTACTTTGTAAAAGCCAATTTCTGCAATTTCGGAATTTTTATTAAAAGTGCTTTTAAAGTCATTTTTGTAGGGGCTACCCGTAAATGGCATAAAGGCGGCATCGCCCAAATCGGCAACGCCAGTGCCGCTAATATGGGTTTGTCCGAAAAACCAAATTTTGTCGTCGTCGCGGTTGTAGCCGCCCGTATATTTCCAGTTGCCGTTGCCCGTTTCGGGGCTGGGTTGCACCAAACCCAACGGCATGCAAGGCCCGGGGAAAACATGGCCGTTATAAGTAGTGCCTATAAAAGGGTTTACATATTTTGTGTAGTCGCTTGCAATTAGCCAATTTGTGCCAAAAAGCAAAGTCAGGGCAAGTATGGTTATAAAATTTTTCATAATCAGCAAAAGATAGGGCGCGGGCTTGTTCTGTCAAAAAAATAATATTTTTTGTACAGTTATTCCGCCGCACGAAAATTTTTTTAAAAATCCAAAAATCGCCGCAATATGAAGTCTAATATGTTGACATATATCTAAAATAGGACAAAATTTCCTAAAATTTTTACACTTGATTATGGCAGAAAAAGCAGGAAAAGATTATAAAGACACTTTAAATTTGCCCAAAACCGCTTTCCCAATGAGGGGCGATTTGGTTAAACGCGAGCCCGTGCGCATTCAGCATTGGGCCGACAACAAGCTGTACGAAACCATTCAAAAATCGCGCGAGGGATGTCCCAAGTTTGTATTGCACGATGGCCCGCCCTTTACCAACGGCGACGTTCACATAGGAACGGCTCTCAACAAAATTTTAAAGGACATCGTTATAAAGTATAAGACGATGAAAGGTTACAAAGTGCCCTATGTTCCGGGGTGGGACTGCCACGGTTTGCCCATAGAGCACAAGGTTTCTAAAATCCTTAAAGAGGAAAAGCGCTTTTTGACAACGGCTCAACTTAGAGCCGAATGTGCGAAGTTTTCGTCGGACTTTATAGAAAAACAGCGCAAGCAGTTTATACGCTTGGGCGTTTTGGCCGACTGGCAGCACGAATACAAAACCAAAAACCCCGAATACGAGGCCGAAATTTTAAGGACTTTTGCCAAATTTATAGAAGAAGGATTGGTGTACCGCAGCAAAAAGCCCGTATATTGGTCTATTCCCTGCAAAACCGCATTGGCGGAAGCCGAAATCGAGTATCAGGAACACACAAGCCCGTCTATTTGGGTTGCGTTTAACCTCGACGACGAAGCCAAACAAAAGCTTTCGCTTAAAAACGGCAAGATTGTTATATGGACAACCACTCCGTGGACACTGCCTTCTAACTTGGCGGTTGCAGTTCACCCCGATTTCGACTACTGCGTTGTTGAATGCGACAAGGGGCAGTTTGTGGTTTCGTCGGCATTGGCCGAAGATTTTATTAAAAATTGCGAGCTTGAAAACGCAACGGTAAAACCCCTTTGCAAGGGCGCGCAACTTGCCGGCTTAAAGGCAAGGCATCCGTTCATTGACAGGGCAAGCCCCATAATTGCCGCAACCTACATTACCGAAGACAACGGTACGGGCTGCGTGCACATTGCTCCCGGCCACGGTTTGGAAGACTATCAGGCGGGCTTGGCAAACGGCTTGGAAGTGTATTGTCCCCTAGACGACGACGGCGCGTATGTAGACGACGGGCAAATTCCAGCCGACTTAGTTGGCGTAAGCGTTTTGGAGGTAAACGGCAAAAGCGTTGCCAACATAAAGGTTTTGGAAAAAATAGAGGCAAACGGTTCGCTTCTAAAAATGAAGAAGATAACACACCAATACCCCCATTGCTGGAGGTCTAAAACCCCCGTTATATTCAGGGCTATGGACCAGTGGTTTGTTTCGCTCGACAAATACGATATGCGCAAAAAAGCGTTGGCAAACATTTCAAAAGTTCAATGGGTGCCATCGTGGGGCGAAAACAGAATTAGGGGTGCGGTAGAATCTCGTCCCGACTGGTGCATTTCGCGCCAAAGGGCTTGGGGCGTCCCAATTCCGGCATTTTACGATGCAAAAGGCGTTGCCCATATAGACGCTGGCATAGTTCGCGCCATTGCAGATAAGGTTGAAAAGGCGGGCACAAATATTTGGTTTGAGCAAAGCGAGGCCGAATTGCTCGAAGGCGTTTCCGTTCCCGAAAGCTTTGGCCCGAAAGGCGAGCTTAAAAAGGGTACCGATACTTTAGACGTTTGGATAGATTCGGGCAGCAG
>JAXFOH010000079.1:0-41982 GCA_034180465.1 Opitutales bacterium
TAGCCAATATATGGGCTTGGTCATAAAATTGTCGCCCGCCGCAAAACGCCCAAACTTTAGCCTTAAGACATATTCGTCGTCAAAAATCGGCTTTTCGTACATCAAAAATAGCGACTGAAAATTTATTGTCTGAGAGCCGTAGTTTTGCTGAACGCTAAAAGTGTTCCCCAAATATTTTGCGGTTATGCTATCGCCCGAACGCCACGCCCAAGTGTTGCCAATGCTTAGCCCGTTTAACGCTTTTTTGCCGCTAAGTTTGCCTATGTCTAAGCCAACCCCCAAATTAAACGAATTTGAAATGCCGGCTCCCCTTGCCTTGCCGCCGGTTGGGTTGCCCGCAAAATTGCCTATATATGTAAACACGGGAACAACGCCCGAACTTTCCAACTTGGCGCGCTCGTCGAAAAAGAACGGGAATGCCCCGCTTTTCGAAAACCACTCTTCAAAAAAGTGGCATTCTGACGCGTCTACATTGTCGTAATAGTCGTTATACATTGCCGTATACGGCAGCGGCATTTCGCTGTCTACATCGTAGGTGGGATGCTTAAAATAGTTGCGCTGAATGGCAAAAATCGGAAAAGACGAGATCGCAAACAAAAATGCGACAAAAAGATTTTTATTTGTCATAATGCAATATAAGTTTAGTCTCGTAAAATGTGTCGCGTTTTTAAGCTAAAAAACCGCCTTGGCAAGGCGCGCCTAGGTTCTGTGCAGGTTTGCCGAGCCTTCGCTTTCTGGCTCTATATGAACGTGAACATCGGCGCGCGGCTCTACGGTTTGAACGGCTTTTTCAAGCTTTTCGGCAATGTCGTGCGCCTGTAAAATCGTCAAATGAGGGTCTACATGTATGCTTACTTCAACCTGCATATCCGCTCCCGAATTTCGCACGCGCAAGTCGTGAAAATATATAATGTCGTCTACCGAACTTATTGCCATGGAAATTTTGCCCACAGCCTCTTTGGGGGCTTTGTCGAGAAGGTCGTCTATAGAGCGCGCCCCAAGCCTAAGCGAAACAAACACCACTATGCATGCCACCGCCAGTGCCGCAATGCAGTCGGCAAAAAAGTAGCCGTAGTGCGCCATAATCAAACCCACCAAAACAACCGCGCTACTTAAAATGTCGGTCGAAAAATGCAAGGCGTCGGCCTCTAAAGCCTGGCTGTTGTGCTCTTTTGCCGCCTTCATAAGCGCGCGCGACCTGAAAAAATCCACACAAATAGACGTTATAACAACCGCATATGCCCAAAAGCTTACCTCTATTTGCGTATTGCCGCTTGCCAAACGCTCTAGGGCTTCGTATACAATCCATACGCACGTTGCAATAAGCAGCCCCGTTTCTATCAGTGCCGACAAGTTTTCTATTTTGCCATGGCCAAAATTATGGTCTTTGTCGGCGGGTTTGTCGGAAATTTTTACCGCAACAAAAGTAATAAACGCTGCAACAAAGTCTAATAGAGAATGCAACGCCTCCGACAATATACCCAACGACCCCGTAAGAAACCCTACAACCATCTTAAAGCTTGTAAGGAATACGGCGGCTACAACCGACATAAACGCGGCTTTGTCTTTGTTTGTTTTCACTTTTTAAACGGCTATTGGAGCTTTTATGGCAGGATACGGGTTATACCCTACAATTTCAAAATCTTCAAAATCGAAGTCCTCCAGATTTTTCTTTTCCGAGTTAAGTTTTAATGTTGGCAGCTCGCGCGGGGCGCGGCTTAGCTGCTCTTTAACCTGTTGGATATGGTTTTTGTATATGTGCAAATCGCCAAAAGTATGCACAAATTCTTTTGGTTTATAACCGCAAACTTGGGCAACCATATAAGTTAAAAACGCGTACGAGGCTATGTTGAAAGGCACGCCCAAAAACAGGTCTGCACTGCGCTGATACAGCTGGCAGCTAAGCTCTTTGTTGGCATTAACGTAAAACTGGAACATTGCATGGCAGGGCGGCAAAGCCATTTTAGAAAGCTCGCCGGGGTTCCAAGCGCACACAATGTGCCTGCGTCCAAACGGATCGTTCTTAAGCGATTCTACAACATTTTTAATTTGGTTAATGCTCTTGCCGTCTGGCGTACGCCAGTCGGTCCACTGCGCGCCGTATATGCGCCCCAAATCGCCGTTTTTGTCTGCCCACTCGTCCCAAATTGTAACTTTGTGGTCGTGCAAATATTTTACGTTTGTGTCGCCCTTTAAGAACCAAAGCAACTCGTATAAAATAGAACGCGTGTGCAGTTTTTTTGTGGTTAAAAGGGGGAAAGACTTCGACAAATCAAACCTTGCCTGTGCGCCGAACACGCCAATTGTGCCGACTTTCGTTCTGTCGGTGCGCTCGCAGCCGTTTTTTAGTACAAAATCAAGTAAATCTAAATATTGTTTCATTGCGTAGAAATGCTAGTGTATCGGCAACTTTTTAAAAGCCTAAATTTATATAAAATATATAAATGCAATAATTGCATATCTTAAGACTATTTTTTACGAGGCTAAAATTTGCGATATGCCGCAACAAGCAAAAACAACTTGCTGATAGGCAAACAATTGAATTTTTGCAATAAAAAATTTGCATCAAAAAAAGCTAATTATAATTTTCAAGGAAACCGACTAGCCGCAAAAAAGATATATTTTTTCTAAAAATTTGCTTGCATAAGACAAAGCAATTCGTACTATATCTACTTTATTGTTAAGCCCGATTAGCTCAATCGGTAGAGCAGTTGACTCTTAATCAATTGGTTCGGGGTTCGAGTCCCCGATCGGGTACGTTAACAATTAAGGGCTTGTTTTTTACAAGTCCTTTTTTTATTTCTTTTTTTGCGGCATACTCGACTTATTAGTTAAAAAAACAAGTATAGCACAAACGGCAATCGCAACCCATACACGGGCAAAAAAGGCTTTAAATCGCAAAAAACAAATAATATTTGGGGATATCGTTCGATGATTATCTAAACAATCCTGAATATGCAAGGCGACTTGCTAAAATCACAAAGCCCGTATTTCAAGAAAGAGTGCGGGCTTTTATTGATACAAAGAGAATCTCTTAAACCTACAAAAATATCTTGGCCATTGCTTACATAAAAATGAGGCAATTTGTGCCGCTTCTTAATAGGTTAAAAAAACATGCAATATTGAATTTTTTGTTATTTCTTGCGCTCTTCCCTCGCCTTTAAATTTGCCATTTCTTTTTAAAGAAGTTTGTCGATTTGCGGCTTTGCATTTTTTATAAACTCGTCGGCAAACATTCTCGATGTAAATTTTATGCAAAAAGCTTGCCCGTTTTTAGGCCGTATACATAGCAAGCTGCATCTACATTGGCATTGCCCTGCTTCGACTAATGGTCGGGAATATAGGCGTCTAACTTTATTTCTCCCGATTCCGAAGCGGCAAATGCGCTAAGTTAGCAAGGGGATTTTAATTTACATTTGCAAGTTTTGGGAACATTCAACGCTATCGTTACCGATAAATGTAGGCGACACAACCAAAACATTTATGGGGGTGTAGATTTACGGTAACTGTAAACGTTTTCTCTTGCCGTCTTATATTTTTGGCGGCTGTTGTTGTAGTTTAATTTAACGGTTTTGCTGCCGCTATTTTTCGCCGCTTGCTTTAATTCTATTTGTGCTGCATTTGCAAATGTACAAGCGCACACAATAAAAAACATTCTTGAAATTTTTATATAATTTTTCGTGCGAAATTTAATCGGTTTGCATAATTTAGCAAATGTTTATTGTAATAAAATTCAAAAAATAGATTATATTATTGTGCAAAATCTGAGGGCTAATCTGAGGGCTAAATTTTGCACAAAAAAAAACGGCTTTATAAAAGCCGCTTTTTGTTTTGCAGTGCTCGAGGCGAGGGTTGAACTCGCACGCCGTGAGGCACAGGATCCTAAGTCCTGCGTGTCTGCCAATTCCACCACTCGAGCAAAATTGCAAACACTGCTAACCTATCTGGTAGCGTGTAAATCTTTTGATTTCAAGCTTTTCACCAATAGTTGCGATTTTCTGCGTAAGAACTTCGCCTACGGTGTGCTTGTCGTCCTTAACAAAGGGCTGTTCAAGCAAGCTTACGCTGCAAAGGAATTTGTCAATTTTACCGGCGATAATCTTTTCCTTAATGGCTTCGGGTTTTTTGTCTTCTGCCATTTGTGCCAGCGCAATTTCGCGTTCTTTGTCTACCAATTCCTGAGGAACTTGGTCTTTGGAAATGCAAACGGGCGAGAAAGCCGCAATGTGCATGCAAAGGTCTTTAACAAAGGTTTGGAAGTCTGCATTCTTGGCAACAAAGTCAGATTCGCAAGCAACTTCAATAAGAACGCCTACTTTGTTGTTCGAGTGAACGTATGCGCTAATCAAGCCTTGCGATGCTGTTCTACCCGCCTTTTTAGCGGCTGTGGCAACACCCTTAATACGGAGAATTTCAACCGCCTGCTCGTCGTTGCCATTGGCTTCTATCAAAGCTTTTTTGCATTCTACTATGCCGGCACCCGTGCGGGCTCTTAAGTCGGCAACCATTTTAGATGTAATTTCCATTATGCAAATCTTTCTGCTAGTTTATTATTTGCTTTCTTTTATTGCATCAACATTGATGTCTGAAGCTATGTTAACCTCGGGCTGGGGCTTGGGTTCTGCCTTCGACCTTCTGCCGCGGACAGCCTTTGCGGGGGCTGCAGGGGTTTTAACTTCTACAACGCGCCTTGCCAAGCCGGCTTGTACGGCTTCTGCGATAACGTTGGCAATAAGCCTGATGCTCTTTACAGCGTCGTCGTTGCCGGGAATGGGCAAGTCCACCGATGTCGGGTCGGAATTTGTGTCTACCAAAGCTACAACGGGTATACCCAATTTTCTGAATTCAGCAACAGCAATTTCCTCGTTTTTGATGTCTACAACAAAAGCTACGCTGGGAAGAGTCGAAATGTCTTTAATACCCTCAAAGTTTCTGTTCATACGTGTCATTTGACGGCGTATTGCAGCGGCTTCTTTAGCATAGAGCTTGTCGAGTTCGCCGCTCGATTCCATATCGAGGAACTTCTTGTATTTTTTAAGGCTGGTCAATATTGTGGCAAAGTTTGTAAGTGTGCCACCCAACCAACGATTTACACAGAAAGGCATATTGCAGCCCTGAGCCACTTCGCGAAGAATGTCTTGAGCCTGACGTTTTGTGCCTACAAACATAATGTCTTTATTTTCGGCAACGGTATCTTCTATGAACTTTGCAGCTTTTGTGAGCTGTTCGAGAGTCTTTTCAAGATTGATGATGGATACGCCCGAACGGTGGTCGTATACATAGGGCTTAGAACGGGGGTTCCAGCGGCGTACTTGGTGTCCGAAATGGACGCCTGCGTCCATCAAGTCTTTTACTGTGATATTCATATTGTTTGCTCCGTATTCGCACTTGGCGAACCTGGGATAATCTTTCTATCTTTTAGTGTTTAGTTGTTATGCTAAAAACAATGCGGCACTATGCCGGATTGTTTAAAAAGTTTTCATGAAACATTTTTGCGGGGCTCTTGGCAAGCATTTTTTGCCGATTTTTTGTATTTTTATCAATCGCGCTCTTTTAGGGTTAAATTCGGGAATATATAATAGCTAAATAGCGAAAATATTCCACAAAACACCATTCCGCTAAAAGCTCCCATATAGGCACAAATAAAGCCGCTTAATGCAAGCCCCAAGCCCTGCGCCAAACCCCAAAGCGAGCTTGCAACGCTAAGCATCCAGCCTCTGCGCTGCGCGCTTACCAACCCCGAATATATGTCTATGCAGGACAAGTAAAAAAGCGAAATGCCCGCAAAGTTAAATGCCATAAAAACATGGGGCAACGCCCCCATACGCAAAACAAGCATTGCAAAAGTAGCCCCCCCTATAAGCACCGCCGAATATTTTGCCACGTTTTGCGCGCCGAATTTGCCTATAAGCTTCGAGGCAAAAAAGCCGTATGTAAAGAACGAAGCTACGCCGCCCACCGAAAAGAAAAGCGAAATTTCGCGCATATTAAAGCCCAAAGACTTTTCAACCCAAACCGCCGAACTTGCCATAAAGCAACCGAAGGCGGCATTTACCACTATAAAAGGAATGCTTAGTTTGCGCAAATCAACCTCGCGCCAGCTGCTTTTTAGGTCTTTTATTCCCGCAAGCCAATCAAGTTTTGTCTTTTTATTTGCAAGCGCGTTTTTAGACCTTCTCGGCAAAAGGTAAATTACGGGTATAAGTATTACAAAGAAAACAGCAGCCAGCGCATAAAAAGGCACGCTCCAGCTTAAAGGCTCGGTAGAATTCGGATTTATCAACGCTGCAGCAAAGATGGGGCCAACAAACAAACCAATGCTCATTGCAAACAATGTATACGATAGGTATTTTGCCCTCTTTTGGGCAGGACAATTATCTAGCAAATATGCCTGAATTACGCCGTCTACCCCCGTTGTAAGCCCGGCAACGGCTCTGCCTGCAAAAAACGGCAAAAAAAGCATATATTGCATTGCCAACCCCTGTAAAATATACGACAAAAACGCGCCTACTACCGCCGCAATTATAAGCGGTTTTCTTGCATAGTTGTCTGAAAGCGACCCTATTATAGGTGCCGCAAAAAAAAGGCATACGGGGAACACCCCCAATGCCGCGCCATACGCCAAATTGTGCAGCTGCTTAGAGGAATTGGCAAGCATATCCAGCTTATCGCAAATAGGCTCCGCCAAAGTGGGGGCAAGAATCGGCAAAATTAAGCTTTCCCCCGAAAGGAAAAAGAACAGCAATGAGCACAAAAGCAATATGTTTCTTTTTTCTGAAAAATTCATAAAAAGCCTGCCTATAAAAAACAAGGCGGTCAAAAAAAACCGCCCCGTTAAAAATCGGTTCCTTTTCTAAAAATTACAAGCCCTGAAAGATTGATTTGCCCAACCTTTTTATTGCATCTTCGGTTGTAGAGCCCGCGTCGGACCCGCCCTGTATAAGCGCGTTCGAGCCGTCTTTTAGCGCGGTGCTAACAGCCCTTTCGGTAAGCACGCCAAATATCCTTATTGCAGCCTCGGTTATGCTTACGCCCTCGCCGCTTTTACCTACGTTTCGCATTTCAAAATCGGGAATTTTTACCGTTATGTTCGAGTTGCCAACCGAGCCCGAAATTTGCCCGTTTTTAAACACAATCTTTTTAATTGCAACCTTATAGGGCGTTTCGGCGGCGGGTTCGGCGGCAGCCTGTTGCTGCTGTTGGCTTGTGTGGCTTTTAAGCTTGTTTATTATGGTGCTAAAATTCGAATTGTTTTTTGCAAGCCCCATTATGCCGCCTGCATATTCAAGCGACATGCTAAATCCGTCTATCTTAATTTCGTCTATTTCTACTAGCTTTTTGTTTAAAACATCGCCTAGCGACAAATCCAAATCAATAAAGGCGTCTTTTAAAACGAGGGCTTTTACCTTTTGCGAAAAGCCTTCAGGGTTGCTCATAACAAAGCCGTTAACCTGCACCGACTGCTCTTTTATGCTGTAGGAAACCGACCCCAATTCCATATCTACGCCAACTACTTTGCCGGCATATTTAACCGCAGGCGACGCCAAATAAGACCCCGCAAAATATGCCGCAACCGCCAAAACTATAACGGCAAACACCGCCATTTTTACAAGACTAAAAAGACAACCGCCCTTTCTTCTAAAATTTTTCATAATATATATGCCTTTCAAAATCGGATTTTTATATTTTGTGTTGATTCTTTTAAAAACCGTCAAACATTTCAAGAACTTTATTTATATGTTGGCTTGCAAATTTCTATATTTGTGAAATTATATACCGAATGAAAATTAAAGCATTTAAAGCCCTAATTCCGTCAGACAATAAATTTAAAGACATCGCTTCTTTGCCGTACGATGTTGTAAGCCACGAACAGGCAGTTAAAGAAGCCGAAGGCAAACCCCTTAGCTTTATGAGGGTTGTGCGCTCGGAAATAGAGCTGCCCGAATCCACAGACCCATATTCTCCCGAAGTTTACAAGCACGCGAAGGAAAATTTCGACAAACTTGTGAAAAACGGCGACTTAGTACGCGAAAAGAAACCCGCAATGTACCTATACCGCCAAGTTATGGGCGACCACGCACAGACCGGTTTGGTTGCAACTTTTAGCGCGCAAGACTACGACGACAACGTAATTAAAAAGCACGAAAAAACAAGAGCGGCAAAGGAAAACGACCGCTACACTTTAACAAAAACACTAAGGGTAAACACAGGCCCCGTATTTTTAACAGTAAAAGACGGCTCGCTGCTGGACAAGATTGTAGAAGATAAGAAAGACGAAGACGCCCTTTTCGACTTTGTTGCCGACGACGGCATTCGCCACACAGGCTGGAGGATAGACAACGAAGAAACCCTTAAAAAGATAGGCGAAACATTTGCAAATATCCCCTGCGCGTACGTTGCCGACGGCCACCACCGCAGCGCAAGCAACGCACGCTGCGCGCGCGACCTTAAGGCCGAAAACCCCAACCACACGGGCGACGAAGACTACAACTGGTTTTTGGCGGTTGTGTTCCCCGCAGGACAACTTAAAATTTTGCCCTATAACAGAGTTGTAAAAGACTTGGCAGGCAACACCGAAAGCGAATTTTTGGCAAAGGTGCAAAAAGTTTGCCAAGTAGAGCAAAACGGCAAAAAAAGCCCCACAAAGCCACTTGAAATTTGCATGTACTTAAACAAGCTTTGGTACACATTAACCTTTGAAAAAGATGCCTCTTTAGACGCTGTAAAATCGCTAGACGTTTCGGTTTTACAAGACAACGTTCTTAGCCCAATTCTTAATATTGGAGACCCTCGCACCGACGAAAGAATAGACTTTGTAGGCGGCATAAAGGGCACAAAAGAGCTGGAAAATATTGTAGATTCGGGCAAGGCAAAGGTGGCGTTTTCGATGTATCCGGTAACAACCGACCAGCTTATGGACATTGCCGACGCGGGCCAGATTATGCCCCCCAAAAGCACTTGGTTTGAACCCAAACTTAGGTCTGGGCTTTTCATTCACTCGTTTTAATTAGCGCACAAAACAACAATGCAAGAATTGCCAACAATTTTTCCCACTCCCAAAAAAATCGAGTTCGGCGAAGGCTACTACAAGTTGCCCGAAAACGCCATTCGCATAGACGACAACGGTATGCCCATGGGCGACGCCGTTAAGGTGTTGCAAAACCCGAATTTTGACGACGAAGAGTACGAATTGTCGATTGGCGATTCGGGCATTGTCATTGTTGCGTGCAACAACAAAAGCGTTAAACTTGCCTTTCAAACCCTAAGGCAAATTTTAATGCAGTGCAAAGAGCTGCCGTATCTTAAAATACACGACTTTCCCGACTTGCCCGTTAGGGGCTTTATGCTGGATATAAGCCGCTGCAAAGTGCCTACTATGGACACTTTACTGTATTTGGTAGATATGCTTGCCCTTTTTAAATTTAACAGGCTGGAACTTTATACGGAACACACCTTTGCTTTCCGCAACCACCCGCTTGTTTGGGGCGACTCTTCGCCGATGACGCCGAAAGAATACAAAATGCTTGAAGGTCTATGCCAAAAAACGGGCATAGAGCTTGTTGCAAACATAAACAGCTTGGGTCATTTCGACAGGTGGCTTAGGTACGAAGCCTACCAGCCTTTAGCCGAAAGCAAGGCACCCTTTACAGACCCTATGGGCAACGTGCGTCCGTATCCGACCACTCTTTGCCCCGATGACAAAGCCCTAAACTTTATAGACAGTTTATACGGCGAGTTTTTGCCGCTTTTTACTTCCGACAAAGTAAATATTGGCTGCGACGAGCCCTGGGAATTGGGAATGGGCAAAAGCAAAGAAATTTGCGAAAAGATTGGCAAATACAAGGTTTACACAAACTATTTAAACAAGCTAAACAGCCTTGTAAAAAAATACAACAAGCGCGCCTATTTTTGGGCAGACGTTCTTATGAACGACAAACCTTCGGTAAACGATATTCCCGCCGATATGACACCCATTCTCTGGGGGTACGAAGCAGACAGCCCATTTGAAGAACAGTGCGCATACCTAAAAAGCCTTAACCGAAACTTTTTGGTTGCCCCTGGCACAAGCTGCTGGAACAGCTTTATATGCCGCTGGCAAAATGCAAAAACCAACATAGAAAACGCCTGCAAAAACGCAAAAGAATACGAAGCACAAGGCGCAATTCTTACCAACTGGGGCGACAACGGCAACCATCAGGCCTTTTGCGGAATGTATATGCAAATTGCGCTGTTTGCCCAATGCGCTTGGAGCGACACCCCCTACTCGCAAGACGAGATAGTAGATGTTGCAAGCAAACTTATCTTTAAAGACGAAACAAAGAATTTTGCAAAGGCAATTATAACTTTGGCAAACTCCGATCCTTGGAGCAAACAGTATAGTCTGCACAACAAGCTTTTCTTCGGTAGCCCCGAAGAGGTAAAAAAACTTGCCGAAGAAAATTCTTCGGCTTTGGTAAAAATTATAAGAGCGTGCGACGACGCATTAAACCAGCTTAAAATGTCGAGACCTATGTGCGCCGACGCGCAGATTTGCTTTGCGGAAATAGGCTTGGCAATGGATATGATTAGATGGGCGGTAAACCGCTCGGTTTCCGACACAAAAACCGAAACTACGCCGCAACAAATAGGGCTAAAGCTTATAATTGGCAGGTTCGAACAAGTATGGCTTGCGCGCGCAAGGGTTGGCGGCCTATACGAGGCCTCTACAAGAATAAGAAACATTAAAAAGCTTGCATAAAAACTTTTTAATTTGCGTTTTATAAAAAAGCAAAAAAGCTCCGCAAGGGGAGCTTTTTTATTTTTGTTTTTGCAAACACTGTTAGGCTACGCGCTCTACAATTATTTGCGGCGGGTTTGGTCTGCGGGGAGCCAAGCGGTATGCGCTGCGGAAATACTCCATTGCAGAATCCAAGTTCGACTCGTCGTTGTAGTGTATTTGCAGCAAAGGCTCGCCCTGCTTTACCTGCGTGCCAATCTTTTTGATTTCGGTTACACCGACAAATGGGTCTGGCTTGGAACCGGGTTTGCCGTCGGAAAGAATCTTTACGCCCCTTGCAATCTGGCCTGCATTTATGTTGTGCACATAGCCGCGCTTTTGGGCGGCAAGCTTGCGCACGTGCTTGGGCATTGGGTATTTCGAGGTATCTGTAAGCCATGCGGCCGATCCCCCCTGCGCCTTAATCATTTCCAAAAACTTTTTGTAGGCCAAGCCTTCGTTTAAAGCCCTTTCTACCGACTGCTTTGCCGACAAGTTGGAGCCCGCAACACCAGCTAAGCGCACAATTTCCATACCAAGCTTTAAAACAAGCTCTTTCATATCTTCAGATGCGCTTTCGCCCTTAAGGAACTTTACGGCTTCCAAAACCTCCAAACCAAGGCCAACCGAATCGCCCAAAGGCTGGTTCATATCGGTAACCAAAGCCACGCAACGGCGTTTCATTACCTTGCTTACCCTTGTTATGTAGCGGGCAAGCTGCTTTGCCTGTTCAAGGTCTCTAATAAACGAGCCGTTGCCCCACTTTACGTCTACAACCAAGCCCTCGGCACCCGCGGCAAACTTTTTACTTAAAACGCTTATTGCAATAAGCGGCAGGCTGGGAATTGTTGCTGTGTTGTGGCGCATATTATACAAAATTGCGTCGGCGGGCGAAATCTTTTCGTCGTGCGAAACAATGGCTGTTCCCACAGTAGAAAGCTGCCTTACAAAGGCGTCTAACGAAAGCTTTGTTTTTATACCGCCTATTGAAGAAAGTTTTTCGGGCATCGACAAAATAAAGTCTTCGTCTTGACTGCACATAGAAGGCATTACAACGCCGCAGGCTGCCGACATTGCCGAAAGTATCATTGTGGTTTTATCGCCCACGCCGCCAGTAGAATATTTTGAGACTTTTGGTCTTGTAATGTTTTCCAACTCCAAAACCTCGCCCGTAAGGCGCATTTCTTCTGCAAAGCAGGCGGTTTCCTGCGCCGACATATCCTTAAAGTACACAGCCATTATAAGTGCGGCAAGTTGGTAGTCGGGTATTTCACCGTCTAATATGGCGTCGACTATAATGCGAACTTCCTCTTCGGTAAATTCGTTTCCGTCGCGTTTTTTCTCGATTAAATATGCGAAAGACGGTTTTGACGCTGCTCTGGTACTCATTTTCTTAATAACTGCCATAGGACAAGTTTTGGACTTTTTTATATTGATTGGTTTTAACTTGAATATATGTGCCCCATTTTCAGGGGCATAATATACTCTTCTATTATATAAGAACACATAAAAGGCGTCTTGTCGAGCAAAAAAAATTTTTATGGAATAATTTATTAAAAATTAGCAAATTACACAAAAAGCGCAGCTAAAAATCAAAAATATGCTTGTCGTTAGAAAAATTTTATAAATCATATATAGCGTTAATGGCATCTAAACAGAAAAATTTGGAAACTACTTCTTTTGAAGACGCAATGGCGTCTCTCGAAGGAATTCTCGAAAAGCTCGAATCGTCGGAACTTAAACTCGACGAGCTTGTGTCGGACTATTCCCTGGCCAAAAAGTATCTGGCTATTTGCAAAAAAAGGCTTGAAGACGCCGAACTAAAAATATCAAAGATAAGCGAAGATTCGAGCAGCGAAGAATTTATAGAAAAAGAATAGTTATGTCTCTTTTGGAAAATATTAAAGGCCCCGACGACGTAAAACAATTAAAGCCCGAACAGCTTCCCGAATTGGCAAAAGAAATCAGGGAGGAAATAATTTCGGTAACATCGAGAAACGGCGGCCATGTTGGACCAAACCTGGGCGTTGTAGAACTTTCCATTGCCTTGCACAGAGTTTTTAGCACACCAAAAGACAAAATTATTTTCGATGTTTCGCACCAGTGCTACACGCATAAGTTGTTGACAGGCAGAAACGGCGACAAATTTAAAAACATACGCAAAACAGGCGGTTTGGCTGGCTTTTGCAATATATTTGAAAGCGATCACGACGCCTTCGGCGCGGGACACGCAGGCACGGCAATTTCGGCGGCGTTGGGATTGGCGGCTGCGCGCGACAAACAAGGCGGCAACGAAAACATCGTTGCCGTAGTCGGCGATGGTGTAATGACCTGCGGCATTACATTCGAGGCTTTAAACAATGTTTCCACCACCACAAAAAGGCTTATAATTGTCTTAAACGACAACGAAATGTCTATAGCCAAAAACGTGGGAGCTATTGCATCTTACCTAAACGAGCTTATAACAAACCCGCTATACAACAGGGTTCATAAAAATACGGAATCTTTCCTAAAAAAAGTCCCTGGCAGCGAAGTGTTAAAAAAGCTTGCCTACAAGGCAATGCGCGAAGCCAAAGACTTTTTTATACCCTCTTCCATGTTCGAAAATCTTGGGCTGCGCTATTTGGGGCCCATAGATGGACATAACATTGCCCAGTTGGAACAATATCTTAACTTTTGCAAGATAAGCGATGAACCCATACTTTTGCACATTATAACCAAAAAGGGAATGGGCTTGGAATGCGCAATGAAAAACCCCGAAAAATTCCACGGGGCTTCCCCCTACGACAGGTTTACGGGCGAAGGCACGGAATTTAGCAATCCCGATATTCCAACTTATCAAGACGCAATGGGCAAAACCCTGCTTAAAATAGCCCAAAAAGACAAAAAGGTTGTGGGCATTACAGCAGCCATGCCGTCGGGAACAGGGCTTTCACATTTAAGGAAGAATTTGCCCGAACAGTTTTACGATGTGGGCATTGCGGAAGAACATGCCGCAATTTTTGCGGCCGGCTTGGCAAGAGGCGGCTTAAAGCCGGTTGCGGCAATTTATTCTAGCTTTATGCAAAGGGCTTTCGACTGCGCTATGCACGATGTTTGCCTGCAAAAGCTGCCCGTTGTTTTTTGCATGGATAGAGCTGGCTTAAGCCCGCAAGACGGCGCAACACACCACGGTATATTCGACATAGCATTTTTAAGATGCCTACCCAATGCAATTTTAATGTCGCCTTCAAACGAAGACGAACTTGCAGATATGCTTTATACTGCAATCGAATCGGGCAAGCCATGCTTTTTAAGGTATCCAAGAGGCAAAGCCGAGGGTGTTAAAATGAAAGACACCCCCGAAAAAATCGAAATAGGCAAAGCCGTTCCCGTTAAAGGCGACGCTTCCTGCGATATTGCAATTTGGGCGATAGGCAATATGGTTAAGGAGGCCGTTGCCATTGCAAACGCTCTAGAAAAGGAAAAGGCAGTTAAAGTTAGCGTTGTAAACGCGCGCTTTTCGAAACCGCTAGACGAAGCCCTTTTGGCGCAATATGCGGAAAACACAAAGCTTTTGGTTACAATGGAAGACCATTCCGCAGAAGGCGGCTTTGGCAGTGCCGTTTTAGAGACTTTAGAGCAAAAAAACATTCTAAAACCCGTAGAAATAGTCGGCTGGCCCGATAGGTTTGTTCCCCACGGAAGCAATGCTGCCGATATACGCAAGTCGCAGGGAATAGACAACGAATCCATTAAAAACCGTATTTTTACAAGGTTTGAAAAGACAAAGAAAAAGTGGCTTTTCTTTTAAAAATTTTTAAACCAAAGCGCGGCAATAAAATATTTATATGCCGCGTTTTTTGATGTGTATGTTTCCCGTGTAGTTGCAAACGGGTATTCCTCGAAAGCACATAACGCATAAGCCGCCCTGCTCAAAAAAAATAAGCTTAAAGCATTGCACAAAAAACGGAGGTTATTAAAAAACCTCCGTTTAAAATTTTCAGATACCCAAGCTTATTATTGGCGATAGGGAATTTTTACGGAATTGTCGAAGCAATCCTTTTCGGGCTTGCCGCTCATTTCAAACACAAGCTCGCCGCCTGCCATAATTTCGGAATGGGTAATATATGGGCGTTTAATCCTCTTTCCGTTTAAGCTTACGCTCTTTACATAAACATTCTTTGGCGACTGGTTAATTGCCTTAACTTTAAAGGTTTTGCCGCTTTCGAGATTTATGCAGGCTTCTTCAACCGCTGGCGAACCCAAAACATATATTCCGCCGCAGGGATTGAACGAGTAAAAACCCATTGCGCTTAAAACATACCATGCGCTCATCTGTCCGCAGTCGTCGTTGCCGCAAATGCCTTCGGGTTTATTGGTGTAAAATTCGCGCATAATGCGGCGCACCATTTCCTGCGTTTTCCATGGGGCATTTGCAAACATATAGAAATATGCCGTATGGTGGCTAGGTTCGTTGCCGTGTGCATATTCGCCAATCGGGCCGCTTACGTCCAATACCGAAAAATCGGTACGTTCGGTTGTAAACAGTTTGTCGAGCTCTTCAACAAACTTTTCGGGCTTGCCTTTGCCAATCATATCAACCAATTCGTAAGGAGCCTGCGGGGCAAACCAACGCCAGTGCCAACCGTTGCCTTCGGTGTAGTCTCTGTCGGAGGGGTCTTTCTTGCTCTTGCGCCTATCAGAAATTTGGGGGTCGAAAGGTTCTCTGAACTTGCCGTCGCTAAACCTTGCGCGCATAAAGCCCGTTTCTGGTTCAAAGTGGTTTTTAAAGTTTTGACCGCGTTTTGCAAATTCTTCGAAAACTTTTTTGTCGCCCAATTTTTGCGCCATATAGGCTATGCAGGAGTCGGCATACGAGTATTCCAATGCGCTCGAAACGCCTTCGTGGCTTAAGTCGTGGGGAATGTAGCCGTATTTTTTATAGTAGCCCAAAGCCTTCCACGAATCCTGATTTGCGGTGGAAACGCAAGCCGCCAAAAGGTCTTTTTCGCTTACGTTCTTGGGCATTAAGCCTTTGCTCCATGCGTCTATTACAACGGGAACGCTGTTGTAGCCAACCATGCAGAACGTGTCGTTTTGCGGCAGTGTCCAAATGGGAAGCATTTTGTAGGGGCTTTGTTCGAAGTGCGCCATCATGCTGGCAACAAAGTCTTTTGTGCGTTCGGTTTCTATTATGGTCATTAAGGGGTGAAGAGCCCTAAATGTATCCCACAACGAAAATACGGTGTAGTTTTTAAAGCCCTTGGCTGTGTGCACGGCGTGGTCGTAGCCCCTATATTCGCCGTTTACGTCTTCGTTAAGCTGGGGGGCAATTGTTGCGTGGTAAAGGGCTGTTTTAAACACTGTTGTTGTGTCTTTGTCGGCCTTAACCGAGATTTTCGAAATTTGCTTGTCCCAAGCGGCCTTCGAATCGGCAACAACATTGTCGAAATTCCAATCGGGCAATTCCGCCTTAATGTTTTCCAATGCGTTCGAATACGACACGGTTGAAATGCCAACCTTTACCAAAAGCTGGCCGCCGTTTTTCATATCAAAATCGAATGCGCCCTTAATGTCTTTGCCGTCCACATGGCGTGCCGCGGGCTTAAACTTTTCGCCGGGGAAAAAGTAGCGCGGGCGGTTGTTTTCGTAGAACTGGAAAGACGAAAACGGCTTGGAAAACTGTATTGCAAAATAGATTTCCCTATTCGGACCCCAATTTTTTACAATGCGAGACCCCGCAACGGTGTTGTCGTCTATAATTCTGGCGCTTGCCATCATAACGCCATTTGCCCTGCCTATAAGGTGTGTTAAATCAAGCAAAACTCTAGATTGTTCGCTTTTGGGGAATGTAAAGCGGTAAAAGCCCGCCCTTTCTGTAGATGTAACTTCGGCCTTAATGTTGTAGTCTTTAAGCATAACCGAATAGTAGCCCGCCTGAGCTGTTTCTTCGGCATGCGAAAAACGGCTACGATAGCCAGAATCGGGATTTTTTGCGTCGCCCGCATTAAGCTTTAAAGCACCTGTTGTAGGCATAATCAAAATATCGCCCAAGTCGGGGCAGCCCGTGCCGCTTAAGTGGGTTTGCGAAAAGCCCATAATTGAATCTACCGAGTAGTGGTAGCCCGAGCACCAGTCCCAGCCGTAGCGGCCGTTGTCGGGACTTGCCTGAACGGCCGAAAACGGACGTGTTGCACCCGGGTATGTATGCCCGTGGTCGGCTGTGCCAATCATCGGGTTTACCATTGCGCTCGCGCCTTTAACATACGCGCTTTTATTATTCTGAACGTCTACGCTTGAGCAGGCTGCAAAGAAAGCCGAACAAGCCAAGGTGGCGGTAATCGCCAATAATTTTGTCTCTCTCATATATGTTGGTGTTTTGTTAAATAAAAAGTTGTCTAAAACGAAACTTCACTATGCCCATAAATAAAATATCTGTCAATCTAAAGCGCAAAAAAAATGCCCGTAAATGCTTTAACTATGCCGATTGCACGGCATTTTTGTTTTCGGCATAAAGGAATTTTACGCCGTATAATATATTATAAAAAAGGCCCGCACAAAAAACTGTGCGAGCCATAAAAAAATTAAATACGCCTTTTAATTAGAACGAATAGCCTATCTGCGCCGAAACTATGTGCGAGTGGCCGTAAAATTCGCCAGAAAGGTCGCCCTTTGTGGGATCCGAATAAGTTGTGGCAACCGAGGGGAAGAATATGAAGGCGTATGCAACGTCTATATTAAAGTTGCCGAATTTATAGCCCAAACCACACGAAAGCCAAACTCTGTCGGAGTCTGGAATACGCGGGGTTCTATACTGCCTGCTTACTATCGGAGATTCGTCGTAGGCAACGCCCAAGCGCAGGGTAATATCGTCGTCAAGATAATAGTGAGCGCCGAAGCTTACGCGGCAAGTGTCTTCCCAATTTTCGACTGTATGGCTTGCCATTGCGCCGTTGGTATATTTAATGTCCAAGCTGTCGAAACTGCTCCATTGCGTCCAAGCAAAGTCCAGCATAACGGCAAAGTCTTCCAAGTCGCCCCAAAGCCTTTGGTATACGCCAACATTTACAACGTTTGGTATAGTCAATTCGCAATCTACATCGCCCGAAAGCGCGGGTATAGAAGGCACCGACAAACCACCGCTTATCGACTGGTTTACCTGGCTGCGATACCCAACCGAAAACCTGCCCGTTTCGCAATATTTTACGGTAAAGCCCAAGTTAAAACCGCCCGACCACGAGTGGCCGTCTACCCTTGAATAGGTATTGCCGTAACCTGATTGTGTAAGTTCGGCATTTATATATTGCGCCGAAGCCCCTACCGAAACAAAAAACCAATCGTTTACCTTGTAGGCTATGCTGGGGTTTATGTCTATTGTGGCTAAGTCGCTGCGTATGCCGTGAGCCCTGCCTACATAGTTAGAGTCGTAGTCGGTTGTAAGCCCTGCGGGGGCTGTTACCGAGAATGTGAATATGAAGTCTTCCGACAATTTATGCGTTGCATAAAAATTCGGAACCATATTAAGCGTGCCGGCATTGCCGCCATCATTTCCCGAAACGGGAGTTCCGCCCGGGTGCGTTGCAGAACCGTTATACCTAAACACGGGCATAATAAAGTTTATACCCACGTCTATTTTGGTGTCCGACTCGACAAAAAATGCAGCCGAGGGATTCCAAAACGCGCAACTTGCGTCGCGGTTCGCGTTAGAAGTTGCGCCAGCGAGAGCCGTGCCCACATTGGACGCACCTTGTTCTATTACCATAAAACCGGAGGCTAATAATTGTGTAGCCGCCGAACATATCGCCGAAGCGATTAGCAGTTTTTTCATTGTCTTTATTGGTTAGCTGTTTAGATTTCTTAAAATAGGAAGAAATCGGGGAAAGACACTGCCACAAAAAAAGTTTTTTGCAAGTTTTTTCGGTAAAAATTTTTCGTAAAACCCTTTATTTTAGCTATAGGTATAATAAAACTACCCCTTTTTGTTTTCGGAACAAAACAATATGCAGATTCCACAACACGCAATCTTTTTTATGTTGCTTTTTATGCAAAAAACGTCGGGCAACTAAGGCGCAAAAAAAGCGGGCTTTGACCATGCAAAACCCGCAATCTAGATTACTTAATTCAATAAAATTATTCTCCGTCTTTCGGCGCGCTCTTTAACGCCGAATTTTCCATTGTGGAGATAAAAGAACCCAACGAACGAAAAGCAGCCTGCTGCTGCGCCGACTTTGCGTAGTTTTTATATTCTTTAGAATCTTTGTTTATGGGAGAGTATTCTATATTTGAAACATAGAATATGTAGGCGTTTTGCGCCTGAACAACTGGCTTTGAAACCTCGTTCGCCTTCAGCTGGGGCAATGTTTGCATTACCGCATAAAACGCTGAACCCAAATCCGACAAGTCTTCCTGCTTGGGTTCCGCAAACGAGAATTGCTTTACGCTTTTTATAGCCATTGCCAATTTCTTTGCAACCTTTTCAAACGACTGCTTTTCGGCAACGGCCTTTGTAAGTTCTTTCGAAAGTTCTTGGATTTTTTCGTTGAACATACGGTAGCGTTCAGATTCTACATAGTCGTTTTTAACCTGTTCTTTAACCGCCGCAAATTCGGGAATATACGCCGCCTTTTTCGATTCCAAAAACACAACGTACGCACCCTTTTCGTCGGAAACAACATCCGGGGCAATCCAGGTTTTTTCATCTAAAGCCAAGCCCGCGCGCAATACCGAAACGGGAACGGATTTGTCGAAATCGGAATCGTTTTGGTGGAAGGGCTTTACCTTTTTAAGCGAAACATTGTTTGCCTTTAACAAACCTTTAAAGGCATCGCTGTTAAATGTTGTGCTTGCATCGTAAACTTTGTCGGAGAAATCCTGCGCCTTTATCATTGCAGAACGCACCAACGCAGCTTCCTTTACGCTTTTGGCAACTTCTTCCCTTACCGAAACAAAAGGCTTAAGCTGCTGCTTGCCGTCTTTTTCTTCCACAAACTTTGCCTTGTTTGCATCGTAAAACTTTGTAAGTTCCGACTCCGACAAATCAACCTTTTCGGCGGGGTCTATTGCAAAGAATGCGACCTGCAAAGCATATTCGGGCAAAACTTCGTAGCGGGCCTTGTTTGCGTCGTAGAACTTTTTAAGGGCTTCGTCGTTAACCTTTGTTTCGGCCTTAAAAGAGTCTAGCGAAAGCGAGGCAATGTCGAATGTCCACTTAGAATTTATAAGCTTGTAGTTTGCGTCTATGTCGGCCTGCTGAATGTAGCCGGGCCCCGAAATTATGTTCATTAGTTTGTTAACCAATGCGCTTTCCAAAAGCGTGTTGTTTAAGTATTCGGTGGGCATCCTCGATTCGGCAATAAATTTCGAAAACTTTTCGTACGAGAATTTGCCGTTTTTATCTGCAAAGAAAGGCCTTGAATGGATATATTCTTTATATTCTTTGTCGGAAACCGTGGGCAAGTTTGCGCCTTTAGCCAAAGTTAAAAGCATTGCCCTTGTATACAACGCATTCATAACGGTGTCCTGATTGCGGGGGTTGCCGCCTGCCAAAAGAACGTCGTAGTAGGCACCCGTGTAAAGGAAGTTTACAATATTTTCATCGGACAAATCCCAACCGTAAAAATCTTTCTTGTTTTTCGAATCATCGAAAGACGCGTTTCTGTCGCCGAAAAACGGAATTGAAGAGCCGATTGTAAACACAAACGCCACAATAATGAAAAACAGCAAAACGCTGAATACCGATTTATGGTGTTTCTGCAAAATTAGTTGAATCCAAGTAATCATATAATTTTAGTAATTGTTTAAAGACACGAAATTATCTATCGCTTAAAGTCTGTCAATTCTTTATTTGTAGACAGTTTGCCGATAGGCAGACAAAAAAAATGCAATATGATTTCCCAAAAATTTTATGGAACTTAAACTTTGCAAAAGTGTCGAACACTTAATGTTGACTTAAAATTTACGACACTATTTAGTGTCCGCCGAGAACAAATAACATTTTTTACAAATATGAAAATAAATAAAACATCACTAACCGCGCTCGCTACGGCGGCGATAATGACAGTATCATCAATGGCAAACGCAGCAACCGACCAGGAAAAGCAATATCTTAAAACATTCGGGCAATACATTGCCCAACAAGCAAATATAGATATGTTGGCACTCGACAACGAAGAGTTGGCGGCTTTCGTAGAGGGCATAACAGCCTGCGTAAAAGGCGAAAAGCTTCCCGCAAATATGAACGAGATAGGTCCGAAAATGGCCGAATATCTCGAAAAGAAGGCAAAGCCCGCAATGGAAAAAGCGCAGCAGGCAATGCAAAAGGAACAGGCCGAATACGAAGCAAAGATTGCCGCTTTTTGGAAAGAGCTTGAAAAAGACAAGGCCGTAAGCAAAACGGCTTCGGGCTTGGGATATAAAATTATAAAAGAAGGCGACAAACGCCTGCCAAAAGAAGAGTCTTTTGTGGTTGTAAAATATAAGGGTGCATTGATAGACGGCACTGTATTCGACCAAACAAAGGAAGGCGACACGGCAAAATTCCCGTTAAACGGCGTAATACCCGGCTTTAAGGAAGGCTTGCAAAAAATCGGCAAAGGCGGCATAATCAAGCTTTACATACCAGCCCAGCTCGGCTACGGCTCGCAGCAAATTCCCGGAATTCCCGCAGGCTCTACACTGGTGTTCGACGTTGAAATGGTAGACGTTGCCGACGCTCCCGTACCCGAAGGCATGCCCAAAGGTATGGACATTAACGAGCTTAAAAAAGACGCCAAAAAATAGAATTTAACATAGGGATATTAGTTTCAGCAAAAGCCCCATTCTCGGGGCTTTTTTGTTTTTTGCAGATAAACGCAAAAAAATTAAAACAAACACTTTTTAACAAATACACGCTTTTATGCGCAAAAAAAATAGCCCGCTAAAAACGGGCTACTTATTTTTAAAGTCTTACAAACTGCAACTATTTGCCGAGCTTGATGGATTTCGAAGCCTTGAACTTCAAGACCTTCGAAGCCTTAATCTTAATCTTTTCACCGGTGCGGGGATTGATACCAGTGCGGGCTTTGCGGTCGGCAACTGAGAATGTACCGAAACCTACGAGAATAAGTTTCTTATTCTTCTTTACGCCGGCTGCGATAGCATCGAGAACGCTGTTCAAAGCGCGTTCTGCGCAAGCTTTGGAGGCTTCTTTGCCGAGGAGTTTCTGAACTTCTTCGATGAGTTGTGCTTTATTCATTTATATTCTTTGTTTGATTGTTGTTAGGGTTAAAGCGTCTTGCTTTATTAGTCGTTAGAATGGTCTTTTTTTTCTTGTAGTCAACAGGAAAAATGCGGTTTTTAGGCTATTTTTTCAAAAAAACCCCGAAAAAACACCGTTTGCGGGGCATTGCCGCAAAAAAACAGCCTACATAGCCATTCCGCCGTCTACGCAAAGAACTTGTCCCGTTATATACGAGGCTTCCTGCGACGCCAAAAATACGCAGGCTGCTGCAATGTCGGAAACGTTGCCGAAACGCTTTAGGGGTATTACATTCTTTGCGGCATCTAGCACCGCAGGCGAAAGTTTTGCCGTCATATCGGTTTCTACAAAACCCGGAGCTATTGCATTGCAGGTTATCCCGCGCGAGGCAAATTCTCTTGCCAAAGATTTTGTAAGGCCAATAACACCCGCCTTTGCCGCCGAATAGTTTGCCTGACCAATGTTGCCCAAAACGCCCGATACGCTGGAAATGTTTATTATTCTGCCCCAACGGTTGGAAAGCAACTGGCGCGAAAGGTTTTTAACAACGTAAAAATAGCCCGACAAATTGGTGTTTATAACGTCGTTCCACTCTTTGTCCGACATTCTCATAACCAGATTGTCGCGCGTAATGCCCGCGTCGTTTACAATAATGTCTACCTTGCCGAAATCCTTTACAATTTTAGCGCAATTTTCGGCAACTGCGGCCGAGTCGGAAACGTCGAAAGCATACGCCTTTGCTGTTTGCCCTTTGGCGCAAATTTCGTCGGCGGTAGCCCCGCAGCTTTCTATATTGCGGCTTACGCACACAACCTTGCAGCCGTGCTCGGCCAATTCAAGCGCAATCTGCTTGCCAATGCCCCTGCCCGCCCCGCTGACCAGGGCAACTCTGTTGTCGAATGTCAATTTCATATAATTCCTTTTATTTTGTTTTTTTAAAGAATGCGCCGTATATTGCGCTTTGCGGAATATGTACAAGGCTTTTGCCTGCATATTGTTCGTCGCAAAAAAACTCGTCTAGTTTAAGAGTCTTGTCGGAATAAAGCTTTTTGTGTTTTAGCTCTTCGTCCCACTCGCCTCCCTTAAAATATATAACGCCGTTTTCAAGCGTGCCGTGCTTGCCCCTTGCAATTGCGTTTTTTGTATAGTCAACAAATTCGTACAGCGAGCAAACCGAACGCCCCACGGCATAGTCGTATAGCTTTTTGCGCTCTTCCACCCTGCCTTGAATTGCTACGGCGTTTTTTAAGCCCAAAGCCTCTACCATTCTATTTACGCAGGCAATTTTTTTGCCAACGCCGTCTAGCATTTCAATTTTTGCCTGCGGCCACAAAATAGCCATTACAACCCCGGGCAGCCCGCCGCCGGTGCCAACATCTACAATTTCGGCGCCTTTGTCGGGTGTAAAAAATGCGCCTATCGCCGCGCAAAAGGCTATGTGCCTATACGCCAGATCGTCGGTATCCTTGCGCGACACCATATTAACCTTGGCGTTTTCGGCCTTTAAAAGCTCGGCATAATCAAAAAGCCTTCGCTTTTGCGCATCGCTTAAAAAGCCAAGTTTTGCAAAGGGAGCTTCCCTCATTTTAAACTAAAAAATTTCGTTGTCCGAAAAGAACCTTGCAATTTCGGCAGCCGCGCTTTCGGGAGAATCGGAAGCATGCGCGATGTTTTCGCGGGTATTTAGCCCAAAGTCGCCCCTAATTGTGCCCTTGGGAGCTTTTGTGGAATCGGTTGGGCCCAAAAGCTCTCTGGTTTTGGCTATCGCGCATTCGCCCTCGAACACCATAACAATAACGCTGCGCCTTTTCATAAAGTCTCTAAGCGGCGGGAAATAGGGCTTGTCGAGAATGTGCGCGTAGTGCGCTTCAAGCAAAGCATCGGTTAAGGCAATCATCTTGCAGGCAACAATGTCCATATCGGCCTTCTGAAGGCGGTCTACAACAACGCCCGCAAGCTTCTTTTCGAGGCAGTCGGGTTTTAATATAACAAGTGTTCTTTCTTTCATACTCCAAAACAAGCTACATATTTTGACGTTTTTTAAAAGCTTTTTTTATATTGCAGAACACGCTACGTTATACAATACTCGATATATAAAAAAGTGAAAGCCCTAAAGAAAATAGCATTAATAGTAAACCCGACAAAGCCGAAATCGCAACCGCTTGCCGAAAGGCTGTGTGCGCTTGCCGAAAAATTCGGCGTAAAAGCCGTGCAAATGCAAAGCCTTAAACTTGGCGAAAACGACTTCGAAGGCTTCGACGCCGCCTGCGTTTTGGGCGGCGACGGCACTTTGCTTTCGTGCATAAAACAGGCGTTGCGCGCCGACATTCCCGTGTTCGGCATAAACTTCGGCAAGCTGGGTTTTTTGGCGACGTTTAAAGATTCCATTTCCGACTGGGATTTTAAATTTATTTTAGACGGCAACTACAAGGTAAGCGAAAGAGCTTTGCTTTCGGCAAAGGCAAAAGGCAAAAGCTATGTTGCATTGAACGACATTGTTGTAAGGGCAACCGCCCCCGTTGGAATGTACGAAGCCATTATGCACTGCGACGGCGAATATCTTGCCGACTATTCCGCCGACGGCGTTATTGTTTCTACCCCCACGGGTTCTACCGCCTACAACCTTTCGGCGGGCGGGCCTTTGCTTACTCCGCAGCTAAACGCCTATGTGCTAACGCCAATTTGCCCGCATGCATTGGCAAACCGAAGCATTATTTTCGATGCTTCGTCGGTGCTCGACATAGAAAGCCCAACACAGTCGGGCGATGTTTTTATAGATGGAGAGAGGATTTTAACGCTTGCCCCCGGCGAAAAGATACGAATTGAAGCGAACCCTAAAAAGATAAAATTTTTAAGGGCAATAAGCCACTCGCATTTTAAAATTTTGCAAAACAAACTAGGCTGGGCCGAAAACCCCCGCGGCAACCGTAAATAGCAATATGAAAAACAACGAAAAACAATCGGCATTAAAAAGAATTTTCTCGTTCATTAGCTCGGATATGTGGACAGTCAGCCTTGGCGATTTGTCGAAGGGCAAAGCGAGGCTTGTTGCCATTCTAAGGGTTTTATACACAACCGTTTTGGGCGTAAACAACAACAATGTGCCAAGCAAGGCCTCGGCGCTTTCGTATACGTCGCTTTTGGCAATAGGCCCGCTTATTTCGCTTGTTATACTCACTTCTAGCGTATTTTTGCGCGACAAGGGCGAACAGTTTATTTGCGAGCAAATAACAAACACAATAACATTTGCAATGCCCGCCATTAGCCAGATGAACGAAATGGATTCGGCAAACCCGATTAACCCAAAAATTACGGCGTTTATACACAAAATTTCTAAGTCGGGCGCAAAGTCGGGAGTGATTGGCACGCTGGCAACGGTTGTAACCTGCATTTTGCTTTGCGTTACAATGGAAAACACTTTCAACCAAATTTGGGGCGTAAAAAAAGGCCGCAAATGGGTAAATAGAATTGCGTTTTACTGGGCCCTCATAAGTTTAGGCTCGGCTCTGGGAATTTTCGGAATGACGTTTTTGGCAAGCTCGCAGCTTTCGTCGTTTTTTAAAAACGTGCCCTATTTCAACTACTTTGCATCGGGCGGAACATACCTTGTGGGCTTCGGCTCTATTGCGCTACTTTTTACATGCGTATACAAATTTTTGCCGTTTACATATGTAAAATGGCTGCCGGCTTTTTGCGGCGGGGCTGTTGCAACACTGGCTCTTATTGCAAACAATAAGATGTCGTTTATATACATAAGCACCATAGTTAAAAACCAAAATTTTTACGGATATTTGGCAATTTTGCCGATTGCGCTTTTTAGCCTGTATGTATTTTGGCTGTTTGTGCTTATAGGCGCGCAGGTTTCGTATGCAGTGCAGAATATGGACTGGATTTCAAGCAAGTTTATGTGGGAAAAGGTCACAAACCGCTCGCGTGATTTAATTTGCCTGGCGGTGTTTGCAAAAATTGCAAAGCCATTTTACAGCGGGCTGCCCGCCCCCGAATTCGACAAAATCGCAAAGTCGCTAGGCAACGTGCCAAAGCCCATTGTGCGAAGCTGCCTGAATTTGCTTTTGCTTAAAAATATTGTTTGCGAAACCGAAGACTTGGGCAAAGACAACCCGCAAACAATATATAAGCCCTCGGTTGCGCCCGACGAAATTACCCTTACAAAATTCTTCGAACTGCTGGATTCCGACGACGCCGACCATTCGCTTGCTGCCGACCTTTCGCACAACGAAGCCATTGTCGGCAAAGCCATACAGGCATACCAAGATTTTGCATCTACAAAATATGCAACAAAAACACTAAAGGAGCTTTTAAACTAAAATGGATTTATCGGATTTACGACACGACTATTGCAAGTTTGGGCTAACGCGCGAACTTTTGGACGACAACCCTTTCAAACAGTTCGACAAGTGGTTTAAAGAGGCGCAAAGCTGCAAGGTTGAAGAGCCCAACGCAATGCAGATTGCAACCGTAAACGCCGGGGGCGAGCCTTCGCTTAGAACCGTTTTGCTCAAGGCCTACGACGAAGAAGGCTTTGTGTTTTTTACCAACTACGAAAGCCAAAAGGCGCACGACTTGGGCGAAAACCCGCACATTTGCGCAAACTTTTTGTGGCTGTTTTTGGAAAGGCAAGTAAGGATAAGCGGCGTTGCCGAAAAGATTTCTACGGCGCGCTCACTAAAGTATTTTTTGTCGAGACCGTTTTCCAGCAGGCTGGGGGCTTGGGTTTCCAACCAAAGCCACATAATAACTTCGCGCAAAATTCTTGAAATGAAATTTGAGGAAATGAAGCGCAAGTTTGCCGACGGCAAAGTTCCCCTGCCCGACCACTGGGGAGGCTACATAATCAAGCCAACCGCGTTCGAATTTTGGCAGGGACGCCCAAGCCGGTTGCACGACCGCTTTAAGTACCACGACTTTAAAGACGGCAAGTGGGAAATTTCGAGACTTGCCCCCTAGTTATGGAAAATTTAGAGCGAATAGGCATTATGGGCGGAGCTTTCGACCCCGTCCATTTCGGGCATTTGCAACTGGCAAGAACGGCGTTTGAAAAACTCGTTTTAAATAAGGTTCTTTTTATGCCGTCTAAGCGAAGCCCGCTAAAAATGTTTTCGCCAACCGCGCCCGACAAAGACCGTTTGCAAATGCTAAAGCTGGCGTTAAAAAACGCCCCCTTTAAAAGCGAGATTTGCGAATACGAAATTTTAAGCGAAAAAACGCCAAGCTATTCCATAGACACCGCAAGGTTTTTAAAAAATCAATATCCAAGCGCAAAGTTCTTTTGGATTATAGGCCAAGACCAATACCGACAGCTCGATAGATGGTATAAAATAAAAGAGCTTTGCAAAATTGTCTCATTTGCAGTTTTTGAAAGAAAGGGCTACACAACCGCCGAAAATACTGCATTAAACGGCATTGCAGCCATCGAAAAGGTGCAATGGAACGCCATACAAATAAGCTCTACCCAAATACGCGAAAAGATAAAAAATTTGCAGCCTTTAAACCTTGAACTTCCTCAGGAAGTAATCTCTTATATTGAAAGCAGAAAGTTATATAAATGATACAAGACGACAACATTACAATTGAAATAGTAAAAAAATGCGCCCAGGCGTTGGACGACAAAAAGGCGATTAGCCTTAAGGTTTTGGATATGCGAGGCAAGTCGCCAATAACGAATTTCTATATAATAGCCACGGCAAATTCGGAACCGCATATGAAGGCTTTGGCGGGCGAAATAGAAAAGGTTTTAAAAGAGCTTAAAATTAAAACTGTAGGGCGCGACTTTGCCCCCAACAGCGGCTGGCTGGTTGTAGACGCATTCGACTTTATGGCACATATATTTCTTGAAACGCAAAGGGGAACCTACGCCATAGAATCTTTGTGGAAAGACGCACCCGAAATGGATTTGTCGTTTCTCGACAAAAAAGAATAAAAACTTTCAACTGAAGCCGCACAAAAAAAACGCGCTCGTTTTAAAGAGTGCGTTTTTTGTTTTTTAGAATTGGCCGCAAACTATTCCGCAACCTTTGCCGAAATAATTTTCTGTTCCTCCAACGGCTTATCCATAAAGCCCGTGCGGCAATTTTCTATTTTTTGAACAATGTCGTAACCTTCTACAACTTCGCCGAAAATTGTGTGGTGGTTTGTAAGCCACGGGGTTTCTACCGTTGTTATAAAAAACTGGCTGCCGTTGGTGTTCGGGCCCGCATTTGCCATTGCAAGCAAGCCTGCTTTGTCGAACGCCAAGTCTGGCGAAAATTCGTCGGCAAAAGGCTTGCCCCAAATAGATTCGCCGCCGCGGCCAGTACCCGTCGGGTCTCCGCCCTGAATCATAAAGTCTTTAATTACGCGGTGAAAAATTATGCCGTCGTAATAGCCTTTTTTAACAAGCCCCAAAAAATTTTCGCAAGTTTTGGGAGCTTTGTCGGTAAAAAGCTTAAACTTTATATCGCCGTAGCGGGTGTTAAATACCACAAATGTATCTGCCATAATAAAACTCTTTCTATTTATTCTGTTTTTTCTCGAATGCCCTGTCGCATTTTTTGCAGCCGGCGCAGTCTACAATAATTTCGTGCGCGCTTTTGCCCGGGGGTATAAAGGGCAAAACGTGTTCGTCGGCTGGAGTTACGATTTCAAGCAAATAGGGTTCTTTGCTCTTTAACATTTCCTCTATGGCCGGCTTTAAGTCTTGGCGCTTGTATATGCGCTTTGCCTTCCAGTCATAGCCTTCGGCAATGCGCACATAGTCAGGGTACAATGCCGAAATGTTTTTGGGCCCCGCCAAATTGTTTTTGTCTTTCGACAACACAGTGTTGCCGCGAACGCCGCCGTAAAGCATATCTTCCCACTGCATAACCATTCCCAAGAACTGGTTGTTCATAAGCATAACTTTTACGGGAACTTTTTCGCAGGCCGCCGTAGCCATTTCCTGAATGTTCATTTGAAAAGACCCGTCGCCGTCTATGTCGACAACGGTTTTTTGCGGCATTGCAATTTTTGCACCTATTGCGGCGGGCAAACCGAAGCCCATTGTGCCCGCGCCCAGCGAGCTAAGCAGCTGGCGGGGTTTGTTGAACACAAAGTTTTGGGGTGTCCACATCTGGTGCTGGCCTACGCCCGTTGTAACAACAACGTCGCCTTTGGAAACTTCGTCCAACACCTTAACGGCTTCGCAGGTTGTAATTTCGTCTTTCCTTATATTTGTAGAGAACGGATACGGATACAGCGCCTTCCATTTGCAAATGTCCTTTAGCCATTCGCCTAAATCGGGTTTCTTAAACGACTTTTTGGCCAAAACCAAAAGCCTTTTAAGAGCAAATTTTACATCGGAATTTATGGGCAGAATACTCTTTATGTTTTTGTTAAGCTCGGCTGCGTCTATGTCGATATGCACAACTTTTGCGTCGGGCGCAAATTTCGAAATTACGCCCGTAATTCTGTCGGAAAAGCGCGAACCTACCGCTATAAGCAAGTCGGAATTGCAAACTGCCGTGTTTGCGACATACGTTCCGTGCATGCCCAACCAATAGAGATTTTTCTTTTCAAGAGGGTCTACAGCACCTATGCCCATAAGCGTTGTTGCAACAGGAAGCCCCGCAACCTTCGAAAATTCGTCAAGCTCTTTCGAAGCCTCGGCATTTATAACGCCGCCGCCCGAAATTATGACCGGTTTTTTGGAGTTTTCTATTAGCTTTAGCAATGCCAACAAGTCTTCGTCTTTCGCCTGCGGAACGTCCTCTACCCCGGGCAAATCTATCTTGTCGTCAAAATTGGGAACAATCATAGCCTGCTGAACATCTTTTGGAATGTCGATTACAACGGGCCCCGGTCTTCCGCTTCTGGCAAGGAAGAACGCCTCTTTAAAGATTCTCGGCAAGTCTTTTGCATCCAACACCAAATAGCTGTGCTTTACAATGGGAAGGGTCATACCGAATACGTCGGTTTCCTGAAACGCCGTTTTGCCTATAAACGACTGGAACACCTGCCCCGTTATCGCAACCAGCGGAATGCTGTCCATAAAAGCGTCGGCAATAGAGGTTATCATATTCATAGCCCCGGGGCCGCTCGTGGCCATGCAAACACCCGTTTTGCCCGTCGCCCTTGCGTAGCCCTGCGCCATAAAGCCGCAGCCTTGTTCGTGACGCGGAAGCACCACCCTTATTTTCTTCGAACGAGTAAGGGCATTGTGCATATCAATAGACTGCCCGCCCGGATATGCGAACATCACGTCTACATTCGCATTTTCAAGGCACTTTACAATGATATCGGCACCCTTCATTAGGTTTGCCGAGGGTTTTGAACTCTTTTTTATCATAATATTACCCGAAAAAGATAACCCCTTACAAAATTGTTTCAACTCTTTTTTTTCGGGCAAATATTGAACAATTCTGCAAAATTCCGACAAAAACTTGGCAAACTAAAAAATACGCCGAAATTTATTGTTGAGATTAAACAAAGGCGGTAAATAATCGCACATATAAAAATGAGTTCCGATTTTATAGAAATATGCAACGCGCGCGAGCACAACCTAAAGAATGTTTCGGTTAACATTCCGCGAAACAAATTTACGGTTGTAACGGGCGTTTCTGGTTCGGGCAAGTCGTCGCTGGCGTTCGACACTCTCTACGCCGAAGGCTACCGAATGTATATCGAAAGCCTTTCGGTTGCGGCAAGAAAAATGCTAGAGCAAATGGGCAAGCCCGATGTAGACTACATAAAGTCGCTTTCGCCCGTAATAGCAATCGAGCAAAACCCCGTAAACTCGTCGCCCAGAAGCACGGTTGCAACCTCTACCGAAATCGCAGACTACGCAAGAATTATTTGGAGCATTGTTGGCACGCAAATTTGCCCCGCTTGCGGCGGGCTTATTAAAAGCCGAACAACCGACGAATGCATAGACGAAATCCTTAAATTTAACGGCAAAAAAATATATATACTTGCGCACAAGCACACCTGCAAGGCGTCTCTGGCAAGGGAAATAGTGAAGGAACTTGCCCAAAACGGCTGGCAAAGACTACGCATAAACGGCGAAATTTCGGAGATAGACGAAATTAAACTGCCCACAAAGGGCACGGTTGAAATCGACATTGTAGTAGACAGGCTTGTTGCCGACCCCGAAGACCGCGGCCGCATTGCCGACTCTACCGAGCTTGCTTTTAAAGAGGGAAATTCTTTTGCCCAAATTCTGCACGAATGCGACGACGGCTCGTACAGGGAACTAACTTTAAGCAACAAGCTTTGCTGCGAAAAATGCGGCAAAATATACAACCCCGTTTCCGTAAGGCTTTTTTCGCACAATCACCCCGATGGGGCCTGCCCCGTTTGCGAAGGCATAGGCTCGGTTATGGTGTTTAAAGAAGAACTTGTTGTTCCCGACAGCTCGCTAAGCATAAAACAAGGGGCTATTAAGGCGATTAGAACAGGGCCAAAGTCTATGATTATACGCAACCGCGCGTTGCTTAGGCAGCTTGCCCAACAGGGAGCCATAGACTTGGAAAAACCTTGGCGCGAACTTTCCAAAACCGAAAAAAACCTGGTTTTATACGGCGACGAAAAACGCCTCTTTTTGCTTAAGCCAAGGCCCGGCAACGTAAAGCCGGTTTTAAAGCCTTTCGAAGGCTTTTTGCCAATGTTAAAGCGCATTGCAGCCCACACTACAAGCGACAACTTGCGCCTTAGGCTTATGGCGTATCAGGTTTCGCAGCCATGTCCCGAATGCGGCGGCTCTAGGCTGTCGCAAAGGGCAAGAAGCGTTTTTGTAGAAAACATATCTTTCGACAAATTTATGGCAATGACCGTTAGCGACGCATTGTCATTTGTGAAAACTTTGAATTGCGAAAAATACAAATGCGTTGCCGACGCCGTAAAAGCGGTAATTTCGCGTTTGGAATTCCTGCAAAAAACCGCCCTTTCGTACCTTACGCTAAACAGAGAGTTTTCTACACTGTCGGGCGGCGAAGAAGAAAGGGTTAGGCTTGCAACGCAATTCGGGCTCGGGCTAGTCGGGGTAACATTCATCCTAGACGAACCGAGCATTGGGCTTCACCCCGCCGACAACGAAGCGTTGATAAAGTCGCTTAAAGACCTGCGCGACTTGGGCAACACCCTTGTTGTTGTAGAGCACGACGAATACGCGATGCGCAACGCCGACAACATTATAGAGCTGGGCCCCCTTGCAGGACAACAAGGCGGCCGTCTTATCTTTAGCGGTACGCCCGAAAACTGCAAAAAGTGCACGGATTCGCTTACGGGAATGTATTTGTCGGGGCAAAAAAAACTTATAAAGCCAAGCCAAGATTTTTGCGACTTTTCGCAATTTATAACAGTTAAGGGAGCCTGCGAACACAATCTAAAAAACATAGAGGCGAAGTTCCCCATAGGCGCGCTAAGCGTTGTTTGCGGCGTTTCGGGCTCGGGCAAGTCTACGCTAATTAGCGACATTCTGGCAAAATCGGCGTCGATGAAGCTTAACAACAGCAAAGACATTGCGGGCAAACATAAAAAAATTACGGGGCTTGAAAATTTCGACAAATGCGTTGTTGTAGACCAGTCGCCCATAGGCAAGAGCCCAAGGTCGAATCCGGCAACATACACAAAAATATTCGACCATTTGCGCGCGCTTTTTGCGGCTACGCCCGCGGCCAAAATAAGGGGGTACACCCCAGCAAGGTTTAGCTTTAACCTTAAGGGCGGCAGGTGCGAGCACTGTTCGGGCGATGGCTTTGTTGCCCTAGATATGCAGTTTTTGGGCGAAGTTTTTGTAAAGTGCCCAAACTGCATGGGCAAACGCTACAACCGTGAAACGCTGGAGGTAAAATATAAGGGGCTTAATATTTCCGAGGTGCTAGACCTTACCGTAGAAGAAGCCCTAAGCTTTTTTTCTGCGCACGAAAATATTTCAAGAATTTTGCAAACCTTAAAAGACGTGGGGCTTGGCTACATAAAATTGGGGCAGTCGGCAAACACGCTTTCGGGCGGCGAAGCCCAAAGAATGAAGCTTTCTCTAGAGCTTTCAAAACGCCAGCGCGGCAAAAATCTTTACATACTAGACGAGCCTACAACGGGCCTGCACTTCGAGGATATAGACAAGCTAGCCAAGCTTTTGTTTAAACTGCGCGACTTGGGCAACACAATTATAATAATAGAACACCAGTGCGACATTATAAAAATGGCAGACTACGTTGTGGAACTGGGCCCTTGCGGCGGAGAAAAAGGCGGCTATATTTTATATCAGGGCGCGCTTAGCGGGCTAAAAAAGCTAGATACCCCAACTTCTAAATTTTTAAAGTAAATATATGTTTTATTTCCTGCTTACAGTATTTTTAACTTTGGCTATTTCCGCGCTGTGCTCTATGATAGAGGCAATGGTTTTAAGCACCACCGCAGCCGAAATAGAAGCCCTTAAAAAAAGCCGCAAAAAGATTGGGCTTATGCTCGAAAATTTCATTAAAAACATAGGGCAAACAAGCTCGGCAATATTGGCGTTAAACACAATAGCTAACACGTTTGGGGCAACAACCGCGGGCATTTTATACGCAAATATGTTCCCAACCAAGGGGCTATGTTCCTACATATTTCCCGCCGCAATGACGCTTTCCATTTTGATTCTGTCCGAAATTCTGCCCAAAAATTTCGGCATAATATACCGCAAAAGCGTGCAAGTGCCGCTAATACCAGTATTGGCTGCAATATGCATTGTAATGAAACCGATTTCGGCAACGCTTTCTAAAATAGTTTCACTTTTTGCAAAAAACGGGAACGTTTCAAAAACGGGCGATTCCGAAATTATTCTGCTTGCCGAAAAAGGCGCAAAAGAAGGCGTTATAAGCATTCAGGAGCGCAACTTGGTATCTAACGCCCTTACCCTCGACGATGTTGCGGTTTCCGAAATAATGACGCCCAGAACAGTTGTACTTTCGTTCGGGAAAAACGAAAGCATAGGCAAAATTTTTAGGGAAAATTCCGACATAGCATTCTCCAGAATTCCCGTATACGACAAGTGGCGCGACAACATTGTTGGCATTGTGCGCCGCAGAGACATTATGATGGCAAAGGCAAAAGACCAAGACTCGCGCCTGGTGGGAGAATTTATGTCGCAACCGCTGTTTGTGCCCGAAAACGGCAGCGCGCTTTCGGTTTTGCGCCAGCTAATTAGGGCGCATTCAAGGCTGGCTATTGCCGTAGACGAATTCGGCGCATTTTCGGGCGTAATAACTTTAGAGGATATTTTCGAAAAGCTTGTTGGTTCCGAGATTTTCGAGAAAGACGACATTGCGGTCGATATGCGCGAATTGGCGAGGGAAAAGAGCGGCCGCAAAAAATAGTCTTGAACACAGGCTTTAAAAAATTCAAAAATCAGAAAAAACTTCGATATAAACAAATGCTATGAAAAATATTGCGCTAATTTTATCGGCCTTAACGGCAGTGTTTACAATGTGGCTTTTGCAGGGTTGCGCCGCAACCGAGGGCATAGAACGCGACGCGCGCGACACGCCCATAGGCTCGGTTATTGCGGGAGACACAAAAAATTCGGACGAATACATACAGAGGGTAAAACAGCGCAACAAGGCAGCAACCAAAAGCGCGTGGCAACCAGAAAGCCCCGACAGAATGTAGGCAATGGGAAAGACCTGCTTGTTTGAGCTAAACTTTGAATCGCTAGAGCAAACGCTCTTGCAATGGAAGCAACCCAAATACCGCGCAAAGCAGATTTGGGATTTTGTCTACACAAAGTTTGTTTTTGATTTTAACGAAATGTCGGCGTTGCCCAAAGATCTGCGCGCAAATTTGGGCGAAAACTTTTTCTTTACCGACGCAAATTTGGTTGCCGACAAAAAATCCAAAAAGGACGCTGGCAAATTTTTGTTTTCGCTTGCCGACGGATTTTTTGTGGAATCGGTTTTGCTTACGGCCCCCGACCCCGAAAGCGGCGACTTGCGCAAAACCCTTTGCGTTAGCACGCAGGTTGGCTGCGCGCAAAGCTGCAAATTTTGCGCATCTACTTTAAACGGATTTAAACGCAACTTGTCGATTGCCGAAATTATGGGACAATTTATTGCATTTTCGGAACCAAACAAGGGCTTTGATTTTGAAAATATTGTTGTTATGGGGATGGGCGAGCCTTTGGCGAATATGCAAAATGTTTTGGCGGCGTTAAAAGTTGTACACGAAAATTTCAAATTCGGGGCAAGGCGCATAACGCTTTCTACCTGCGGATTGGCCGACAAAATAAAAATTTTGGCGGAGAACGGTTTTCCCTACAGGCTGGCTGTTAGCCTGCACGGGGCAACAAACGAAGTGCGCAACCAGATTATGCCAGTAAACAAAAAGTTCCCGCTGCAAGAGCTTTTGCCCGCACTTAAAATGTATTCCACAATCTGCAAGCGAATGCCGAGCCTTGAATATATTTTAATAGACAAAATAAACGATTCCTTTAAAGACGCCGAACACCTTGCGCAAATTGCAAAAGATTTGCACGCGCACATAAACCTCATTCCATATAATACGGTCGAATCGCTAAACTGGAAACGCCCGAGTATGCAAAGGTGCAACGCCTTTTTGGAAGCCCTAAAAAAGCATAAAGTCTCGGCAACGCTTCGCAGAGAAAAAGGTTCGGATATAGAGGCGGCATGCGGGCAACTTGCATTGAAAGCGCAAGAGCAAAAATAGCCGACAATATAACTAAAAAATCGCGAAAGGGAAAATCCTTTCGCATTTTTTTAGCTGCCTATTTTGTTGCGCCCCACCTCGAGGTGAAGGGATAGAAAATTATCATAGATTTTCCCACAATTGCCTTTTCGGGAACGAAGCCCCAATAGCGACTGTCTAGGCTGTTAGCCGAATTGTCGCCCATTGCGTAGTAGTTGTGCGGAGGAATTTCAACCGAATTGCCGTCTTTTAAGGCACCGTCTGCAACATAGCCGCAATAAAGCCCGTCTTTTTCAAAATTCTTTTTAAAGGCGGGCGAACCCGTTATGGGCTTGCCGTTTCTGTAAAGTGTAGTTCCCTCAACCTTAAGAGTGTCGCCCCCTTGGCCTACAAGCCTTTTAATGTAGTACCTGTCGTCGGGCACGCCGCCGTTGCGCTCTGTTAAGCCTTCGCAATATTTGGTAAGGAACACTATGGGCTCGCCCACCTTGGGTTTTCTAAAGTTGTACGAAAACTTGTCTACAAACAGCATATCGCCGCCTTGTATTGCAAAGTTTAAAAAGTTTTCGCCCTTTTTTACCTCGCCCAAATTAAGCCAAAGCGATCCGTTTTTTTCAACAATGTTGCCGTTTTTGCGCTGGTTGTGCAAAGCCTCTATATACGAGGGCATACTTTTGCCGTCGCTGCCAAGAGGGAAGGCTTTCATCATCAATTCTTCAAAATTAAAGTCGGCCGGCAGTTTAAGGTCGGTTTTTTGCCCGTTAACGTAAAACGAATATACCTTGCTTGCCGTAGGCCATACGCCAAGCAGATTCTTTTTAACGTAGTCGAACGCGAAAATCCCGTATGTGGGATTTATTTCTATATACAAATTTCCGCTTTCTGGTGCTTTCAATGTATATTGCGATTCCGAATATACCGCCCAATTTAAAGCCTTTTGGAATATGTTAAAATGCTTGTCTTTGTCGTAAACAGTGGCGGTCATTCCGTAAAAGCTCGGATACATCGAGTTTGTGGGAATTTTAAAGGGGCTTATAAAAAAGCTGCGCACCGACAAAGCAAGCAAACCAGCAACAACAATGGTTTCCACATAGTCGGTAATTGTTGCCAATGGGTATATTTTGCCGCCAAACTTTTCCATAAGCGCGGTTAGCTTTCCTTTTAAATCGAAAAACTCGGGAGCGTCGTACTGTTTTTTAAGGATAAGCTCCTGCGCACTTTCCAGCAACTGCAAAAAGTTTTTGCAATCGCTTTCTGGCATAAGGTCGCGCCTATAGTTGTAGACCTTTTCCGCCTGCGAAAGAAAGTTTTTTGCGTCTTTTAAAGTTTCGCCCTTTTTACCGAATAAAAAACCAAACATAGCCGTTATGCGTTAGATTTTAATACGTCTACAAAGGCCTCTTGCGGAATCGAAACCTTGCCTATTTGCTTCATGCGCTTTTTGCCCTCTTTTTGCTTTTCAAGCAGTTTTCTTTTTCGGGTAATGTCGCCGCCGTAACACTTTGCCAAAACGTCTTTGCGATACGAGCCCAAAGTTTCCCTCGCAATAACCTTGCCGCCTATTGCCGCCTGAATTGCAACCTTGAACATTTGTCTGGGCAAAATATCCTTAAGTTTCCCGCAAAGCATTCTGCCTTTGCTTTCCGCCTTTTCGCGGTGCACTATCGAAGAAAATGCATCTATTTGCTCCGAATTTACAAGAATGTCGAGCCTTACTAGGTCGGAACGCTGGTAGCCGTCTAAGTCGTAGTCTAAGCTGCCGTAACCGCGCGTTATCGATTTTAATTTGTCGTTAAAATCAACCAAAATTTCGTTAAGCGGCATTTTGCAGGTAAGCATAACCCTTGTTTCGTCTATATTGTCGGTATGCTCGCAATAGCCGCGCTTGTCGGAAATCAACGCCAGCATATCGCCTATAGACGACGAAGGAATATGTATATAAGCTTTTATCATCGGCTCTTCGATATATTCTATCGTAGAAGGGTCGGGCAACTTAACGGGATTGTCTATTGTGTGCATTACACCGTCCGTTCCCATAACGTTGTATACAACCGATGGATACGTTGAAATTATGTCGAGTGAATATTCCCTGCGCAGGCGTTCCTGCACAATTTCCATATGCAAAAGGCCCAAAAAGCCGCACCTAAAACCGAAGCCCAACGCAACCGAAGATTCCGCCTGATAGACCAAAGCAGAATCGTTTAGCTGGAGTTTTGCCAGCGAAACTTTAAGCTTTTCGTAGTCGCCCGTGTCTATGGGATATATACCGGCAAACACCATCGGCTTTACATGTTTAAAGCCCTCCAACATTTCAGAAGCCGGATTTGCAGTAAGCGTAATTGTATCGCCTATGGGAACATCGGAAACCTCCTTTATGTTCGTTACAATATAGCCCGTGCAGCCAGCGTCTAGCGAAGCTTCGGCGGTCATTGAAGGCTTAAAGCAGCCAACCTCTTTTATGGTGGTTTGCGTGCGTTCGCTCATAAGCGTAATTGCATCTCCTGCCTTAAACGAGCCCGAAAATACCCTAACAAAGCATATTACGCCCTTGTAGGTATCAAAAGTGCAATCGAAAACAAGGGCGCGCGCAGTTTTGCTTTCGGCAAGCTTTGGTTCGGGCACGCGCTCGACAATGGCGTTTAAAATGTCGTCTATGCCTATGCCCGATTTGCCGCTGGCAAGAATGGCCTCTTCAGCGGGAATTGCCAAAATGTCTTCTATTTGGCGTTTGCAACGCTCTATGTTTGCGCTGGGTAAGTCCACCTTGTTTATTACGGGAATTATCGCAAGGTTTTGGCGCATTGCCAAGTTTGCATTTGCCATTGTTTGCGCCTCAACACCCTGCGATGCGTCTATAAGCAGCAATGCGCCTTCGCACGCCGCCAACGAGCGCGAAACTTCGTACGAAAAGTCGACATGTCCGGGTGTGTCTATCAAATTTAAAAGGTAGTCTGCCCCGTCTTTTTTATAGCGCATAGAAACGGGGTGGCATTTAATTGTAATGCCCCTTTCGCGCTCTAAATCCATAGAATCTAAAAGCTGGTCTTGCATATCGCGCTTTTGAATTGTGTTTGTCCTTTCCAACAGTCTGTCGGAAAGGGTTGTTTTGCCGTGGTCGACATGCGCTATTATGCAAAAATTGCGTATATTTTTTATGTTTTCCATTGTCCGATAAAGGCGTTATATTCTCAAATAAAACGCGCGCTATGCAACAAGATTTTCCACAAAAAAGCGTTGCCGCGAAAATTTAACCAAGAATATTTGTTTTCTGCGCCGCAAAAAAAGCCCGACTACCAAAATAGCCGAGCTCTAACACAGAAAAATGTTGCGCAAAATTAGAACGCCAAGCGTTTTTCCTGAACCTTGTTGGCTTCTTTACCAACTCTGTCACGCAGGTAGTAGAGCCTAGAGGGCATAACTACGGATTCGCGGTCGACTTCAATCTTTTCGATGTTCGGAGAGTTTACGGGGAATACGCGTTCTACGCCTTCGCCGTAGGATATACGACGAACCGTAAAGGTTTCGTGTATGCCGCTGCCTTTGCGTGCTATTACTATGCCCGAAAACACCTGTATACGTTCCTTATCGCCTTCTTTAACCTTGGCGTATACGCGAACACCGTCGCCTACCTTAAACGAGGTAAGGTTCGACTTGATTTGGTCTTTCGTTATTTCCTTGAGTGTATCCTGATTCATTTCGTTTCCTTTTTTAAAATATCCGGTCGTCTCTGTTGGGTTTTTTCCAGCTGGCGATTGCGCCTCCATTCGGCTATTTTAGCGTGGTCGCCCGACATCAGAACGTCGGGAACTTTCATTCCCCTAAATTCAAACGGTCTGGTGTATTGTGGAAAAGATAAAAGATTGTCGTTAAAAGAGTCGCTCGTCAAGGATTTTTCTTCGCCAAGCACCCCTTTTATGTATCTTGCAGTTGCGTCAACCAAAACTGCGGCGGGCAAAGTACCGTTTGTAAGCACATAATCGCCTATCGAAATTTCCCTGTCGATAAGCTTTTCGCGTATGCGCTCGTCTATGCCCTCGTAGTGGCCGCTTAGAATTATTATATGTTCTTTAGTCGAAAGCTCTTTTGCCAAAGCTGGCGTTAGCTTTTCGCCGTCCGGACACATATAAATTCGCGTGCAGCCCTCGGTTTGCAGTTCTTCTATGGCGGCAAAGATTGGTTCGGGCTTCATAACCATACCGGCACCCCCTCCAAATGGACGGTCGTCGGTGGTTTTGTTTTTCGAAAAAGCCCAATCTCTTATATTGTGCACCCTAATATCTAGCAGGCCGTTTTTTTCGGCTCTGCCAAGCATACTCTCGCCGAAATACGCCTCGAGCATTTTCGGGAACAATGTCAATACATCTATGCGCACCGCTAAAAAGTTGGTTACAGTTGCAATCCAAAAAAAACCCGTTGCTTACAACGGGCTGTAAATTTTGCTAAGCCAAAAAACTATTTGTTTTCAGCCGATGCCTTTTTAATTAAAGACCTAACTGTGTCGCTGGGCTTTGCGCCAACACTCTGCCAATATTTTGCACGTTCTACGTTCAACGTAAGGGCAACATCTTTACCCGAGGGGCTGGGGTTGTAAGAACCCAAGTTTTCTACAAACCTGCCGCTGTTGCGTGCGGAGCTTTCCGCTACAACTATTCTGTACTTGGGGGTGTGAACCGAACCATGTCTTTGTAATCTGATTTTTAGAGCCATTTCTATTTCCTTAAATTTTTAAAAGCTATGAAGAAAGCGTTATAGAACGGCTTTGTCAACACTTTAATTTACGCTTTGCGCAATTTTGAATTGTAAAAAATTTCTACATTATTCAGCATAAGGCGTTATGAAACTCCCCGCTTTTATTATTTTTTTGACTTTGCCCGTTTTTTGCCTTTGCGCCGAAAATGTAAAGCTGGCGTTTTTGTCGCACAACAGCTTTAACCCGAACGAAAACGGCATACTCGTAGGCGCAAACGACTATATGCAAAAAGCCAAAATACGCTTCGGCAAAGATTTTTCCACCGAAATTTTTCCGATTTCAAACAATCTGCCAAAGCAGCTGAAAGAATTAAAAGGCAAAGGCTTTTCGGGGGCGTTTGTTTCGCTTGGCGCAAACAACCAAAACATAGACAACCTCCCGCAAATAGACGGCTTTTACACCGTATTTATAAATGCAAAATCAACACCCAAAAACGCCATTTTTGCGGTTTCGTGCAACGCGCAGGTTAGAGACAATCTTTTAATAAACTTCCTAAAAAAGCGCACAAACATCCGCAACTTTACGCTTATACATCTATTCAACGCCAATTTGCCTTTTGCAGAACAGCTAAACAAAGCCCGCGCAGGGAATCTGGCCCTACCCTATTTTAGCAAGCCGCAATTCGAAAAAATTTGCGAAACTTCGCCCAATTCGCAGTTTTTTGCGGCTAAATACTTTTCGCAACTATATGCAAATTTTTCGGAACAGATTGCGCGTACGGACAACCACGGCTTTATTTTATACTCGCCCGAATTGCTAGACGACACCGCCAACGTTGCGCGCGACACAGACAGAAAGTTTGTTGTTGCAATATCTATCAACCCTATGTCTACAACACTTATGGAGCGCGGCGTGCTAGATGCGACCATTGTGGACGACTACTACGGCTACGGCTTTTTGTCGGCAAAAGTTTTGCTCGAAAAAATCTGCGCAAACTTTAATCCCGAAAGGGATTTTGCGGAACTGCCCCCCGCGCTTTATACAAAAGACCGTTTAAGCGAGCTAAAAAAACTTTGGCTTTCGTGGCTAAGGTAAATATGCAATAAAAAAACCGAAGTTTTTAGCAAACTCCGGTTTTTTTGTGTGTATATTTTAGCAGAACTACTTTTCGGAATATTTTTCGCGCCAGGCTTTTGCCTGTTCTTTAGAAAGCCTTACACCCCTTTGCTTGGGTTGAGGCTTTTTATACTTCAAAATTTGCCCCTGTTTTAAAAGCTTTGCCGAAAGCTTTTTGTAGTCTACATCCTGCACAGGGCAATTTTCGTCGATGGCAATAGAGGCTGCAACCGCCGCCGAGTGCCCCAATATCATAAACACGGGCTCCATTCTAATCGAGCCGTATGCGATATGCGAAGCGGAGCAGGCGTTTGTCACCATCAAATTGGTGCATTCGGATTTTTTTGGAACGATTGAGCCGTAAGAGATTTTATAGGGCTTGCAGCCCGCTCCCACATCGCCCTCGTTTTGCACAAAGCCTTCGGGAGTGACATACCTAACGGTATTATGGCTGTCGAGAGTGTATGAGCCCATGCCGATTGATTTTGGCGTTGACGCCCTGCCGGTGCAGTCGTGTTCTGTCATGACGTACTCGCCTATCAGTCG
>JAXFOH010000082.1:0-30426 GCA_034180465.1 Opitutales bacterium
CTACGGAATCGGTAAACAGGGCAAGGCCGACCTTGTCGCCGTTGCGCACCGCCGAAAATGCAAGCGTGCTTGCAATTTCCGCCATTCTTTCTCTTTTAGAAACTAAAGAGCTGCCGAACAAGCCGCTTGCCGACAAATCTACCATAAGCATCATTGTAAGCTCGCGCTCTTCCGTGTAGCGTTTAACGTGGGCTTTGCCAGTGCGGGCGGTAACGTTCCAGTCTATGCTGCGTATTTCGTCGCCAACCTGATATTCGCGCGATTCTTCAAAGTCCATTCCCCTGCCCTTGAATATGCTATGATATGCGCCGGCAAGCGCGTCGCTAACCTGCCTGTTTGTGCGTATCTCTATTTGACGCACCTTCTTTAGCATATCCGAAATTCCGGCCTGCATAAATTAAGCTTTCCTTGCAAAAAATTTAGGGGACTTTTACCGTGTCTAAAATCTTGCCTATAATGTCTTCCGACGAAACGCTTTCGGCCTCGGCCTCGTAGCTTACAATAATTCTGTGACGAAGAACATCGCAGGCAATGTCTTTAATGTCTTGCGGAGTTACATAGGCGCGCGAATTTAAGTAGGCTTGCGCCTTTGCAGCCAGTGCTATTGCTATTGTAGCCCTAGGCGACGCTCCAAACTGAATCATATTGTCAAGCTTTAGCCCGTAATCGGAAGATTTGCGCGTGGCAAAAACAAGGTTTATTATGTATTCCTTGATTTTGTCGTCCATATAAATTTGGTCTACAACCTCTCTTGCCGCCATAATCTGCTCGGGGTTTATCACGGCGTTTACCGAAATGTCCGACTTGGTTTTTGCCATAAGGTCTAAAATCATTCGTTCTTCCTCTTTAGAAGGATAGCCCACCTTAAGCTTTAGCATAAACCTGTCTACCTGCGCCTCGGGCAGCTGGTAGGTGCCCTCTTGGTCTATGGGATTTTGCGTTGCAAGCACCAAAAATGGCTTTGGCAAAACAAAACTTTCGCCGCCTATGGTAACTTGGCGTTCCTGCATGGCTTCAAGCAGCGCGCTTTGAACTTTTGCGGGGGCGCGGTTTATTTCGTCGGCAAGAACTATGTTTGCAAAGACGGGGCCTTTTTGCGTTATAAATTCTCCCTTTTGCTGGTTATAAATCAATGTTCCCACAATATCGGCGGGTAGCAAGTCGGGGGTAAACTGTATGCGGCTAAATTTGCCCGAAATCGCCGAAGCCATTGTTTTTACCGCAAGCGTTTTTGCCAGCCCCGGAACACCCTCCAGCAAAAGATGTCCGTTTGCCAACAACCCCACAAGCAGCCTGTCTACCAAATACGATTGCCCCACCAAAACTTTTCGCATTTCGTTTCTAAGCAGAGCTGTCCACTCCGAGCTTTTTTTAACAGTTTCGTTTAACTGAGCCAAGTCCATAATTTTTTGCCTTATTGTTTATTTTTATTTTGCCTTTTTTCTATCGGCACTGTTTCTTTTTTGTTTACTTATATGACAATAGCTAACTTATCTTTGTTCCTCGAAAAAAATTCTTGGTTTTTTGCAAAGAAAAGCATATTATGCTACCGCAATAAATAACCGATTTATTAAAGTTAGAAATTATGAATAAAATTATAAGCATTATCATGGGCGGCGGCAGAGGCACCCGACTGTATCCTCTTACAAAATATAGATGCAAACCAGCAGTTCCTTTGGCTGGCAAGTACAGGTTAGTCGATATACCAATAAGCAACTGCATAAATTCGGGCTGCAATCAAATATATCTTTTAAGCCAGTTTAACACGGCGTCTTTACACAAGCACATTCAGCAAAGCTATAAGTTTGACCCCTTCGGCGGCGGCTTTGTAGATATTTTGGCGGCCGAACAAACCGAAAGCGGCGGCAACTGGTACCAGGGAACGGCCGACGCTGTGCGCCAAAATATGAACCACTTTGGCAAGCACGACGACGACGACTATTTCCTTATATTGTCGGGCGACCAGCTTTACCAAATGGATTTCCGCAAGCTTATTGAACAGCACAAAAAAAGCGGTGCCGACGTTACTATTGCAAGCAAGCCCATGCCGCGCGAAGAGGCAAGCGAACTCGGCATTATGCGCGTTGCCGACGACCTTCGCATTACCGAGTTTGTGGAAAAGCCCAAAGACCCTAAAGTTATAGACTCGCTGCTTATTAGCGACAAACTAAAAAGCCAAATAAGCGACCCGAGCAAAGACTACTGCCTGGCTTCGATGGGCATTTATGTATTCTCATACAAGGTTATGGTAGAAGCTATGAGCGGCAACGAAATGGACTTCGGCAAGGAGATCATTCCGGGAATGCTAAAAAATAAAAAACTGTTTTCGTATATATTCGACGGCTATTGGGAAGATATAGGAACAGTACGCGCCTTTTTCGAAGCAAACTTGGCGCTTACCGACAACAACCCTCCCTTCGACTTTTACAATCAAGATGCAATTATTTATTCGCACTCGCGCTACTTGCCTGGCAGCAAGGTATATTCAAGCCAGCTAGACAGGGTAAACGTATCCGACGGCTGCGTTATTAAAAACTCTAAGCTAACGCGTTGCGTTATAGGGTTGCGCTCGGTTATTAGGGAAAGTTGCGAGCTTGAGAACGTGATTATGATGGGCTCGGACTACTATGAAGATGTAACCGAAAAAAAGCTTTGTTTAGACGAAAACACCCCCAAGCTTGGCTTGGGCAAAAACTGCAAAATTAAAAACGCAATTATAGACAAAAACGCGCGCATTGGCGACAACGTTGTGCTTTCGCCCGAAGGCAAGCCCGAAGGCTGGGAACAGGGCGAAATTTACGTTAAAAACGGCATTTTGATTGTAAACAAATTCGCGGTAGTGCCCAGCGGAACGGTTATTTAGCAGAATTAAAAAAAGCAAAACCGCTCGAGAAATTCGGGCGGTTTTTTTGTCTACTAAAATTTGTTTGCGTGCTATTTTATGTGAATGGGTCTTTCCTTAAAGCATATTCTTTCGACTGCTGTTTTAAAGTCTTTGTCGCCCGAAAGAATGTCTATTTCCAATCGCGTATAGAAAAACGGAAGCTTTGGCTTATAGCCGCCCTCTATTCTCACCGCGTCTTTTTCGGTTGTAACAACCATTTGCGCGCCCTCTTTTTCGGCGGCGTCAAAAAACTCGTCCAGCTCCGAAAAGCTGAAGCGGTGGTGATCCATAAAATGCTCTTTATATATAATTTCCGCCCCGCATTTGAGCATAAAATTTTCGAAGCTGTCGGGCATTGCTATGCCGCAAAAACAGGCTATTTTCTTGCCCTTTAAAATGCTCAATTCCGCTCTTCGGTTAAGCGAAAAGTCGGTAAGAAACTGTATTGTATGCGCACATTCTATAATTTCGGCGTGCGGATTGTATTTGCGAATAAATTCTTCAAGCGGCAAGTCGCGCTTGCCGTCCGACTTTGTCAAAAATATGTAGGACGCCCTATTTAGATGGCTAACCGGCTCTCTTAAAATGCCTCTGGGCAAAAGAGACTTATTGCCGAATGGGTTTGTTTTATCCACCAACAAAAGCTGCAACTGCCCCTTTAGCGGCAGGTATTGAAAGCCGTCGTCTAAAATAAGGGTGTCGGCCCCAAATTCCTTTATTGCATAGTGCCCCGCCTTTACCCTGTTTTTGTCGACAATAACCATGACGTTTGGCAGGTTTTTTGCCAACATATAGGGTTCGTCGCCCGCAACAAGCGAGTTTAGCAAAATATTTTTCCCGTCGGAAACAACCTTGGGCTTTGATGCCTCGCCGTGTGTTAGCCACTTTTTGAATTTTGTGAACATCGAATCCGACTTGCTCTTGTAGCCGCGGCTTAAAATTGCAACTTTGCGGCCGCGGCTTGCAAGTTCCCTGGCAAATTTTTCCACAACGGGTGTTTTGCCTGTGCCGCCAACCGTTAGGTTGCCCACAATAACGACAAGGCAACCAAGCGGGGCGTCGCGCAATATGCGTTTGTTATACATAAAATAGCGCAAATATACCGCCGCCGAAAAAATATAGGAAAGAGCCTTTAAAAACACAGCGTAAACACGGGCGGCAAAATCGTGTCGCCTATCGTATACAACGTCTACCGTACCTTTGGCAAATTGGGCGGCCTTCTTTTTTAGCTTGCGGGAAAAGTTTTCGAACATTTTTTGGAGAAAACAAGGGAAAGTAGAAAATGTTTCCTTTTTAGGCAAATTCTTTTTTATAAAAAACAGCGCGGCCAAAGATTGCCTTTGCCCGCGCCGAACAAAAAAACAAAGCCCCTTCTTATATTCTAAGCGGCATTACAACGCAAACAAAATTGTCTAGCGTTTTGAACACGCCCTGGCTCATTTCGTCTTTAAATTCGAAATAAACTTCGTCTTTTGTAAGGTTTTTAAGGGGACTAAGCAAAAAGTCTGGATTAAAGCTTATCTTGATTTCGGGGCCGTCGTATTCGATGTCTAGCGGCTCTCTCGATTCGCCGTAGTCGGCACTCTGACCCGAAACTTCCAGACAATTTTTAGTCATCTTAAGCCTTACTGCGTTTTGCTTGTCGCTTGCAACAATTGCCACGCGCGAAACCGTTTCAAGCATAAGCTCTCTGTCTAGCTTTATTCTGTGCTCGGCTTCTTTGGGAATAACCTGCTTGTAGTTCGGGTACATTCCCTCCACTATTTTCGAAACAAGGTAGATATTGCCAACCAATCCCTTCTCGGCAACTTCGTCGTTTACGGCGATGTCGAACGCAACCTGTCTGTCGTTAAAGGAAATTTTTACGCTCTTGCCCTGCGAAAGCAGTTTTTCTACTTCGGCAACCGTCTTTGCGGGAAGAATTATGCTGCCTTCGTCTTCGGGGGCAATATTCATATCTCTGGCAACCAACGCCAACCTTTTGCCGTCGGTTGCAACCAAAGTAAGTTTAGAATCCGAAAAATTAAAGTATACGCTGTTTAATATGTATCTGTTTTCATCGGTGCTTTGTGCATACGAAACCGATTTTAGCATAGACGCCAATTCCTGCGGGCCCAAGTCGTAGGAATGTTTGTCTACAAAGCTCGGCAGCGCGGGAAATTCGCTAGCTCTAAGCCCGGGAAGTTTAAAGTCGGCTCTGCCCGACTTTATCTTTGCGTTCTGCCCGTCGGTAGATTCAACCGAAATTTCCTGGCTGGGAACTGCGTTTACAATCTGCGAAAGTTTCTTTACTGGCAATGTAATGTCGCCTGCCTCTTCAACATCGGCCTTAATCGAGCAGCGTATGCCCAAGTCGATATTTGTGGTTGCAAGCACCACCGAATTGCCTTCGGCTTTAATCAATACATTGTTCAATACGGTCATTGGGGGCTTAGATCCCACAACCGACGCCACTTGCCTTAATCCTGTGGCAAAATGCTCTTTGTTTACTTTAAATTTCATATCCGATAAATTTTCCTCATTGTCTATTATTTTGCTTAAAAGCTCAAGACAATTTTTTTACCTTTTAGGTGGAGTACTTCTGCCTCCGGGGTTTTTCTTTCTTTCGTGGAAAGCCGCTGCATTATTAAATATGGAGGGTTTTTTCCCCGTTCTTTCCTGCTCTTGGCGTATTCTTTGCCCTTCTTCGGCCATTTTCTGCAATTTTTCCATAAAGGACGGCCCTTTTTTGGGCTTTGCTTTGCTTTTAATTTCCTCCAAGCTCTCGCGCGTGCATCTTACATACAAAACTTGGAAGAAACCGAACATACTTTGCACTGTCCAATAAAGCAGCAATCCCGAAGGGAACGAATAGAACAATACCAAGAAGAATATGGGCATTCCCCTTATCATAAATTTTTGCGAAGGCTCGCTTACCGTCATTGGCGTAAGAAACATTTGCGCAATTGTAAACAGGCCGTTGATTATGGGCAAAAGGTGAATCGGAATTCCCATAATTGTGGGGTTACCGGGCAGTGTGTCTGGGAGAGAAAGATCTTTTATCCACAAAAAATGGGCAAACCTGAAGTCGCCAACGCTTTGCAGCATAAAGTACAAGCCCAAAAATATCGGCAACTGTATCAATGCAGGCAGACAGCCCGCCATCGGATTTATCCCGTATTCGCCGTATAAAGCCCAAGTTTCTTTTTGAACTTTTTGGGGGTCGTTCTTAAACTTTTCCTTAATTTTCTTTATGGGTTCGGCAAGCATTGCCATACGCATAGACGACCTATACTGCTTGTTCATTAAAGGCCAAACCACAAGGCGAACCAATATAGTTAAAATTATTATAGACCAGCCCCACGCCCATTCTACGCTTACTTTGCCTACAAGAGCGTGTATTACATTAAGGAACATTAAAAGGGGTTTGCTTACAAAGCCCAACCAGCCAAAACTCATTGCCAAGTCTTGCTCTTTGCCCATTGCCTGAAGTGCATATACGTCTTTTGGCCCTATATAATAGCTGCCCGAAAGCTCCCATTCGCCGTTATTTGCAAGAGTGTCAATAGGGAACGCCATAAATCCTTCTATGGCAGTTCGTAAAAGCTTGTCGGGGTTGTTTATATCCCACTGTACGGGCTTAATTGCAACCTTGTCGGCCCTTTTCGAGTCGGACGTAAACAAGGCGGCAAAAGGCTGGTTTTTAACCGTTGCCCAAACAGTGTTGGGTCTTTCGAGAACATACAGCGGTTTTGGGTCGCTTGCCATAAAGCCCATAAAGCCTGCGCTGCCTACTACCGAAGATGCCGAAACAAATTTTACGCCGCTGCCGTCGTAGGCTCCCATTTCAAGGTTGCGGCCCGCTATGTCGCCTTCGGTTGGAAACGCCATACCCAAGCTAAGCCAAAGTTCTTTGTTTTTAAGTTCGCCGCCCGTTAAATTTACAATCTTTGTAGATGTAAATACTGTATAGGGGCTATATTCTTTTGTAAAATTGTCGTCTAGCCAGAATTTGCGGACAATTTTTACGCCGTTTACAACCGCTTCATATTCTGCCGCGTTTTTGCCTTTTGCCGTCAATACAAACGGAGCAAAAGTTTCGGCCGGCTCTTGCCCTTTTGCGTCTATGCCAACCGCCAAAGCCCTTACGGCGTCGTTTGCGTGCATAATAAGGTTTTCTTTTCCAGACTGCTCTTTTTTGTGCTTTAAAAGCTCTACCTGCTTGATAGACGCCCCCAAATTCGAGATGTCTACTTTAATAAAGCCGTTGTCTAAAACAAAAATTTCCTCTTTTTTGGGAGCAATTGCATTGGCGGTTTTAATCTCTGCGGCTGCTTTCGGCTGTATAACCGCATTTTGCGCTGGTGCTATTTGGGCTTGTTTTTCGCCGCCGGCAAGCTGCTGTTCGGACACGTTCGCATTGTTGTTTTTTGCCCCGTTAAATAGCAAATAAAATGCGATGCCTATAAGCAAAAGTCCTATTGTTGTGTTCTTTTTATCCATAATTTTAAAACTTATATTTTTTCAATTATTTTCGGGGTTCGTCAACTTTATTATTTGACGCATAATTGCGCCTAAAAAGCCCCCTAAACGAAAAAGTTTCAGGAACAAAATCTATGCCTCCCTCGCAAAATGGATTGCAGCGCAAAATCCTGAAAAAAGCCATTAGCGAGCCTTTTAAAAAACCGTGTTTTATGTAGGCGGTTTTTGCATATTGCGAACAGGTTGGGAAAAACCTGCACCCTCCGCCTGGAACCAGAGACAATATGGGCGAAAGAAATTTCTTGTAGCACCAAATAAGCGCAACACAAACTTTGGCGGGCAAAGACACCTTTTGGTCCTTACTCATTACACCGCCCTTTCTATGCCCTTTTCAAAATTTTCCTTTAGCTTTGCGTAGCTAAATTTTAAAAAGGCGCGCCTTACATAAACAACTACCGCCAGTTTTTCGGTGCGGTTTTCAAAAACCTCCCTAAATATAGCGCGAAAAACTCGTTTTGCATAGTTGCGCCCTACCGACCCTCCCAGCTTTTTTGTGGCAATAATGCCCAAGCGGGAGTAGTCTGCAACGCCTTTTACATAAACAACAAAGGCGGAACAATCCGCCTTTCGCGCGCCGTTTTTCACGAACGCGTAATCCGTTAAAGTGCGCACCCTGTTTTTACGGGCAAAGCGCATACGGCAAACTACTTTGTTGTCAAACGGGCTCTGCCAACAGAACGCCTGTTTGCTATAACTTTGCGACCGCCTCTTGTCTTCATGCGTGCGCGAAAACCGCAGCGACGTGCGCGTTTCAATCTCGATGGTTTAAATGTAGGTCCCATTTTCTTTTCTCCGTTAAAATAAAAGTTAAAAGGTCGAGAAAATCACATTTTTAGAATTGGTCAACCTTTTTTTTATATGCTTTAGATTATTTGGCCTCAACAATAAGGCATGTATCGCCCAAATCCGAAAAAATTTGGCTTTTTATTTCGTCCAACGTTTTTGTATTTATGCCGTTTATAATTGCAAAACACGCGCTGCCGCTTCCGCTCATAAGGCACTTTAAGCCGAATTTTTCCCTTAACTTATTCAATATTACCTCTATTGCGGGGTATTTTTCGGCGGCGGCCAGCTGCATATTGTTGTATAGGGGCAAATTCTCCAAAGTCGGGTTTTTTAGCCACTTTTCAAGATTTTTTTCGGCGACAGACTTTTCCATATAAAAAGTTTTCTTTTCCCTCATTGTCTTATACGCCAAACCCGTGTTTATCGAAAACGACGGCTTAAATATTAAAAGCTGCAGGCTTTGCAAAAAGTCGTTCTGCTCTTTTGTAAGCTCGGTTATAAGCTCGCCGCGCCCCCTCATTACAACGCCGCAGTTGCGCAAAAACAGTGGGCAATCCGAGCCCATTGTTGCAGCCAAAGCCGAAAGCTCGTCCAACGAAAGCGGGCTTAAGCACATTTCGTTTATAGCCTTTAAAGCTATTGCCCCGTTAGAGCTACCGCCGCCAAGCCCCGCGCCGTGCGGAACTTTTTTTACCAAGTCGAAATTAAAATACACTTCTTTTTTAGACGCCTGTCTAAAAAGTTGAGCCGCCTTCATAACCAAATTGGAATAGTCTAGGGGAACACCCTCTAAATTGCAGGCAATTGTGTCTGCCTTATTGTCGGAAATTTTTATTTTTAAAGTGTCGTAAAACTTTACAGGGCTTACCAAGCTAACCAAGTCGTGAAAACCGTCGCTGCGCGGATTGGTTATCGAAAGCATATAGTTTACTTTGCAGGGGCAAAAAAATTCTTTATATTCGTTCATTTAGTTTGAAATTTTTTTCATTTATGCAATATTGTTCGCATTATGTCAAAACAAGCTTGCAAATTAATTTTAGCTTTGGATTTACCAGATAAGGAAACCGCTTTAGACTCGCTCAGAAAGCTGCAGGGCTCTCTTGAATGGGTAAAGATAGGTCTTCAGATGTATTTAAAATACGGGAACGACTTTGTAAACGAAGTGGCCAAGATGGGGTTTAAAATATTTTTGGATTTAAAATTATACGATATTCCAAACACCGTGGCTTCGGCAGTAAAAAGCGTGGGAGTTTTGCCCATACAAATGCTTACAATACACGCCTCGGGCGGGGCGGAAATGATTAAAGCCGCTTTGGAAAGCGCAAAATCCGTAAACGAAAATCTAGAAATTTTGGCGGTTACCGTTTTAACTTCGTTCGACGGCGACGGTCTTGCAAAAACCGGCGTTGCTCTCAACCCCGAAAATCAGGTTCAGCTTCTCGCAAAATTGGCTGTAGAAAACGGCGTTAAGGGTCTTGTTTGCTCTCCAAAAGAAATTCCCGTTTTAAGAAAAATTCTGCCCGAAGATATAGATTTAATTACCCCCGGAATAAGGCCGAAAGGCTCTTCGGCAGACGAGCAAAAACGCATAACAACCCCTGCCGATGCGGCAAAAATGGGATCAAGCTACATAGTGGTTGGACGCCCCATTTTAAAGGCTCAAAACCCCGCGCAGGCGGCTTTGGATATAATTAAAGAAATTTCGTAAAATGGGTAATTCTGCCATAATTTTAGCTGGCGGCAGTGGCAGCAGAATGAGGGGCGCTGTTGCCGACAAGTGCTTGGCAAATCTTTGCGGCAAACCCGTTATTTTGCACAGCACCCAATCCTTTATTTTCAGCGAATGCGTTTCCGAAATTGTGTTTGTTTGCCGAGATTTAGAGCAGGAAAATTCCATAAAAAACGCTGTTTTTAAACTAGCGGAAAAACACAATATAAAGACGGTTTTTACGCTGGGCGGCAAAGAAAGATATAACAGCGTTCTAAACGGCATAAACGCCTCTTGCGAAAATTCGGAGTTTGTTTTCATACACGACGGAGCCCGCCCTCTTGTAGGCAGCCAAAACATAAAAAATTTGCTTTCAAGCGCGCAAAAATTCGGCGCAAGCGTTTTAGCGGCAAAGGTTGTAGACACAATTAAAAAGAACGAAAGCTTCCCCGAAACGGAATTTTGCAAGCTTGCCGATTTAGAGCGAAAAACTTTGTTTGCAATGCAAACCCCGCAGGTTTTTAAGCGTGAAAAAATTTTACAGGCGTATAACTACGTAATTTCAAACAACATTCAAATTACCGACGATGTTGCAGCCTACTCTACTTTGGGCTTAAATGTAGCCGTTGTAGAAAATACCTCTTACAATCCAAAAATTACAGTACCTGACGATATCGCTTTGGTAGAATATATAATCTCTAAAAAAAATGAATCAAAAATATAGAATCGGTTTCGGTTTCGACGTTCACCAGCTGTCCGAAAACCGCCGCTGCGTGATAGGCGGCGTAGAAATTCAAAGCACTATTGGCATTTTAGGGCATTCCGACGCCGACGTTTTAAGCCACGCCATTGCAGACTCTATTTTAGGAGCGGCCTCTTTGCCCGACATTGGCTACTATTTTCCAAATACAAGCGATGCCTGCAAAGATATGGATTCTCAAAAAATTATCAAAAAGGCGGTATCGGAAATAGAAAAACTGGGCTATAAAATAGGCAATATCGACTGCACCGTAATTTCGGAAACGCCGAAAATTATGCCGCACATTGCGGCAATGAAAAAGGTTTTAGCAAAATCTCTTAATATTGAAGAATGCGATGTTGGCATTAAGGCAACCACAAACGAAAAAATGGGCTTTATAGGCCGAAAAGAAGGCATTGCAGCCCACGCCGTTTGCCTTATTACAAAAATAGTCGAATAAAAAATATACCTCACTTTCCCCTTCTAAAAAGTAAAGTCAGTTTTTATTCCAAATAAAAAGGCTTCAAGCACGAATGCTCGAAGCCCTTTTTAAATCTATATTTTTATCTATTAGAACACAACCTGCAACTGCGCTCTTACACTGTTGGCACTTGCACTTCCATCGGTGTTTGTAATTACTGTACCGCCGTCTTCGAAGTTCATATATTCGTAGCCCAACGAGAATTTAACCGATGGAACTATATACCAATTTGCGCCTATATAATATGTTTGTGCGCTGTCAAAGAAGTATGTTCCTGCGCCGCCGTTATAGGAAATACCGTATGAAGAATTGTATTTATTGCCGTTTGTAGACAGGCAAGAGAAGCGAAATACGGGTTCTATTGCACCCCATTCGCCCAAGTCCTGCTTCCAGGCAATAGTTACGTTCCAGCCTTGAGGAGAAGATTGTTCGCCGTTTGCCTTGCTGTTTTCGATTTGCTGGAAGAAATATTCAACCATTGCAGTTAAACCGCGCCATTTTGCGCTTACATAGGGGTTAAGACCCCATACGCTGTATGTTCCGTTTATATCTTGAACGCCACCGTTTGCATAGCCGTAGTTCAAACCAAAGTCGTAAGAAATGCCTTCGCCGTTAACTTCGGCATAGTTCTTATAACCCATATTAGCATAGAACGAAAGTTTGTTGTTGTCGTTTGTATTGTTGTAGATTCTTTCGCTCATACCGCCTGTTACAGCCAAGCCGTAATACAAACCTTCAAGCTGCTTTATTTCGCCGTTCCAAAATATACCGGTGTTGCGCGAAGCAAAATCTCTTTGACCCATTCCGTTGGCGATATAGACGGGTCTTGTAAAGAACCATGTAGCAATGGATCGCTCTATAGCCAACTGTTTAAAGTCGTCTTGGGTTTGTTCTAAACCAAAGTTTACCTTTTTAAAACCGAAGTCTACAGTGCCGTTAATTGAATCGTAATCTACTCTCTTGGAAATTGTAACGTTGTCCAAATAATTGCGGTTCTGTCCTTCTGTTCCAAAGTCTGTAGTTACGTCTACAGTCCAGCCTCCACCTATTTCAGCTTCTAGACCTACTTTAACGTATCTCATTGTAAATCCGTTGCTTTCAGGCAAATTGTCGCCGCCGTCTACTCCAACCTGGCTCCATTCATACCATCCTGTTGCTCCGCCCTTAATTTTAATAGACTTAGTTTCCGAAGAGCTGGGAGCAACCGCAACGCTTTCTTTCGCTATCTGTGCGGCTTCCTGTTTGGAAAGCATACCTTTTTTAACCAAAGTCTCAAGCAAAGCCTTGTCTTGAGCCTGAGCTGCAACGCCGATAAATGCGGCCGCCGCCAATAAGCTGATGAATTTAAACTTCATAATATATTTATTGTTTGCTGTTAAATTTATACTGCAAAATAAAAAATAAACCTGCAGTACCTGATTGTCGCCTACAATTGTTTTACTTTTTTAAAAATAAATCAAGCTTTTTATATTCTTTTACCAAAACTATTTATTCACAAAAAATTGTAAATAACCTGTAAATGAAGTGTTGTTTTAGTCTTTACAACTTTGGCGTGTTAAAAACATGGCACTTTTTCGTCTTAATTTTAGAGCATTCTAACATAAGAATTTTACATATCATTTTTATATATAGTAAGATATAAAGTTCTTAACATATTTACACGCCCTACTTGCTTATACTGAAATTTTAATTTATAAATAAGATATAAATAGAAACCAAGCTCAATTAAAAAATATATCTTTGATAAAGGCGTTTAAAACAAACTTTTTTAAAGATTTATTTTAAACTCTACAGCATATAAAAAATATAAATTAAAAAATTTCTAAAAAAAACGCAGACAAAATTAAAAACCGTTTAAAGTTTAAAATATTGACTGCGTTTTAAAGTGGCGGGAGCAGAGGGACTCGAACCCACGACCAACGGTTTAGAAAACCGCTGCTCTATCCACTGAGCTATGCTCCCGTGTTGTTTTTTATTTTTTTAGGTTTTTACGCTAAAATTATCCGAGTAAAATCTCAAATTTTTTATATCAATGCAAGTATATTTTTTAAGATAAGTTGCAATATACGGTTTGAAGTGCAAATTTTTTTAAAAGAAATTTAAATTTTTACAGTGTATTTAGTACAATTTTTATTTGACATACGTTTTATATTTCGTTTAACTTTGCCTTGCAAAAGAGTTGGGTTTTTTATGAGAAGGGAAATTACATATGGCTACTATAAATAAAGATAGGTTTTTGGGTGCTTGGTGGGCCGCCTTTACGGGAGACGCCCTTGCAATGCCCTGCCGCGGCTATACTGACATGGCTTTAATTAAAGACGAATACGGTGACGTATGTGAAATGTTACAGCCTAAATCGCCACATATAGAAAGCAATATTAGCCTTATAAAAATTCCGGATTTAAAGGAACAATACGATTATATCGGCGAAAAACTTATATTTTGGAAACGCCCCGGAACGCATTATCACGAAACTTTGCAGGCAGGCGAAAACACGTTGCCAATGTTTTTGGCACTTCATTTGGCGAACGATTTTTGCACAAATAACGGCTATAACGACGAAAAATGGTTTGCAAGATACCATGCAATTATGACCGGTAAAAACGGCTATAGCGACTTGTATGTGCCTTCTATGCACAGAAGATATTTTGAAAATTTAAATAACGGTTTAGACCCTAAAAAGAACGGTGTACAAGAGGCAAATATAAGCGATTTAACGGCAATGTTTCCCTTGCTATTATATTATTCCTTTAATGGTGAAAAGTCTACCGATGCCCAATTTAAAATACTTAAAAAGTTTGTAAAAAGCGAAGCTTCGCTAAATTCTTCGGTGCTTATTTCGAAAATCTTGGCATATTTAATGCAGGGTTTCGACCTTGAAACCGTTTTGTACGAAAAGATGAAAAACGAAATGCATTTGGCGCTAACCTTTCCCTATAGGCGCTGGATAAAAAACCATAGCGATGAAAGCGTTGCAAAGCAGTTTTTAGGAGTGAACGGACATGTTGAATATGCACTTCCTTTAAGCATATTTTTGGCGTTAAAATATAAAGACAACCTGCAGGAGGCTTTAAGGGTAAATGCAACACTTGGGGGTGAACCCACGGGGCGCGGAGTTGTAATAGGCTCCCTGCTCGGTGCGGAATTTAAAACCGAAAAAATACCCGCAATTTGGGCGCAAAAACTTGTGTATTTTAACGAGATAAACGCCATAGGTAACGCGCTTTACGATGCCTGTAGCAGAAACATACTATAAAATTTTTTAGGTTTTTATTTTGCGTAAGGTTCGCTTAAAGATTTAAAGTCAAAATTTCTTGCATAAATTTGTGCTTTGGAGAAAAAGATTTTATTTTTCTCCATTTTTTTTTGAAAAAATAAAAACGTCTGATTTTGGATTGAAAATTTTTACTGCAATCTAAAAATTTTTTTACGTTCTTACGTTTATTCTAAAATTTAAAATGTTCCACATGGAACAATCCGTTTTTTATTTTATTATTTTGTAATGTATAAAATAAATATTATAAATATAATAAAAATTAAAATATAAAAAACAAGGCCTCTAAAAATGCCCCTAAAATCGATTTTTTAGATACTGCCCTTATATTTATATGTTTTTGTAAAAAACGCGCCTTTAAGGGCTATTTTTGTACGTTTTAGCAAAAAATATTTTTGGTTTTTTGTAAAAATGCTGTTTTTTCGCCTTAAAATTATATGTTTTACAAAAAATTGCGCAAAGCGCCCTACTTTGCTGTTTTTTATTTAAAAGCGAAAAATTTTTAGTTTTATGAAAAGTTTTTTTGTTTTTTAAAAAGTCGTAAAAATTTTTAGATTGGAAGCTGTTCTTTGTTTTATCTTGAGAAAATTTTTTTATAGGCTAAGAATTGCCGCTAAATTTTTTAGATATGTTAAAGAGCGAATATCAAGTTATAGTGTGCGGAGGCGGTCACGCAGGATGCGAAGCGGCGTTGGCTTCGGCAAGAATGGGGGCTAGCACATTGCTTATTAGCGGAAATATAGATACTATAGCGCAAATGAGCTGCAACCCTGCAATAGGAGGTTTGGCTAAAGGGCACATTGTAAGGGAGATAGACGCTTTAGGAGGAGAAATGGCTATAAATGCCGATGCAAGCGGCATACATTTTAAGGTTCTAAACGGGTCTAAAGGCATTGCGGTTCAAGGCCCGCGCGCCCAGTGCGATAAAAAGGCATATCAATTCAGAATGAAGCACGTTCTGGAACTTGCCGAAAATTTAAGCATATTTCAGGCAATTGTTACCGATATTATTGTAAAAGACTCTAAAATAGTAGGTGTTAAGACAAATCTCGGTCAGGATTTTGCATGCAAGGCAGCAATTCTTACTACGGGGACATTTTTAAAGGGTCTTTTGCATGTAGGCTTTAATAAGACTGTAGGCGGCAGAATGGGCGATATTTCGGCCGAAAATCTTTCGGATTCTTTAAGAAAAAACGGTATTCAAATCGAAAGACTAAAAACGGGAACGCCCGCCCGCATATTGGGAAAAACAGTGGATTTTTCGAAATGCGTGCGCCAGAACGGCGACGAAGTTCCCCAATTATTCGCTTTTTACGAAACTAGGGGCGAAATGTTCCACGTGGAACAATCCGAAAAACTGTTAGGCTTTACCGGGTTTGGCAAAGAGCAGATGTGCTGCTGGGAAACTCACACAAATTCGGAAACCGCAAAAGTTATAAGGGAAAATTTGGGAAAGTCGGCAATGTACGGCGGGCAGATAAAGGGAATAGGGCCGCGCTATTGCCCGAGCATAGAAGATAAAATTGTAAGGTTTCCAGACAAAGATGGGCACAGACTGTTTTTGGAACCCGAAGGGCGCTATACCGACGAATGGTATATAAACGGCTTGTCTACATCTTTGCCGATAGATGTTCAGGCGATGATTTTAAAGACGATACCCGGTCTTGAAAACGCCCAAATGACAAGACCAGCCTACGCCGTTGAATACGACTACGCGCCGCCTACGCAGCTTTACGCAAGCTTGGAGTCTAAGATTGTGGAAAACCTGTTTTGCGCGGGTCAAATTAACGGAACAAGCGGCTACGAAGAGGCAGCGGGGCAGGGCTTGGTAGCTGGCGTAAACGCCGCGGCGAAAATTGCGGGCATTGAACCTATGGTTTTAAAGCGCCACGAAAGCTACATAGGCGTTCTTATAGACGATTTGGTAAATAAAGGAACTTTCGAGCCGTACAGAATGTTTACAAGCAGGGCAGAATACAGGCTTTTGCTTAACCACAACAGCGCCGAACATAGGCTTTATAAATATGCACAAAAGTACTCTTTAATGTCCAAAGAGCGCCTTGAAAACATTAAAAGAAAAATAGAGCTTACCGAAAGCTGGGTTAAAAAGATAGAAGGGGGATCGTGGGCGCTAAAACTTAGGCAGGAGGGAGAAAGCTTTGCTGAAAATTTGCCGGAAGCCTTTAAAAATCTTCCTAAACCTGTCAAAGACGAAATTTTGTATAAGGTAATATACAAGGGTTACTTAGAGCGAGACCTAAAGCACATCGAAAAGATGGGACATATAGAGGAAAAAAAGTTGCCGCGCAATTTCGATTATTCCTCAATAAAAGGCCTAAGGCTTGAAGCCACGCAAAAGCTTACAAAAATACAGCCCATAACTCTTGGGCAGGCAAGCCGTATTTCGGGGGTTTCTCCAGCCGATATAAATATTTTACTTATACAGCTTTTTAAGTAGAAAAAAAAGCGGTTTAAAAACCGCTTTTTTCACATAAACTTATTCCAAAACTATATCTGTTTTTAATGACACCCAAGTTTCAAAGAGCTTTAAAAGGTGTTTTGCGTCGTCTTTGTCTACAACACAGCCTAAAACCGGGGTTTTAACAATATCTAAAAAATTATTATAATCTGAATCGGGCAGGGCACTTAAAAAATCCTCCATAACAGGGTAACCCTCGCTTTTTACAAAGTCGTATAGCCATTTTATATTAACGATTTCGGGCGTGATTGTGTTTTTATACGACTTTACCGCCGAGGAAAATGTTCTATATATTCTAGAACAGTCCTCTAAAAACATGGCGTTTTTTATTATTACCCTTGCAATCTTACCAATGGCAACAAGCGAATTGTAGTTTGCAGAGTTTTCGCAAAGCTTTTCGGATATCTCAAAACTTTCAATAAAAAATGGCGAATTTTTAGATTTTGCAGAAAGCTTTGCCGAAATTATATCGAAATAATCCGGCAAAAAAGTATGCTTTTTAGAAGAAACCCTTTTAAGAGCATAGGTTAAACCAAGCTCTTTCGAAAGAACGGTAAACATCATAAAGTTCTCGGCGCGCAATTCCTTATCGAGAACTATGCATTCGGCTATTTTACTCTCCTTCAATTTCGGCAGGCGTCCAATTTGGGGTAACAGCTCCAAACGAAATTATAAGTTTCATGCCTTCCGATACCGACATATCAAGATATGTAACATTTTGTTTGGGCACCATAATTAAAAATCCGCTTGTGGGGTTTGGTGTTGTAGGCACAAATACATTAACAACGGTTTCGCCCGTTTTAGATTGAATTTCGCCCTTTGCTGTGCTTGTTAAAAATCCTATAGAATAAAGCCCTTTGCTTGGAAATTCCACCATAACAACCTGCTGAAAAACCGCCTTGTTCTGCTTTGAAAACGTATCTACAATCTGTTTTACTGTATTGTATATCTGCTTGGCAATAGGTATCTTATGAATAAGCGATTCCGAAAGGTTTATTGCCAGTTTGCCGAAGAAGAATTTAGAAAAGAAACCCACTACTGCAATTATAACCATAACAAAAAGAGTGGCAATAAAGTTGAACAAAATGCCCCAAAGAGGGGAATCTGAAATATGTAAACCCAGTTGCTTTATTAAGGGCTCTATGACAGTTTGACTTACAGGGCTGCCTATTTTTGTTATCAAAAAATAGAGTATAAAAAGCGTTACCGTTAAGGGCAGAATAATTATAAGCCCGGTAATTATCGAATTTCTTAGAACTTTAACCATAGTATTATAAAAATTTGAATATGGGTTGTTTAAAATTTTTGTCCAAAATTTCAAGAGCAATTTTTTCGGCAGTTCTCATTTTTTTTGCGTCTTCCTCTTCTATGTCGTTTACGCCAGCTAAATGAAGGTAGCCGTGGGCTACATATAGGCACAATTCCCTGTTTGCAGTGTTGCCGAATTTTGGGCCATATTGCATTGCCCTTTCGGCACTAACGCAAATTTCGCCGCCAAAACCCGTTTCGTCGCCATCAAATGTAATCACATCGGTTTCTTTTGGGTCGTTAAGAAAGTCTAAATGTATTTTTGCCAAGTCTGCATTGTCGAAAACGCCAATCGACAAATTTCCCCTTGGGGCTTTCAGGTTTTCGGGCAAGGTTCTGTCTAAAGTGTTTATAAAAAGCTCTAAATCTTTGTTCTTAAATTTTACGTTTTTAGAATTGTTGCAAGATTCAACTATGCGCCGCATATTATGTCCTCCAGTCTTTTGCGCGAGTCTATGGCGTCTTCAGTAGAAACCGCCTTGTTCAGCTCTATTGTAAATATATGTTTTTTTACGTCGAAGAATTTAGAAAGAGCCCTAAAATCTATAATGCCTTTACCTATTGCAATGTGGTCTTTGCCGCTTTCGTCGCAATCGTGCAAATGCCAGCCAATTTGATAGGGCGCAATTTCTTCTGCAAGCTTAAGCTGGTCATACAATCCCAAAAGTTGCTTTTTCATAGAATGTCCAACATCGTGCCAAAGAAAGGCTACTTTGGAATTAAAAAAATATTTTTTATACATATTCGACATATTCCAATCAAGTGGGAGCTCCGGGATTTGGTCTCGGTTTTCAATTCCTATTTTTACGGAACTTTCCTCTAATTTTTCGGATATGGAATTTATATTTTTCTGCAAAAATTTGTAGTGCTTTTCGCTTTTTTTTGCTGAATTTTCCTTAAAGCTTTCGGCAATTTTTATATATTTTTCGTCTTCTTTTAGGTTTTTGTAGTCTTTTACAATATCAAGATACTTTTGTATTTTATAGTCTATAGGTCTAAAAAAATATGTTATTTGTCCCGAGTGGCTGACTATTGCCTTTGCCCCCGTTTTTTTTGCAAAATCAAGAGAATTTAAAGTGTGTTTTTGCCAAAGCTCGCCTTCGGCCTTGTTTTTAGACGAAGGCGAAAACAAGTTGCACGCCGTACCCGTTGCAAATGTGGGCATAGGGCAAAAATTATGAAGAGAAGAAACTTTAACAATGTTTTCGTTTACAGCCTTTAAAATTCCGTCTACAGCAAAAAGCGGGGTGGAGTGCCCCAACTCGACATATTCAAATCCCATTTCGCGCGCACGGCAAAGCATATTATACGAGTTGTCGGCATAGCGGCTTTGTAGATAACTTGTAGAAAGCGACAATATCATTTTTTGTTTTCCTGTAATTGAGGCGAGACTACCTCCTCGAAGGGAACACCGCAACACTTTTTTATTGCCGAAAAAACTTTGAACATTGCCGCAATCAAAAAGATTGTTGTCGGCAAAATAATAACTGGCCACGAAAGGGCGGTCATTTTGCCTACTTGTTCGTTAAATTCTTCCATTGTTGCGTTCTCGGTAAATATGCGGCATGCAAGGTAAAAGTTAAGCGCCGCGCTGAGCAAAAACGAAAACGCGCAAAGCCAGGTTGCAATTAAAAACTCCCTGTCAAAGGCATCTTTTGTTCCGCGCTCGGTTAAAAGTTTTTCTATCTTATTAACGTCTAAAACGGCGTCGTTTAAAATAAGCAGTTTTGCAAGGGGTTTTTTTGTAAAGGCCGTAATTGTGACTGCAATTCCCAACACAAGCGGCACTAAAGTTTCCTTTGCAATAATCCATTCACGGGAAAGGCGCATAACGCCGATGCCCCCCGTAAGGAACACGCTTACAACGCCTATTATGGCGATTAAATTCCACTTTTTGCGGGCAATTAAGTCGTAAACTCCGTATATTGAGGGGAACGCCAAAGCCAGCAAAAACACACAAAGCAGAGCATCTACACCAAAAAAGTCTTCTATGCCTTTCGATTTTAAAAACTTGCCCGCCCAAATTAAAAGTATGCTTGGAATGGCAATATTGAAAGCCAAACTTAAAAGAGTATTTTCCTTTTTTTGCTGTTTCATAAATCAAGAATTTTCTAGCTTTTTATTAAGCTTGTTAAGCATTCCGAATTCCCTTAACGTAATAAATATAGAGTATATTGCCACAACCGCATCGGATATGGGGAACGCCGCCCAAAGCCCCGTAATGCCGCCGAATATGGCCGGCAAAAAAATCATTAGCGGCACCAAAACGAAAAGCTGGCGCAGCACGGTTAAAAATATCGAAAACTTTGGCCTGCCCGTAGACTGGAAAAACGACGATGTTGAAATGTTTATCCCCAAAAGGAAGAACGAAAGCACCATAATTTTCATGGCATAGGCCCCTTTGCAAACAAGCAAAGGCTCGTTCGGCACAAAAAATTCGAACACGTTTTTTGAAAAGAAAAAGAACACAAAAAAGCCGGCAGCCGCAAAAATCGAAGTAAAAAACAATGTGTATTTAAACGCGCTTTTAACTCTTAAATAAAGCTTTGCGCCCCAGTTGTAGCCGTATATTGGCTGGGCTCCCATATTCATTCCAAGCACGGGCAAAAAAACCAAAAGGTTTGCAGTCATTACAACCCCTATGATTGCAACACCCTCCACATTTCCCAATTTAGACGCCTGCATTAGCATAACTGCCGTAGACAAAGCAGCCAGCATTTGTATTACAAACGAAGGAGAGCCAAAGGCCGCAATTTTTTTTACCACGTTTTTTGTAAATTTAAAGTTGCATAGTTTTAGCCTTAATACGCCGAGTTTAAGGGCGTAGAAACGCAATACCCAAAGCGAGGCTATTGCCTGGGCCGCAACTGTGGCAATGGCGGCACCCTGAATGCCCCATTTAAATTTTGCTATAAAAAGCCAGTCTAAAACAATGTTGCAAATTGTGCCTATAAACAATGTAAGCATCGAATATACGGGGCGGCCTTCGGCCCTTATAATATTGTTTAGTCCGAACGAAATTTTTTCGAATATAAGTCCGAATAGAATTACCCTGTAATATAAAGTTGCCTGTTCTAGAATTTCGCCGCGCGCGCCGAATGCCAAAATAATTTCGCGCGTAAAAAAAATTGCCGCCACAAAAATTGCAGCGCAAAACAGCATAAAAAACAAAAGGCATTGTGTTGCCGCCTTTTCGGCCAAATCCACATCCTTTTTGCCTAGGCAAATCGAGACAAAAGTTGCCCCGCCTTGCCCTACAAGCATTGAAATCGCCAAAAAAAGCAGAGCGGGCGACATGCAAATTGTTATTGCAGCCAGTGCCTGCGAACCGCAAAAATTGCCCACAAAAATGCGGTCTACAATGTTGTAGAGCGCGGTCATTGCCGTCGAGCAAAGCGCGGGAACGTAGAAACGCCAAAGCAGGCGCAAAATGGGTGTCTGCCCCAAGTTCTTTGTCTGAAGCGATTCGGACATTACTTGCCCGAGGGCTTATATTGTTCGATAAGCTTTAAAAGTTCGTCTATGGCGTTTTCTTGCGGAATGTTCATTTTAACGCACTGCTTGCCCTTGTATAGGTTTATTTTGCCCGGTGCGCCACCCACATAGCCGAAGTCGGCGTCGGCCATTTCGCCGGGACCGTTTACAATGCAGCCCATAATGCCAATGGTAACGTCTTTTAAATGCTTGGTTCTTTCTTCGATTTTCTTTGCGGTTTCCTGAATATTATACAAGGTTCTGCCGCAGCTGGGGCACGCGATATATTCTGCCTTGCTGCGTCTGGCTCTTGCGGCCTGCAAAATTGCAAGGGTGTCTTCCGCATTTTCGTCCGCATTTGGCGAAACTTCAACCAATTCTAAATCTCCAATGCCGTCGCAAAGCAACGCGCCCAAATATATTGAAGCTTCGTTTAGTTTTTCTTCGGGGGTTTTAGAGGCTAAAACATCGGAATTTGCCATTATAAATATGGGGGCGTTTATGCCTTCTTTCTTTAAAATGGCGGCTGTTCTTCTTGTTTCGCCCACAAAGTGCCTGCCGCAAACGGGCTTTGGCGAAATAACGGCAAAGTTTTTAGGTGCAGTTTTAAGAACGTCTAAAAACTCGTTTTGCAAGTCTTCGTTCGATATTTTCAAGGCAAGTTTTTTGCCCGAATTTAAATCTTCTTTAAGCTTTTGCGATTCGCCTTTTTTATATTCTGCTATTTCAAAGTTTTTGGATTTGCCGAGGTTGTCGAAACAAATTTCGGCCTTGTCGGAATCTCCGTTTACGCAAACCGCCTGTTGGGAATTGCCGCCAATAGAAAGCTTGTCGCCCAAATCGATGGGAAAACTTTCCCTTTTCGAATACGAGTAAAAATCTATGCCTTCGTCTATTTGCTCTACGGGTTTTTGCGCGCGGAATTTTTCGACGAATTTTGCAAGCTCTATTGCAACGGGGACTTCCTTTACGGGGTCTTCGGTAAGCGATACTCTAATTGTGTCTCCAATGCCGTCTAGCAAAAGGCCGCCGATGCCCATTGCGCTTTTAATGCGCGCGTCTTTGCCGAAACCTGCTTCGGTTACGCCCAAGTGCAAAGGGCAATCCAAACCTTCTTCGGCCATCTTTTTTGCGGCAAGGCGGTAGGCCTGCGTCATAACCCTTGTGTTGCTTGCCTTAAAGGACAAAACAACGTCCTTAAAGTTTTCCGCCTCGCAAATGCGCACAAATTCCAACGCGGCTTCCACCATACCCAAGGGGGTGTCGGCATAGCGGTTTATAATTCTGTCGGAAAGCGAACCATGGTTTGTGCCAAGCCTTATTGCCCTGCCAAGTTCCTTGCATCTTTTTAGGAATGGCAAAAATCTTTCTCTTACGCGTTCAAGCTCTTCGTTATATTCCTTGTCGGTATAGTCTAGCTTGCCGGTTTTGCGGTCGGCAAAATTGCCGGGGTTAATCCTTACCTTTTCAACATGCTCTACGGCCTCCATTGCCGCCTGTGGCAAAAAGTGAATGTCGGCAACAAGGGGGTTTGTAAAGCCCGCCGCTTTAAATTTTTTGTTTATGTCTTTTAATGCGCGCGCCGCCTCAACATTTTGGGCGGTAAGCCTTATAATGTCGCAGCCTGCTTCGGCAAGCTGTATGCACTGTTTTACGGAAGCGTCCACATCAAGCGTTTTTGTGTTTGTCATCGACTGAATCCTTATGGGATTGTCTTTGCCGATTCCAATATTGCCCACTTTTACTTCGCGGGTTTTCATTCTAACGCAGTTGAACCTTGATTGTGTATACTGACTATTCATTTTTATCGAAACTTGGGTTTGTTAAATAGTAGTTGTTCTCGAGCGACTCCATTGTCTCTTGCGAGCTTTCGCCAATCCATCTTTCGGTGTCTAAAAATATAATGTAGACCATTAAGGAAAGGAACAAAAACACGAAAAGAAGCTGTGTAAATTTTACAAATGTCGAGCGCGAAAAGGGTTTTTTAATGAGTTTTTCTATGCAGGCTAAAAGAATGTGCCCTCCATCTAGCACGGGCAGTGGCAGCAGGTTTAATACCGCCAAATTCAGGTTTAGCAATACCACAAACGAGAACGCCAGCGAAATGTCTACAATAGACATTTTGTATATCGCGCGCCCTATGCCTATTGGCCCCGACATATGCGAAAAGCCGACATCGCTTTTTGAATTGAACATTGTTGCAATGGCGGCATACGTTGTGTAAAAACCGTCTTTAATTTGCTTTAAAACCGAAGGGTGCTCTATTGAAATATTCTGCTTTACGGTAAATCCCACCATAGAATTTTCTATAGGATCTTTTATTTTTGCCGACGGTCTTTTTAGCAAAAATTCGCCCATAGTGTCGTCGTCCATATATTTTATAAGAATGGGGCTTTTTGCGTTGTTTAGGGCATCGCTTGCGTCTTTTACGCTAAACACTTTGTTTTCTCCTATTTGGTATATGGCAGCTCCCGCTTTAATTCCAAAGTCTTTCAAAGCGTCTGCTTCTTCAAAAACCTTTAAAATGCCGCTTTCCGAAACAAGGCCTTTAGACTGCGCTATGCTCTTGTTTACGCACAGCAAACCCGCAATTTTTTTGCCGTTTTCGAACACTTCGCAAAGGGGTTTTGTGCGTCTTATTTTTTCGGGAACTAAATCGGCAAAAATTTCGGACTTGTTGCGTATTATGCCAACTTTTGCTTTTTCTCCTTTTTTTAGCGTATTAAGCTTGTCCGAAAAATCGGCAACCGAATATACATTTTGCCCGTTTATCGAAATAATTTCATCGTTAGGCAAAATTCCCGCCTTTTGTGCGGGCGAATTTTCCATAACCGAGGCAACATCTATTTTTGCGGCTGGCGCAATGCCCAACATTCTTAAAAAGTCGCCCGTTTTTGAATTTGTTTTTACAAGGGCTATCTTAAGCTGAAGCGTTAAAATTTGCCCGTTTCTTTCAATCTTTAAAAGGGCTTGGGGGTTGCCTTTTTCGTCGCGTCCAGCCCCCAGGGCTATTGCCTGCCTTATGTCCGCAAAATTCGACATATTTTCGCCGTCTATCTGCAAAATTTTGTCGCCAGGCAAAAGTTTTTTGTGCGTGTCGGAATTTTCCGTCTTATAGACATAGCCGACAACAGTTGTGTTGGGCAAGCCAACCGAGGGCACTCCTATAAAATATACCAGAATAGCGAAAAATACCGCAAGCAGCACATTAAAAAAAGCCCCCGCAACCGACACAACAACCTTGTCGGTAAAAGTAGCCTTTTTTAGGTTTTTTATGTCGTTTTCGCCAAATTGGCCGCCTTCAATCTCTCCCATGTCGGCAAGCTGGGGTATTGCAACGTAGCCGCCAAGCGGCAAAAGCGAAATTCTATATTCGCATCCGTCCTTTCCTTTCCACGCAAGAAGCTTTGGCCCAAAGCCAATCGAAAACCTAAGCACTTTAAGCTTTCGCCACTTTGCCGCCAAAAAGTGCCCCAATTCGTGAATGCAAATGGACCCTCCGAAAAACAGCACCACAAGCACAACCGCCGCAATGTCGGCAAAACCTGAAAGCAAAGAGGGCATTTTTATTGAAGGCTATCTACAAACTTTTGCGCCAAATGCCTTGCTGCGGTATCGGCGGCAAAAATATCGTCCAGAGTTTCGGGTTCAGAGTGTTTGGCGTTGTCCAAAACATATTTTATTACTTTGGGAATATCGAGCCAGCGAATCTTGCCCTTTATAAATTCGGCAACAGCCACTTCGTTTGAAGCGTTAAATGCGCAGGTTGCAGTTCCGCCAATTTTTAGGGCGTCGAAAGCGTATTTTAGCGCGGGAAACCTTGTTGTGTCGGGCTGTTCAAAATCAAGATGCAGGCCTTTTGTAAAATCTAGCCCCTGCATAACGGGGTTGCCCCTTTCGGGGTACAAAATGCTGTGCGAAATTGCAAAAGTCATGGAAGGCGGCGAAAAATGCGCCTTTATGGAACCGTCGCAAAAGCGCACCATAGAATGAACGATGCTTTGCTTGTGCACTACAACTTCTATGCGGTCAATATCTACATCAAAAAGCCATTTTGCCTCTATTACCTCCAGCCCCTTGTTTGCAAGGGTAGAGGAATCTATAGTAACTTTCGGGCCCATATTCCAGTTGGGGTGCTTTAGGGCCTGTTGTACAGTAATAGTTTCCATCTGCTGGGGGGTGTAATCTCTAAACATTCCGCCCGAGGCCGTAATTATAACCGAGGCTACATCGCACTTCCTTTCGCCGTGCAAACACTGGAAAATTGCATTGTGCTCGCTGTCGAGCGGCAAAAGACGCACTTTTTTGCGGCGTACCGCCTCGATTACAAATTTGCCCGCCATAACCAAAAGTTCTTTGTTTGCAAGGGCAATATCTTTGCCTGCCTCTATTGCCGCAAGCGTAGGCCTTAGGCACTTTGTGCCAACAACCGCAGCTGTTACCATGTTTACAGCGTCTAGGCATGCAACTTTTGCAAGGCCGTCTTCGCCGCAGTAAAGTTTTACGTCGTCTGCAAAAAGTTTTGCGTCCAACGCTTTTTTGAACGCGCTTTCATCGTAAATTGCAACGTGCTTTACACCGAATTCTTCGGCGATTTTCGCCAATTTTTCGATGCTGCTTTTGCCCGCAATCGAAACAATTTTAATCCTGTCGGGGTTTGCCTTTGCAACCGCCAGCGTGCTGGACCCAATCGAGCCCGTTGCCCCCAATACCGCTAATTTTATAATGTCAGACATTTTTTATAAGTAGAAATAGATTGCAATAAGAAAGCCCACTGGGCAGCTTGCTATAAGCGAGTCGAGTAGGTCGAAAGCCCCGCCTATGCCGGGAATTATGTTTCCCGAATCCTTTACGTTGGCGTTCCTTTTTAGGCATGATTCCGCCAAGTCGGAAATAAGCCCCAAAAAGCCCAATAAAGCTCCGAAAATTGCGCCGTATACAGCGCTAAAGCTTGGCGGCATGTATTTTGCGAAAAACACAGCAAAAAACGCACCCATAACCGCCGACGACAACATTCCTCCAATAAGCCCTTCGTAGCTTTTGCCGGGGCTTACCTTAGGCAAAATTTTGTGGTTGCCAAAACATACCCCGAAAATATATCCGCCAATGTCGGTAAACTTTGTTGTCACAACAATCCATATCGCAAAGGCAAAGCCTTTTTCGAACATGGCTCCCAAAAGCACAAGGCACAAAAGAGGCATTGTAATTAGCGAAAGCATCAGAATATAGGAAAGCCCCTTTGCCTGCGAATTTCTGTCGAATGGGTTGCGCATTATTGCCGCAGCTCCGGCAAACGAAAGTATTGTAAACGCGCAGAAGGGAATGATTGCGCCTTCTACCCCGAAAAAGAACGGGGCAAACGCGGCGCACGCCATAAGGAACAAATTTGCAAGTTCGGTAGCCACAAAGTTTGTGGCTACATTCAGCTTTTTTAGAATGTTGCAGCATTCCAAAATTCCGCCCGACGCCAACAGCCAGAATATTACGGCCGTTGCCCATTTGCCCGCAAAGGATACGGCAAAATATACTATGGCAATCAAAATTAAAGAGCTTATTGTGCGTTTTCTCATTTTAGCTGTTCTTGGGTTTTCCCGTAGCGGCGGTTGCGCTTTGCAAACTCAAGCAGGGCTTTGTCGAACTCCTTTTCGCCAAAATCGGGCCAATAGGTTTTTGTAAAATAAAGCTCGGCATAGGCCGACTGCATAAGCAGGTAGTTGCTAAGCCTGCTTTCGCCCGAAGTTCTTATAATAAAGTCGGGGTCTGGAATATCTTTTGTGTAAAAATATTGCGAAATTTTTTGGTAGGTAATTTCGTCGGGTGTAATTTTGCCTGCAATTGCGTCTTTAAGCATGTTTTTTACGGCAAATTCAAGTTCGTTGCGGCTGCCATAGTTTAATGCTAAGACAAGGGTGTGCTCCGAAAAATCTTTGGTAAGCTCTTTTGTTTGGGCTATCAGCTTTTGGCATTTTTCGTCAAGAGCCGAAATATCTCCTATGGTTTCGAAGCGTATTTTTTCTTTTATGAAATTCTTTTTGTAGCTTTTTAACGAGGCGCAAAGCAAAGACATAAGGGCTTTAACCTCTTCCTTTGGCCTGTTCCAATTTTCCGACGAAAACGCATATAGCGTAAGATATTTAACCCCGTTCTTCTTGGCTGCCTTAACGGTTTCTTTTAGGGCTTTTGCCCCCGCTTTGTGCCCGCTTGTGCGCGGCAGCCCGCGCTCCTTTGCCCAACGGCCGTTGCCGTCCATAATTATGGCAATGTGTTCGGGTATTTTTTGCGTTTTGTCGAAAGCCGAGTCCATTAAAGTTTTATTGTAGTGTGCCGTTAAAAAAGTAAGGGCGAATATTTTTATTTGCGAATACAATATTGCATTATGAAACACTCCGACGCAACAAAGATTTTATGTAAAACCCAAAAAGCTGCGCGCAAATTTGACCGCGGCTTTTCGCAAAAAATGTCGGGGATAAGGGCCGTTGTGTGGAATTTTTACCAAACTCTTGTTTGGGCCGAGCCTTTCGGCGATTATTGCGATGCAAATTTTAGAAAGGCGTTGCGGTTTGCGGGAATTGCGCCAAAAGATTGCGGTTCTTTCGATTTTGGCAGAGCTTTTATGGAGATGCAAAAGGCGCACAAAGACATAAGGGCAAAAGAGGGCGTTAAAAACCCCGAGGTAGACATACTTTTAATTTGCGAAGATTTGCTTGAAAATTTGGCGTCTGAAAATTTGGTGGAGGGCAAAATAGACAAGGCCGCAATAAAAAAGCTTGCCGTAAATTTCGAGATTTTGTCGCGTTCGGTTTGGCTTATGCCCAATGCAATACGGACATTAAACGCCTTAAAAGACTGCGGAGTAAAGATGATAACCCTTTCGGACGCGCAGTTTTTTGCCCCCTACATATTCCCCGTAATAACGGGCAAAAGCATGGCACAGCTTGGGTTCGACGAAGAAAACTGCGTATGGTCGTTTTCGTATCGCAGGGCAAAGCCGTCGAATATTTTGTTCGAAAGTGCGGCTCAATATTTTGAAAAAACGTATTCATTTTCGCCAAAAACTGTGTTGTATGTGGGCAGCGATATGCAAAAAGACATAATTCCAGCGGCAAAAGCAGGCTTTAAGACGGCGTTTTTTACCGGCGGCGAGAATGCGCATTTCCCCGAAAATGGGGCAATTCCCGACATTGTTGTAAACGACTTGATTGATGTGGCAAAATTGGTTGCATAAAAAATGCGCCCCAAAACAAGGCGCAATAGAAAATTTTATGCCAAAGCTTCTTTTATTTTCTCCAAAAGGGAGTCTTTGTTTTTAAAAAATGCCGTTCCCGCAACGATAGTGTCGGCTCCGCACTTTATAAGCTCTTGAACATTGTCGGCATTTACGCCGCCGTCTACTTCTATGCGGAAATTAAGTTTTAGCTCGTCGCGCCACTTTTTTAGCGTTTGCACCTTGGAATACGCAATGTCCTGAAACTTTTGTCCGCCAAAGCCAGGTTGCACACTCATAACCAAAACCAAATCCACAAGAGGCAGAAAGCTATATACTTGAGAAATGTCGGTTTTCGGGTTAAGGCTAATTCCAACTTGGCATCCCTTTTCGTGAATGTCTTGCAATGTTGCCTGAATAGGGTAGTCGGGCTCTACATGCACGCAAATTAAGCTTGCGCCCGCCTTTGCAAAGGCGTCTATATACAAATGCGGGTTGTCTAGCATTAAGTGGGTGTCGTAGAACAAATTTGGGCAAACCTTTTTTAAGTCTGCAATAAGTTGCGGGCCAAAGCTTAGGTTGGGCACAAAGTGCCCGTCCATAATGTCTATGTGTATCCAGCTTAAAGAGGCGTTTTCAACTTCTTTTGCCGAAGCCCCCAAATTTGCGTAGTTGCCCGCCAAAATAGAGGGTGAAAGCTCGAATTTATTTACCATATTGCAGTTACTTCGTTTGCTGCGTCCTTTGCGATTTCGCGCGTAAGCTGCGGCATATTTTGATATTCCGATTCGGCCTGCCCCGAGGCTGCATAAGCGGTTATGTATTTTTTTACAATGCGGTCTTTAAAATAAACTTCGTTGCTAACCCTGTTTTTTAGTGTGCACGAAACCGTCATTGCCAGCCTAAACGATTGCGAAATACCGGTATCCTTTTCGCTTGATGCCCAAGGGGTTTTTTCGTAGTCGGTTATTACAACTTCTAAAATTGCGTTGGCGTCGCTTTCGGAGGCAAGGCTTAGCTGCCCCGTTCTAGACAAATAGTTGCAAAGCTGCGCAGTCAACAAATCGCTCGCCTGCGGCGCAAACGACTTGTTCCTCACGGGCTTTACATATATGCTTTTAAACGGAAGCTTTGCTGGGGTTCCCGCCAGCTGGTAGTGGCATGCCGTAAACGAGATTAGCGACACAAAAGCCAAAGCTATAAGTAAAAGTTTTTTCATAATAATTAAGCTAACTAGGGTTGATCTACAAAGCCCTCTTCGTTTATTTCGGGCAAAAGCGGCGCAAACTCGATGGGGGCTTTTTGGTTTTTTGCGTTTTTGTCGAATGCCTTTGCTTCGGCTTCGAATGCCTCGTTTTGAATTTCCGAAAACTTTTCGGTTTGCATTTTCTCGACTTTGGTTTCGTCTTCAAATGTGTCTACAGCGGGTTTTTCGTAGCGGCCAAAAAACCAGTCTACTGGGGTCATAGGCGCAATTTCGCCTTCGGCGATAAGTTTTAGTTGCTCTCTTGCCAAGTCTGCCGCGGGGCTTTTAGGGGCAAGGGTAATGGCTTCGTTATAGAACACAG
>JAXFOH010000089.1:0-8992 GCA_034180465.1 Opitutales bacterium
AACAGTGTTAATTTGCGTTGGAACTTCCTTTACGCTTTGCGCGTTTAGCGAAATTTTCCCCTTAAGCGGCGATTGGGCCTTTGTTTTTGTGGAAAAACTAGACGTTGTTTTCCTTGCTTTGTTTATCCTGAAAAGTTCGGCTATTTTTGCCGGATAAAGATGCTCGGGGCTGCCGGCCTTTATTGTTAGCGTGTTTTCGAAAAGGTCTTGCTTGCATTCTACAACCGCGCTGTTCATATTTTCGAAAAGTGGGTTTGCCCCTTTTAAATTAAGAGCTTTGCCTGCATAGTTGTGCGGTTGTGCGTTATATATGCAAAATTGCGAATCGTATTGCAAAGTGCCAAGCCCCGTATATAGCGAATGCGCCAAGCCTTCGGGCACGGGCTCGTCGCTGCGCGAAGTTGCTAGCCGCGAAAACTTGCGGCTTTTTGTTTTTGTAACCCTAAGCCTTATGGAAATTTTTTGCCTTGCGCAAATATGGCTTGTTGTCGTGTAGGAAACATACGCGCAAATTGTGTCTACTTTGCTTTCCACATTTGCCCACTCGGGAATTGAGCCCTTTGTAAGGGCGTATTTATAGTCGGGGAAGTCACGCGAGCTTTCCAAAATTTTAAGGTTGTAGGCTTCCGAAAGCGACGGAATTTTCGATGTCCACCAATCGGTGTCGCTGGGCTTAATCTCTTCTGTTTGTATTGTGTGCTCTTGCAAAATGCCCTTATAGCCGTCAAGCTCAACAGTCATAACAAGCGACTTTGGCGTTCTGCTGTCGAAATTTGGCGGGTATTTGTCGCATTGCAAAGTGCTGTAGCTTTCGTTGCCAATGCTTTGCGTTTTTTCGTATTTGATTTCCACTCCCGAAATAAGCAAATCGTTGCGCGGCGAAACCTTGTAGTCTTTAACCGAATCGGAATTCAAATTTATTTCCTTTTTGTCGAGCGCGTTTCGCCGCACAATGTTAAGCTTTGGCGGCTCGGCAGAGTAGTCGAAAAACGATATTGCATCGGGCAGCCATTTAAGAGTTCTTTTTACGGCTTGCGCGCAATTTATGTCGCAGGTTTCGTCGTACAGCATAGGGTAGCTTGCCTCAATGTTTCCGGTTTGAATGTTTGCACCCGCAGATTTTGCAAACTCAACAATGTTTTCTATTTGCGCTCCAATGTCTATGCGCTCTTCGGCGTCGTTTTCGCCGAGAATTACGCGGCTTTTATAGGTGTCGAAAATTTCGGCCTGCGTGCCGTCGTTGCTCGACTGCTTTGCACATTTCCATTTTTGCTGGTATACAATTTCGCATAGGTCGTTCCACGGCCCCAATATTTTATATTCCCTATATTTTGTTTGGGCGGCTTCGTATTGGGGGAGGGTTCGCACCTTTCCCGAAAAAACGCAAAGGTTGTCGGAAAAAAGTTGCACTGTTGCATTGTAGGCAAATTCGGCTTGCGAGTGTATGCAAAGCTCGTCGCAGTCCAGGCTTTTTAGGGTTAAAACTGCCTTTGTAATTTTCCAGTCGGCAAGCGTTTTTGTAGTATCGTTAACTTTTAAAAAATACGCCATTTTTAAACCTCCCCCTTAAGGTTGTCCATTTGCGATTCTATTTGCCCGAGTAGGTTGTCTAGCCTTTCAAGCTGGGCGTTTAGGTCGTCTATTTGGTTTTGCAGGTTTTCAAGCTGGGCTGTTATGTTTTCGCTATCCATTTTTTTGCTCCATTTTTTGGGCTATAAAATTGTATTTAAATTTTGTTTGCACCCCCGATATTTCGAAGTCGTAGCCGCTTAGGACCGCGCCCTGAAATTCGGCGGAAAGCAGCGTGTTTTCGCATTCGTCGCTGAACTCCATTTTTAGCGTTGCGTTGCCTATTTCAGACAAGAATATACAGTGCTTTGCCCCGAAACATTGGGCGGAGCTTTCGCTTTCAAAATTTGTGCAAATCGAAAACTCAATTTTCAACGCCGAATTTTTGCCGTTTTTAACCAGCGGGTTTTCGGCTTCTATTACGTTTGCAAACTTTGCAATGCGCGTGTTTTTTACGGCAAAACTTTGCGGTATTTGCCCGAATGGATTTAGCGGGGTGTCGTTTAAAATTATTTTCATTGCAAAAGAGCCTGTGTTTCGAAGTTCAATTTTATTGCGAATGTTTGTTCCGAAATTTTGTATTCGCCGTAGGGGTTTTCGTCGTTTAGATATACTTTCCCGTAGCCGCAGGCAAGCGGCAGCTGCGCTTTGTGCAGTTTTTTGGTTGTAAGCTCGGCTATAAATAGCGGCGAATATGCCTGTGAAAACGACTGCTTTTCAACCACAATTTCTATGCAGAAAATCACTTTTGAAAATGCGGGTCCAACAGAATATTTAGAGGCTTTTAGGGGTCTTGGAAGGTCTACAAAAACTCCCATTCCCGTAGCCGGAAACTTGTAGCTGCCGTCAAAAAACACACTCTTTTTAAATATGCCAACCCTTTCAAGCTGCGGCGAGCTTCTTAAAATCTCGAAGACCGAGTTTTGCAGATATTCAAGAGTAGAAACCATATCATATCCCCCTTAATGCGTCAAACGATGCGGTCTTTTCTCTTCGCGCAAAATGTTTAACCGACTTTTTTTCGAAAGTGGTTTGTACGGGAATGTCGGGCGAGGAAACAAGAAATTTGCCGAGAGCAACCTTTTCGATTATCTGCCTTGCTATGTCTGCAAGTTTTATTTGCTGGGCAGTAAGCTCCATTCCCGAAAGCCTTGTTTGCAAGGCTTCAACGCAAAGCCTTATAGCGGCAAGTTTCAATTCGTTGGGTATTTTAAGGTGGTCTTCGTCTATATATCTATTTGCGTTTGCAACAGCAGCCCTAATTTCGGCGCATACAAGCGAAATTATTTCGTCGCAAATAGATCGGCCTGCCGACGCTAGAGACTGCGACTTTAATATTTCCAGCTGGTTTTTGTTTAGCGCGCTTTCAAGGTCTGCAGCATAAATTCTATTCCATTTCATATAAAAATTTTTTGTGGCGGCGTGCGGGTATTCGCCCGCCCGCCGTTGCATTTGTGGTTTGTTGTTATTGTTTGTTATTGTGCGCTAACGCAAAGCTTTCTTACCCCCAAGTTGCTGCAGGCTACAATGCTGGAATAGTGCTCAACCGTAATGTCGGTATATTTTGCGTATTCCTGACAGTATACCCTGAACATAGTGCCGTCTTCGGTTGGGGTGTAGAAACGCTTTAGGTTCGAAGCTTCGTCTTTCGAAATTCCGTTTTGGGCAAAGAATGCGTATACATTCAAAGACCCTATCTGTGTTTTTCCGCTTGCTGTTTGGTAGCGAGCCCCTGCAATTTTGCAGCCGTCTAACATCAGCTTTTGGGCGAGTTCGTTCGGCGTCATCGAGCCCGATTTAAACGCCCCCGACGTGCTTTGTTTTTCAAGACAGCTTGCTCGCATATCCCACGCGCTTTCGCCGAAAAGCATTCTGTTGGGGCGTACCCCGCTTTCGTTTGCGCTAAGCATTAGGGCGTTTCGCAAGTCTTCGTCTGGGTTTGCCGACGAATCCCAAACCTTGTCGGACGAAGTGCTAATTGCGTCCAACGCCGCAATTGCCCTGCGAAGTTCGTTGCGCAATAAACGCTGTATAAGCATTGCGGTATATCTTTCCTGCCATTTGTCGCCTACAACTTCGTCGTTGTCCACCCTAATGCTAAGGCCTTTGTTTAGGGTTTTTTCGTTAATGCTTTCTCCCGAATATTGCACGCGTTTAAATTCGGATCCAATCGAGCGTACATCGTCGCTTTCCGAATAAAACGCTTCCGCATTGTTTGCGCGCTTAAATTCGAACCTTCTGCCCACCGGAATTGGGGGCGCAATAAAATCTAGCAATGCCGAAATGTTTTCGGAGTCTTTGTAGCCTACCGAATAGGCTGTTAAAGCTGCAGAATAGTTTGCCTGTTCAAATCTGCTTTGGGTTGCTGGTGTTATTGTATTTTCGCTCATATAATTTTTTCCTTTCAATTAGGCGTTGCGCATGAGAATCCAGCACACTTTTGTGGTGTTCGCGGTTCCGTTTGCGTCTAACTTAAACGTGATTTTTTTGCTTTCGGCGTCTATTGAAGCTATAACCGATTTTTCGCTTTCGCCAACGGCATGCAGCGAGGCAACTACAATATCGCCTTCCTTTAAAGTCGGCATTTCTATGCTTTCGCTTGTAGTAGATGTTCCCCAAACATAAACGCCAGCGGCATATGTCTGGTATGCCAAAGAGCCAAAGCCCTGGGGCAAAACTTCTACAATGCCGTCTATCGAAGCCGAGTTTAGCGCAACTCCTATCTTGTACGCGTTTGCCGCAGCCGTAGCCGAAACTTTGCCCGAGTCGGCTCCGTATAGGGTGTCGCCCGCTTCAACAGCGCTTGCAGCCACGCAAAGCACGGTTTGTTCGGCAACGCCTGCCAATATTACCCCAAGGCTCTCGCCTTGTTCTGCGCAATCGCACGAAGTGCCTATGGGCATTTCGCCTTTCATTGCAACCTTAACCGTGCCTTGCGAATTTTGCCTTAGCAGCAAATTGCTTTTTGCAATATTTGCCGCGGCCGTCATTGTTATGTAGCCCGAATGCGTGCCTTCTGCTATGTTGGCAAAACACTCGCACTGTTTAATTTTTGCCGACAACGCTTTTGCCGTTTCGGCTAATAACTTTTTTAGTTTCATTGTTTTTTGTTCCTTTGTTTGTCCCATTTGGGAGGTTAAATTTTTACGCCGTATTCGCTTTTTACGGCATCGTACGCCTTTTCCCAGGCAAGCGATTGCCCAAGCATTTTCTCCTTTGCCAAGCGCACAATTTCCGACGCGCTAAGCTGTGGGGTATGAACTGATTGTTTTGCAATTTGCCTTTTGGTTTTAGCAAAGTTCGTTCTAAGCAGTTCGCGCCATTTGCCGCATTCTTTTGCGCTAATTGCGCCTTCGCTTACGGCCTTTGCCAAAACTTTGGTTGCGGCTTTGCCCGTTTGCTCGCTTTGCAACGCCAAAATTCTGCGGCTTTTTGCCGAGCATTTTTTTGCGGCGTTTAGCGAAATTTCGGCACTGCTTTTGCACTTTTCTACAAGCGAAAAAACAGTGGGGTTTTTGCCCGATAATTCAGGGCATAAAACCTTTCCGCTTTCGGGAATATTCGGGTTGTTTGTGAGCCCAACAGAAACCAGTTTTACGGGTCTAAAATTTTCGGCGTTTACGCGCTCCATTTGCCAACGGGGAGACATTGCCCGGATTTCGCCTAAAACAATTTTTTTGTAGACGCTTTCTTCGTAGCGCACAATTGCCGCAATCGAGTTTTCGCACAAAAACAGTTTGTCTATTTGCCCGACTGCTTTTGCCGCATGCGCGGTTTTTGGGTTTTCGTCGGGGTGGCCAATGTATACGGGAATTTTTGCCCTGAAAATTCCGCCAAAATTTTTAACCAGTTTTTCGCCCGAAACTTTGTCTACAATTTGCATTCCCTTTGTATGTTTCCATCTGCCTAAAGGGCATAGCAGTTGAACTAGCGTTTTGTTAAACTTCTCCATTGTCGCCGTCTTTTTTGCAGGGGAACGAAAACATCTTTGCCAATTTTGCCGTGTCGGGTTTAAGCCCCAACTTTACAAGACGCTCTATTATGTCCAGCTCGTCTTTGTGCATTTCGTAATCGGGCAGCTTAAGCTTGAATTTTGCGAGGGGCTCTTCGTCGCCCAAAGCCAAGCGGATAACGGTTTTGTCTACATTCTCGTTTAGCGTTTCGTTTATGTTCGAAACGTCGTCTTCCTCCAAAAGCGAGCTTTCGTACCATTGCAGGCTGGCCCCAGAAGAGTCTTTGTTAGACATTGTAGACAAGTCTGCCCCGCGCCAAAGCGAGCACAAAGTTTTGTCTATGCGCTCTATCAGAGCCTTATAGGGCAGCTCGCCAGAAGTTGAAATATCTATTGCGTCTATGTCGGTTCCCTGCGAAAGCACTGCACTAAATTCCGCTCCAAAGTCGCTTACCGCCTTGCAGGCGGCCTCCCATTGCGGAGAGCCCGGGTATGCGTCGGTTTTTGCCTTTATGCCCGGCATACCGTTTCTTTCGCAATAAACAAGCCAGTCTTTTAGCGGCAGCTGCTTGAATATATACGCTATAGACGAAGCCGTCATAAGCCCGTCTCCGCAGGTTGTCATCCATTCGTTTCCGTTTAGAGGTGTGCCGTCTTGCGAAATATCGTTTGGGTTTTTAAGCAGCCTTAAACGGCCGCTTTTGTTTTCGAAAAGCCAAAGCGGGTACTGCGTAAAAGTGGCGCAAACTATGCCGTTTTTGCAGCCGTATGCAATTTTATGCACGCTATATTTCATTGCAACGGCGTCCATCATCTGCGAAATAAGCAGCCTTAAGGAACCGCTTAAGTTCGCATCTACAACGCTCTTTGCTCTGAGCGAGCCGTAAAAGTCCGCCAAAATTTTTGCGTGCTGTTGCGCTTTTTCGGAAAAGTCTTTTTTTACGATTTCGTAGTCTAGGCGCGAAACCGCCTTTTTCCTTTTAAGGGCAAGCGCGCTTATAAGGTCGTCTCTTTCGAGTATTGCGCCAAATATTTTTGCGGCGGGTGCGAGTATTCCAAACGAAAAGGAATCTAGCGCATTTGCCAGTGTTTCGGGTCGTAAATTTCTTATGGGGTTAAAGCCGTTTCTTAAATTGCAGCTTCCCGTAAGCGAGGATATGTTTTTCGCGTTCATCGCCGCCTACAATAGCGCACATATTTTAATCGCGCAAAAAACGGTTTGAGCTTTTTGCTAAAATTTTTTTGTTTGGAATATTTTACGCGGGCAAAAAATTTATGTTTTTTCAGGCTATTTTTGCACACAAAAAAACCGCACTAAAAAAGTGCGGTTTGTATATTTTTTCGCAGAAAGTGCCGGCTATTGATTTTGCTTTATGGGAAGGCTGTGCCCGTGTCGCTTTATTAGCTTTGAATGTTTTTGTTCGGGCTTTGCGGTTTGCTGCGCTGTTTGTTGTGTTGTGTTTTCGAATGCTGGCAGTTTGCCGCCAAACATTAGCGCAATTGCGGCAAGCCCCATAGTTCCCAGTTTTTTGGCAGAGCCGCTCGGCGAATTTTGGTCGGACATTTTTATAGCTTTCTATAAAAGCAGTTCGATAAAAATTTTGCAGATAAATTTTAAGCAAAAAACGCTCCAGCTAAAATATTGCGAAAATTTTTTAAACAAAAAAAGCCGCAGTAAAACTACTGTGGCTTTAAAATTAAAATATGTTAAAAAACGCTATTTTAAAACAACTTCGTTTACGGCATCTTTAACCATTTTTTCCATAATCTTGTAGCAGTCCATATTCGGGTGTACCGTGTCGTGCGAGTGTTTTGGAACCGCCAAGCCGCCAAGTTCGTCGGCAAGTGCGCTATGGTAGTCGAGATATTTTATATTGTTCTTCCCTGCGTAAAGTTTAATCATTGCGTTTGTTTGCCTTATAAGCTCGGCCGGGTTTTTAACTTCCTTTCTCCACTTGTATTCGCTTACTGGCGTAATCGAGCAGAGAATAACTTTAATGTTGTTTGCCTTTGCTATTTCGCACATCGAAATAAGGTTGCCGACAATGTTTTCCTTTGCAATGTAGCCGTTGTTTAGAGCCAAGTCGTTTGTGCCTGCCAAAATTACAACTACGGCTGGTTTTAGGTCCACAACATCGCGCCTAAATCTTACAAGCATTTGCATTGTGGTTTGTCCGCTAATGCCCCTGCCAATGTAGTTGTTGTCGCTAAAAAACTTCGGGTCGCTGCGTGCCCAGCCGTCGGTAATCGAGTCGCCCATAAATACGGCAACGGGCTTGGCTTTAACCTGCAAATTTGCGTCGCGGTATCTGCCAAAGTTGGGCCAGTCTATGCCGTAGCGGCTTGGTTGCGCCTTTTGCGCCGTCTTTTGTTTTTGGTGTTCCTTTTTGTTTGTTTGGGCGTTTGCCTGTGCAAACAGGGCAAACGAAGTTAGCAGTGCTAGCGATATGCAAAGTAATTTTTTCGTCATATGCGCAAAAGGTAGCAAGGCAATTGTTGCGTGTCAAGATGCAATGCCAGCTATTGCTCCAGCCCAAACTCGTTCAATTTTCGGTGCAGCGTTCTGCGCGAAATGCCCATAAGCTCGGCTGCCTTTGTCTTGTTGTTGCCGGTTTCTTTTAGGGCTTTTTTTATAAGGGCAAGCTCGTTGTCGCGTTTCGAAAGGCTATTGGTGTTTTCGGGCGCATTCAAGTGCAATGCAAAGTCGCTCGCGTTAAGCGAAAACCTGCCGTCCAAATCGTTTTCGGTAATGGTGCCAGAGCTTTGCATAACAACTTTGTTTTCGCAAAAATTCCTAAGCTCCCTTATGTTGCCGGGCCAGGCATACGCTTTTAAAATGCCCAAAGCCTCTTTAGAAATTGCCAATTCGGGCAACCCGTTTTCCTTTGCAAAATACGAAATGTAGTATTTTAGCATAGGTTCTATGTCTTCGGGGCGTTTTCTTAAGGGCGGCAGGCAGATTTGAACCACGTTTAGCCTGTAGAATAAATCCTGCCTAAATTCGCCGTTTTCGACCATCTCGGCAAGGTTTTTGTTTGTTGCGCAAACAAGGCGCGCGTCTACCGTAATGCTTTCGGCATTGCCTATTCTTTCAAAGCTTTTGCTCTCCAAAAAGCGCAGCAGTTTTACCTGCGTAGTAGCGTCTATTTCGCCTATTTCGTCGAGGAAAACCGTTCCGTTGTTTGCCGCTTCGAACTTGCCTATCTTGCGGGCAACAGCTCCGGTAAAAGCTCCCTTTTCGTAGCCAAAAAGTTCCGATTCTAACAAAGTCGACGGAATTGCCGAGCAGTGCACGACCACAAAGGGGTTTTGGCTTCGGGGCGAGTTTTTATGTATATAGTGGGCTACCAACTCTTTGCCCGTTCCCGTTTCGCCCGTAAGCAAAATTGTGGCTTTAGATGCCGCCGCTTTTTTTTCCGCTTGCAAAACTTTTTCGAAAACGGGGCTTTGCGAAATTATTTTAAATTTTTC
>JAXFOH010000032.1:0-16311 GCA_034180465.1 Opitutales bacterium
TGATGGGCTTGTCCGAGCTTAGGGGAATGCAGTGCGGCATTTTGGGCGAAAAGCCCGAAGTTTAAAAAAATATTGATAGGAAATCTTTTGTATATTATATGTAGGAGGAAATATGAAAAGACGTCAATTCTTGGGAAAAATAGGAAAGTTGGCCGCGTTTTCGGCGATTGCGCCAACAATAATACCGTCGTCGGCATTGGGCAAATCGGGCTATGTTGCGCCTAGCAACAGGGTTGCCCTTGGCGCGATAGGCTTGGGCGGGCAAGGCACAATGAACGCGCGCAACTTTTTAAGCGACAAGCGTGTAGAAGTTGTTGCCTTGTGCGATGTCTGCAAATCGGCAAACACCTACGGCTACAACCATACCGATACAAAGGGTGCCGAAGTATTTAAACAGCGAAACAACCTAAACGTTCCCGTCTACGAAGACTATAGAGAGCTATTAGCACAAGGCGACATAGACGCCGTAAGCGTGTCTCTGCCCGACCATTGGCACGCCATTGCCTATATAGACTGTGCAAACGCGGGCAAAGATGTTTTCGGCGAAAAGCCGCTAACTAGAACCATAGAAGAGGGTAGAGCCCTGTGCGAAGCTGTAAAACGCAACGGCATAATTTGGCAGACGGGTTCTTGGCAAAGGTCTTTGCCTAAATTTAGATATGTTGCAGAACTTATACGCAACGGCGTTTTGGGCAAAGTGCACAAGGTTGAAATTACTTTGCCTAAAAACGCGGCAATAGAGGCGTTGCCCGCCCAACCCGTCCCCGAAGGTCTTAATTGGGACTTGTGGCAGGGCCCTGCCTTTAGGAGCGACTACCATACCTTTAAAGCCTTTACAACTTGGAGGTTTATTTCGGCATACAGCGCCGGCAAAATTGCCGACTGGGGCGCGCACCACATAGACATTGCCCACTGGGCATTGGGCTATAACGAACAAGGCCCGGCAAAAATAAAACCCGTTTCAACCGTTTGGCCCAAAGAGGGCTTTTACGACCAACCCATAGAATTCAGGGTTTTGCTTGAATACGAAAACGGCGAAGTTTTCGACGTAAGCGCATCGTCGAAAGAACCGGGGGTATGTTTCTACGGCGAAAAGGGCAAGATTTCCATCTCGCGCTCGAGAATGGATTCGACCCCCGCAATTTTAACCGATATGAAGGTTCCAACCGATGGCATTAGGCTGTATGGAAGCGACAAAGACCACTGGCGCAACTTTATAGACAGCGTTATAGACCGCCGCGCGTGCTCTACCGACATAGAGATTGCGCACCGCACAAATTCGGCGTGCCTGCTTTCGGAAATAGCGTATCGCACAGGCAGAACCATTAAGTGGAACTGGAAAACCGAAAAGGTTATAGGCGATGCAAGTGCCCAAAAATTGTGCTCTAGGGCCTACTACGGTAATTGGCAGTTGTCTTAATTTAAAAGGAGGAATTTTTATATGAAAAAGATTGTTTTTGCACTGTGTCTTTTTTCGGTTGCGTCGCTTTTCGCGTTCGACGCGCAAAAATGCGCGGAATATAAAAGCGGCGACTCTTTGGCGTGGTATCATTCAAGCGTTGCCGACAGCTTCAAAAAATCGGCAAAAACCGAGGCTCTGCTTTTGGAAATCGCATCGCAAAAATCCGTAACTCCCGAAGCGTTCAGATATTTGTGCATACCGCTAAAAAATTGCGCTTCAGACAAGTCGGTTGATGTTTTAAAGAAATATTTAACCGACAAAAACTATTCGGCAAGCGCGGTAGATGTTTTAAAATCGCTTAACACAAAGGCCGCAAACACGGCTCTTTTAGACGCTTTGTTCGAAGCCGACAATGTTTCGAAATGCGGCATATTAGGGGCGTTGGGCACAAACCGTGTCGAAAATGCCGTGGCAAAAATTTCGTATTTTATGTACGACAAAGATTCTGAGGTAGCCCTTAGTGCCTTAAGGGCTTTGGGCGATATTCCCAGCGAGGCTGCCGTTGTTTTGCTCTGCAAATTTTTGCCCAAAAACGAAACTTTGCTTTTTGCAAGAAATTTGGCGTTAACCAAGCAGGCCGAATTTATGTTTAAAGCCAACAATAAAAAGTTTGCCGAGCTTGCCTTAAGCTTTGTTCCCGAAGATTTTTGCCCCGCAATAAAAGTTAAATCCGAAATTTCGGGCGAAAAAAGGATGGAGTATCTCGACAAAATTATGGCGCAGGAAACCCGCAATTCGAGAACTGCCGCGCGCTTGGCAAATACGGGGCGCACCTACGCAAATTCAACGGAATTGCTAAAGGCGTATCCTTCGCTAAGCGATGTGGGCAAAGCTGTTGCGCTAAGGTCTTTCGGGCTTTCTAAAGACGCAGCTTTTGCTAACATAATTAAGGGCGAATTAAAAGACTCTGCCGACGTAAAGTCTTTGGAGGCTATATATGCTTGCGAGTTTGTTTGCACTCCCGAAATGGTAGATATTTTGCTTGGCTTGGCAAAGTCTAAAGACGCCACCGTAGCCAGAGCCGCCCAATATGCGTTGGAAAGAAATTCGCTGCAGTGCATAAACCAAAAGCTTATGGCAGCTTTCGAAAAAGACGGATTTTTGCCGTATTTAAGTTGTGCCGTAACAAGGGGCGACGTTTCCGCGAACGAAAAACTGTTTAAAATGTTCCTTACAAAAGAAGGGGCAAAAAATTCTAAACTTACAAACGTATTTAACCACCACCTTACAATATACGGTGTAGGCAAAATGTTTAAAATGTTGGGTACAGACCCTGTTGTAAGAAAGGCGGCTTTGCGCTCGGCTATAAAATGCCTAGGTCAGGAAAGAAATATCGAAAGACGCAGAGCGTTGTTCGACGAATATTTCGACGTTGACGCGCTAAACGCCGCCGAAATACAGTTTGCGCGCGAAAAGCTTTTCCCGAAAAAGAAGAAATAAAAATAGCGGTCGCAGGCTGTAAGCCAGATTCTGTCCATGCGGCGCGTTTTGCCGCAATGTACGCCCATTTATCTGCGCACTCCCTTTGCAGGGGGTGCGCTCTCCTTTTTAGGGGAGACGCGACATACCCGAGGCCCATGTGGACGAGCAGCCCAAGCCCCTTACTTTGTCTTGCACCGGAATAGGTTTGCCTTGCATTTGCAGGTTGCCCTGCAAAACGGTGGGCTCTTACCCCGCCTTTTCACCCTTGCGTTTCCGCGGTATGTTTTCTGTGGCACTGTCTATCCCGAAACGTTTGCCGTTTCGAGCCCGTTTTTTACGACGGATTCCCGCTCTGCGGTGTCTGGACTTTCCTCTCGGGGCAAAAGAGCCCGAAGCGGACGTCCGCCTGCGATTGTTAAGAATATTTGTCCATATTTTTTTTAATGCAAGTTTTTTATGGATAAACTTGATTTTACAATAGCTTTGTGTCTGAATTTAAAGAATGGAGATTGTCGATTTTAACGGATTAAAATTATATAAGTGGGTTATAGGGGCTTCAACTTTTATAGTAAACCCCACCGCGGGCGCAAGGCTTATGAACTGGAACATATCTATGGCTTTGGGCGACGTGCGCGACGTAATCTATTGGCCCGAAGACGCTCCCATGGGCGAGGGTTTTCCCTATGTATACGGCGGCAATCCCATATTGTTCCCATTTTGCGGGCGCAGCAGTGTAGACGGTAAAACGGGCGAATGGAAAACCCCGCAAGGGCAGGTTTTGCCAATGCCCCAACACGGTTTTGCGCGCCAAAGCGATTTCGAAATTGTAGACATTAACGATTTCGGCTTTTCGGCAAAGCTTATACAAAACCCTTCTACGCAAAGTATGTATCCGTATAAATACGAATTTTATGTGAAATACAGATTTTCGCAGCTGGGCTTTGCTGTAGAATTGATGCTTGTAAATAAAGATGTTGTAGAAATTCCGTGGAGCGCGGGCAACCACTTTTTCTTTAGGTTGCCGTGGCATAACGACCTTAAAAAGAGCGACTACAGGGTGCTTATAGACTGCAAAAAGGCTTGCTACCACAGGCAAGACGGATCGCTGGAAAAGACGACAGCGTTCAAAAATTTTGACGCAGGCGACGAAGCCGCCATAAACAGAATTCACTTTAACCTTAAAAGCGACGAAGTAAAACTTGGTCCCAAAAACGGCGAAGAGGACATTGTTTTAAAGACATCGGGCTCGGTTAAGCTGGATAAATTTGCAAGCGTTGTAAGCTGGTGCGAAAGTTTAGACAAGCCCTACTATTGCGTAGAGCCGTGGATGGGCTTGCCCAATGCGATGGAAAACGGAGGAGTGCACTATGTGCAGTCGAACAAATCGCAGTCGTTTGTAACCGAAGTAAGCTTCGGCTAATTGCTGAATATAATTTGCAAAAGCAAAAAAATCGGTGGGTTAAAATTGCCCGCCGTTTTTGTGTTTAAACCATTGCGCGCTCGATTGCCCTGTTTTTACGCGCACCTAGATTATTTTATGACAGAATAACCCCCTAAAAATGGGAACACGCCAACCGAGTTTATAAAAATTTCCATTTTATAAAAAGGTAGATTTCTCCCAAAATGTAAAACGGGAGATGTTATTCTATAACAATATCGAACTGGTGTTCGGGGGATTTTTCCCAGGAAAGGTGTTCGGTTTTTTGCGAGAAGGCAAATGCGGGCGAGTAGGTGCGAACCGAAATCGTTTTGCCGTCGGGCTTAAATTCCAAAATTCTAAGCCAGCCGTCGCCGCCGTTGCCGCCCAAAGCACCCGAAATGAATTGCGGGTTAAACATCATTATGGGCAAAGTTTTGCCGTCGTCTTTCTTCTCTTTTCTGAAAGCCGCCATTACGCTTTCGGTGCAGGTGTGTCCGCAAATTGCCAGCTTTATGTTGCCGTGCTTTTTTAGCAGTTTTTCGAATACCGCCTTGCCGTCGTTGGGGGCAAAGGGGTAGTTGTCTTTCCTAAAAGAGCCGTCGTTTTCCAAAATCGAGTGGGTTATCACAAAAATTTTGTGATTCTTAAACTTTTTTGAAGCGCACAGTTTGTTTGCCCATTCCAAAACTTCGTCTCTGGGCGAAAACTCCATTGCAATAAAAAGCATATCGCCCCAGTTTTTGTCGTAAAATTCGTAGGCGGCGTTTTCTAGCGTAGATTCGCCGAATGCGCTTGGGCAATACGAAATTATATGGTTTGCCCACTGCTTTTGATTGCGCGAAACGTCGAAATATTTTGGGAATTCAGAAATTTTAGATTCGGAAGCTTCTATGCCGTAGTCGTGGTTGCCTGTGGCTATTATGTAGGGATACACGTTGTCGAGCCTTTCGAATGCTTTTGAAACGCTTTTCCACTGCAGGCTGCTTGGTTGGTTGCTGCATTGCGGAGACGCCAAAGAGCCGTTCGAAAGTATAAGCGAATTGCTGTCTACCAAATCGCCCGTGCAAAGAACCGTCATAACGTTCAAGGTTTCTTTTTGTTGGGCGGTCCATGCCGTCATAACATCGAAAACCCCCTGGCTTGATTCGTATTTTTGATAGCCTTGGGGGTCTCCTAAAAGTATTACCGAAAAGGAGTTTTTGTCGAGCAATCTTGGGGGTTCTTTAAGTTGAACCGAAGGCGGCATCGAAAGCCTTTTAACGTTGCGTCCGTAAAACTTTGTGTTGGCATAACTGCTTATGCAAAAGAAAGTTATTGCAAGTGCGGTTGTCGTTTTTAATGCGCGAAAAATAGTGTTTGTTTTTTCCTTCATATATGCTTACTTATTCGAATGTTGCATTATGCAGGGGCGGCATTTTTGTGTCAATCGTTTTATGCGAATGTTGAATAAGCTTGCCTTTGGTTAGTATATGCGAAATTATTTGCCCCTTAAAAGACAAAGTATTTGCTTTGCCACACGTATAGACATATGAAACTACATAAATTTTTTGCGGCTGTCGTCGCGTTTTTATTTGCGGGCTTTTTTGCGTTTGCCAGCGAGTGCAACACAAAAATGCTTGATACTCTTGTAAATAAGGGAATGCTGAGTGCCGACGAGGCATTGGAGGTAAAAAAACTTTCGGCGGCAATAGACGCTCCCGTAAGTACGCCCTATAACGACAATACAATAAGCATATATGCGCGTTTTCAGATGCAGTATGCTTATTTAACCACAAACGGCGACAGCGACAGCTTTGCAACCTCTAAAAACACATTTATGATGCGCAGGGTTATTTTCGGTTTGGCGACCGACCCAAGCAAGTCGTATGGCGCAAAACTTTCGTTTGATTTTATTTTCGACAACAAAGTTTCGATTAGCTACCTGTATAAAAACATAGATACCGACTATATTAAAGGTCAATTAAGGTTTGGATATTTAAAGCCTGACTTTGGAATGGAAGAGGTAACTGTTTCGTTCAATCTCTATGCGGTAGAGCGTTCTATAGCAACAAACTATTGGTGCGGCCCGAGGAATGCGCGCAAGCTGGGGCAGGGCTCTTTTATGACGGGGCTTTTTTGGTATGGCGACGTGCGCCAAGTTAAGGGCTTGCACTATTTTTGTGCGGTAACAAATTCGGAAAACTACAAGCTTGGTGGCGAGGCAAGTCTTTTTAAAGACCACAATTCGCCCGACGTGTTCGGTGGCGTTTCGTACGACTTTGCCCCCTTTGAAAGCGCGAAAATTACGCTGGGCACAAACGTAATGTACGGCAACGACGCCGACAAAACCGCAATAGACAACACCGCCGCGATTTTCGGCGTAAACCCCTATTTAAAGTTCGACTACAAAGGCGTTCGCGTATTGACCGAATTTTTAATGTCGCATAGCGATTGCGGCAAAAGAATGAACTCTTCTTATGGAGTACAAACCCCCATGGGTATGAACTTTTGCATTGAAAAGAAGTTTGCCGCAGGCGATTTCGGTAAGATTGCCCCCGTGTTTAGGTTTACATATTTAGATACAAACGGCCGCGGTGTTTCGCCTTCCGACGGCCTAAGAAAAGCGGGGCTTGGCACTGCATTCGACAGGGCTCGAGGCTTTTATTTTGGTGCAAACTGGTATGTTTCGGGCGACAATTCGCTTAAAGTTTCGGCAGGCTACGAATATTCGCAATTTATGGGTTCTAATTCGGGGCAAGACGCGTACGCCAACACATTTAGAATGCAAATACAGACAATGTTCTAAAAAAATACGGAAATTTTAGGACAATAAAAAAGCCGCCAATTCGCATAGTTTTGGCGGTTTTTTTGTGTCTTTGTTTTGGCTAAAACTATTTTTTAAAATGCTTTTTGCCGAATTTGTTTTTATTGGGTTTTGCAAAAATTTTGCTTTTGTGCATGGGCGCATTTGTATGTTCCCTTTTTAGCATATTGCGCTGTTCGCGCCTTTGGGCAAGACCTTTGTTTACCAAAATTGGATTACCGTTTTCGTCGATTTCCGAGCAATACATTGCGCTGCCCATTGTCATTGCAAGGGGTATAAAGTCTTGCACTTGCTGCAAATTCCAGTGCGACTTTTCCAGATAGTCGTCTACCTTTTTCATTTCGGCTTGCGTGCAGCCTGGAAAGTTCGAAATAAAGTAGGGTATAAGATACTGCTTTTTACCCGTTTTTGCGTTTACTTCGTCGAAAATTTTGCGGAACTCTTCAAATTCACCCTCTTTGCCCTTGCGCATAAGTCGCAAAACGTTGCCGTCTAAATGTTCGGGGGCAATGCTAAGCTGCCCCGAAATATGGTCGCTTATTATCTTTTTTGTCTGTTCGGGCTGCACCAAAGCCAAGTCTAGCCTTATGCCAGAATTTATGAAAACGTGCTTTATTTTGTCTATTTTTTTAAGAGTGTCGAGCAGGTGCATTAGGGGCTTTTCGTCGGCATTGTAGTTTTTGCAAAAGGTGGGGAATATGCAGGAATACCGTTTGCATATTTTGCAGATGTTCGGGTCTTTTGGTCGGTGCCCGTAAATGTTGCCTGCAGGGCCGCCTATGTCGCTTATTGTGCCGCGAAAAAACGGCTGGCTTGCAAGTTTTTTTGCGCTTTTGCAAATGCTTTGCTCGCTGCGCGAAACCAAGTGTCTGCCCTGATGGCAAACCAAGCCGCAAAAGGCGCAGCCACCCGGGCAGCCGCGTACAACGGTAATTGAATCTTTTATCATTTCCCACGCGGGAATTCTACCTTTGTATGTAAAGTGGGGTAGCCCAACATATGGCAGCTCGCTAACCGCGTCGAACTGCTCTTGCGTAAGCGGCGGCCTTGCCGGTTCTATAACCAAAAGTCTGCCGTTAGTGCTCTGCAAAAGCCTTTTGCCGTTCCACGGGTTTGTGTTGCGTTCCACAATTTTTGTCTGGCGCATAATGGCGGTTTTGTCGCTGCAAATTTCCTCAAAGCTGGGCAAAACTTCGCAATTTTCGTCTATCTTAAAGCTTGCGCTTTCGTTGCCGCCCAAATAGCGTGCCGTTCCCCTTATGCCCGAAAGACTTTCGTTTTTCTTTATTTTGTCGAAAATTTCCAGCATTGTGATTTCGCCCATGCCAAAGCAGAGAATGTCGGCTTTAGATTCCACCAAAACCGAGGGCTTAAAAATATCCTGCCAATAGTCGTAGTGGGCAACCCTTCTAAGGCTTGCGTCTACACCGCCAATAACCACGGGCAGTTTTGGAAAAGCCCTTTTTGCAAGCTGCGCATATACAATGGTAGCCCTGGGCGGGCACTTGCCCGTTTGCCCGTTTTCGGAATACATATCGGTGTGCCTAAGCCTGCGTCCTGCCGTGTAAAGCTTTATCATGGAATCCATATTTCCGCTCGAAACACCGCAGCCAATGCGCGGGCGGCCAAAAAGCTTAAGGCTTTCGGGATCTTTCCAGTCGGGCTGGGCTATTATTGCAACTTTATAGCCCGCATTAAGCAAAACTCGCGCTATAACAACGGGGCCAAAGCTTGGGTGGTCTACATAGGCGTCGCCCGTAATTATAAGAATATCGATATAATCCCACTTGCGGGCTTTCATTTCTTCGACAGTCATTGGGACAAATTTTGTCAGGTCTTCGGGCTTCATTGGGTTATATATTCAATTTGCGCGGCGTTAAATTCAAGGCTATTTCTCTGCACGGCTTAGCTTTTTTGTGGATTTTTATGATAGCTATGTCGTATAATGAATGCTTTATCACAAACATATTTTATGCCCCTTTTAAAGGAAATATCTATAGAGAATAAACCGCTCTTCGACGCAGTTGCCGAAATCTATCCGACAAAAAGCTGCGAAAGGTGTTTTTCTAATATATTTATGTGGAAGCGCGACAATATGCGCTTTTATACAGAGCAAAACCGAATATTTGCCTACCATATTTCAGACAAATATTTGCAGTACCCCATAGGTGCCGACATTGCCCCCGAAGAATTAAAGCAGCATATAAAGCAGCTGCGCGATTCGGGCTATCCCGTAAAGTATGTGTTCGACGCAAACCCGAAGTATTTCGAGCTGTATCCTAATGCGGTAGAATATTTTAACGCCAAGCAAACTGAAGACGATTACGACTATATTTACCAAAACCAAAACATTGTTTTGCTAAAGGGCATAAAACTAAGAAAAAAGCACAACCTTATACGCCAGTTTCAAAGAAATAACCCAAACTACGCTTTGGAAGTTCCCCAAGGCGCAAATTTTGCGGAGTTTAGGGAATATATGCTGCAAAGGGCGGTTAGCGAAGAGCTTTTGCCAATGCAAAATGCGTTCGAATTTTTCGACAAACTGCAGCTGATGGCTCTTGCGTTAAAAGACGGGCAAGGGCAAATTGTTGCGGGTGCCATTATGGGCAAAATAAACGATTCCATATACTCTGTTCACTACGAAAAATTTGAAAAGGAAATTCACGGAGCCCCCCAATGTATTGTTTTGCACGAAGCCGAATTTTTGCTGAAGAACGGAATATCGGAAATGAACCGCGAGCAGGATTTGGGGCTAGAGCATTTGCGGCAGGCAAAAGAGTCGTGGGCGCCGTCGGAAATGTTTAAAAGGCTTAATTTGGTTGAAGTATGAAGATTTTTAGGCTGGAGCAAATAGACGAAAGTGTGGCGGCTAAAATTTTGCCGCTATATATACAGGCTGGCTGGACAAAAGAATATAGCCAAATAGAAATAGCAAATTTAAAGAATAGCCTGCAAAACAGCTTTTGCGTTTTTTGCGCCGAGCAAAACGGCGAAATTGTGGGAATATTTAGGGCGTTAAGCGACGGCGTTTCCGATGCGTATTTGCTTGATTTATATGTGAAAAAGCTGCACAGAAATTGCGGAGTTGCAACGGAATTGTGCCGAGGCATTTTGCAGTATTTGAAGGCAAAAAACATAGAATGGATAACCTGCATTTCGACACAGGAGGGTGCTTTTATATATAAAAAGTTCGGCTCCGAAATGAGGGGGCATATTCCCTACAAATTTTAATTGATTTACTAAAAAAGATTCAATAGCCTGTTTTGCATGAGATATATGAACAGGCTATTTTTGCGCACGGTGTTTGCCTGCGCGTTTTTAACAGGGATTACAATTTACGCCGAGCACGGCAAATTGTTGTATTCGTTTGAAGGCGAAGAGGGCATGGAAAAGCTCGCCAAAATGTCGGAGTTGGCAACTCTTACCGACGACGTAGACGAAGACATAAAGGCGCAGTATCCATTTGCATTTACATCTATGCGCTCGAATGCCGAGTATCCGCGCATGTTAAGGTTTCCGAAGGGTGGATTCCCACGGGGAAAAAGAATTATGGCGCGCTTTGAATATTATGTTGAACAAGCCGCCGCCCGAAAGCAGTTTGTGGCGATATTTGTGCAGGATACTTTCGATAAAAACGGCAAACGCACGGGCGAAAACCGTTTCGACTACTATTCTTTTGGGCACAATCAGGGAGAAAAAAGCTTTATAGAATTGTGCGCAAAAATACCCGAAGACGGGGCTAAAACCTACCTGCATTTGGGGGCGTGGGGCAAAGGCAAGCTTGCAATAAAAAGCCTTAAGTTTTACGACTACACCGACATAGATTGGGTATTCGACGCAAAATATAAAAAGGGATTTTCAAGCCCCATTACAAACGGCAGGGTTTGGGTTTACAGCGACAATGTGTTCGATACCCCGCAGGAAAAGTTTTTGCCGCTTTTAGATAAATACGGCCAGTTTAAGCATAAAGATTGGCCCGAAAAAATTAAGAGCGATGCCGATTTTGAAAAGATGAAGGCCGTTGAAAAGAAGTTTAACGACTCTTTAAAACCATTGCCTGCAAGGGACGAATTTGGCGGATATTTGTCGGACAACTACAAGTTTAAGGCAACGGGCAAATTTAGAACCGAAAAGGTAAACGGCAAATGGTTTTTGATTACCCCCAAAGGCAACCTGTTTTGGAGCATGGGCGTAAACGCCGTAAACGATACCGCCCCGCACACTATCATTACCGACAGGGAATATATGTTTGAGGGCCTTTTAGACGAATATAAAAGAAAGACGTGTTTTGCGCCCTCGAGCTACGGCAAAGCCTATGCACAATGCGTTGTATACGATTTCGGCAAACTTGTTCGCGACAAAAAATACGGCAAAGAAGAGGCCAATGTGCACAACATTCCGCGGCTGCAAAAGTGGGGCTTTAATACAATAGGCGCGTGGGCTTCTAAAGATATGTATAAAGCGCAAAAAATGCCGTATACATTCATAGTAAACACAGGGCATTGCCTTTCGTATAACCCACTAAAAAAAGAGGGCGACAAAAAACATATTCCGGGTTCCGGCTTTTGGGATTGCTATAAAGACGACCTGAAAGAATGCGTTAAAAAAGAGATTATGCAAAATATAGACATAATAAATTCTCCATACTGCATTGGCGTTATGGTAAACAACGAGCCTAATTTCGGCTTTAAGGCGGGAGAAATGATGCAGGCTTTGGTTATGTCTAGCCCAGACCGCCCAAGCAAAATGCGCTTTAGAAAAATGCTGGAAAAAAAGTACGGCGAAATAGAAACCCTGAACAAAAGTTGGCAGACAAAATACGCTTCGTGGGACGACTTTTTAAAGTGCCGCGACTATGTGGAATTTAAGGGCAATTTTGCGGTAGACGCCGCCGAATTTGAAAGGGAGCTTTGCGAATATTACTTTAAAAATTGCCGCGACGCCGTAAAGGAGTGCGTGCCCGACGCGCTTTATATGGGCTGTCGCTTTGCCGTGTTTAGAAACGAAATAGACGTTTCCGTAGCTTCAAAATATGCCGATGTTATAGTTTTTAATATCTACGAAAAGAACCCGACAAAGCATTTTAAGTTGCCAAAAGACTATACCGACAAGCCCATACTTATAGGCGAATATTCGGTCCCGACAAGCGAAAGAGGCAATTTTGCAAAATATGGCTCGTGCGCTACAAGGAATGATGCAGACCGCCTAAATAGAACAAAAACCTACATTACCGAATGTTTGGAAAGCCCGTATGTTGTAGGTTGCCATTGGTTTGAATGGGCAAGCCAAACAATTACGGGCAGAAACGCCGGCGGCGAAAACTACGGCTTTGGCGTAGTAGATACAACCGATACTCCTATGTGGAATTTGGTAAAGCAGTTTAGGGATATTTCCGAAACAATGTACCAAACAAGGATAAAGTAAAAGCTGTAATTTTTGCGCACAAAAAAGCTTTCTTTTAAAATAAAGAAAGCTTTTTTAGTTTTTATATAACGCCCATTTGCCGCCTTAAAGAAATTACCTTTTCGGCGATATTGTCGGCCTGGGTAATTTCGGTAACCATTGCAATGTGTTTTGCACCCAAGCTGCATAGCTCTTTAATGTGGCGTTCCTTTATGCCGCCCATAACCGAAAAGGGAATTTTAACAAGTTGCTTTAGCTCGCTAAAAGTTTGCAGCCCCAAGGCGTGCATAGGCAGGCTTTTTGTCTGCGTTGCAAAAATAGGGCCTATGTTTAAATACGAGGCTCCGTCGCGCATTGCGGCGGCAATTTCTTCGGCATTGTGGGTTGAAGAGCCTATAAGTAGATTTTTATCTAAAGCGCGCGCCTTAGTTATGGGCATATCGCTTTGCCCTAAATGCACGCCGTCGGCGTTAGACTGCATGGCAACTTGCACGTTGTCGTCTATAATAAGCAGCATATTGTATTTGTCGCAAATTGCGCGGCACTTTTTTGCCAGATTCAAGTAAGAATTAAAATCTAAATCCTTTTCTCGAATCTGCACAATTTTGCCACCGCCGAGCCCTATTTGCTCTACAACATATTCGGCGGTGCGCCCCCCGCAAAATTGCGAGGTTACCACCGCGTATATGTCGGAGTTTTCAAACGCCTTAACGCGCTCGTTTAGAGAGGCAAACGCCATTTATTTCTTAAGTTTGGCAATTATAAGTTCGGCAGCCTTTTTGCCCGAAAGCAGCATGCCGCCAAAAATCGGGCCCATTCTGTAGCCGCCCATAACGTTGTTTGCGCTCATGCCGCAGGCGAAAAGCCCCGGGAAATATTCTTTTGTGTTTTCAACCGTCGAAGCTTCGCCGCTGTCTACCCACATTGGCTTTTCGCCGAGAATTTCGCCCGTGGGCGTGTCGAGCTTTATCTTGGCTTTGTTTGTAGCCAAGTGCATAATTTCGCTCGGGTGGCCCGTACCGTCTAAAACGCATTCCGAAGTGATTGTTAATGGGTCTACATGCATGCCCAGGCGTTCTACGGGTGTCCAGTTAATAACCAAGCCGCCAACTTTGCCGTCCTTAAACACAAGGTCTTCTACGCTGATTGCATTGAAGATTTTTGCCCCCGCTTTAACTGCGCCGAATATAAGGCCGCTTGCCATTTCAACCGAATCTAAAGTATGGTAGCCCTTTGCGTTTTCAATTTCCCTATGCGAAATCGAAAAGTCGTCTAAAATGGGAAGTGCGCTGTCTTGAACAACAACTTCGTTAAAGAGCATGCCGCCGCCCCAAGTGCCGCCGCCGGGGGCTAGTTTTCTTTCGAAAATGCCAGCCTTAAGACCCGCGTTTGCCAAGTAGCGGGCAGCAACCAACGCGCTGGGGCCGCCTCCTACTATTGCAACGTCTAGTGCGAGACTTTCGAGCAATTTGCTCGAGAATCTGTTTAAAATTGCCGCCGATATTGTATTTTCTATAGCCATAATTTTTAATAAAAAGTTAATATAAATGCTATACCAATTTGGTAGTGATTAAAACTCCAGATTAGAGCTTAGTTTCCTTCTAAAGTCAACAAAATATTGCCTGATTTTGCTCGCAAAAACAAGGCGTTTTATTGCGCTATTTTATGTTTATTTTTGCGTTGTTTTTGGCAATGGCAACGGCTCTGTATATATAGGCTTGGTTTACCCTGTCGTAGAATATGGCGTTGCCGAAATAGTCGTAGGTTACGGCGGGCATTGTGTAGATGTCGGTTGCAGTTCCCATAATTATTATGGCATTTGCCCCTATTTGCGAAGCCTTTTGCCTGAACTGCTCGTATATTGTAGCCATATCGGCATACATTACCCCCGACCTTATTGTAAGCGTGCCCAATTCAACATAGGGGTAGTCGGGGCGGCTCGTAACGAAAATTTGTATATCTTGGGGCGGCGTTTTTGTAAGTAAAGCCGTATTTACATTGTTTGTTGGCGTATACATAACGTTTAGCGAAGCGCAGCCGCAAAGCATAAACGCAAAACAAAGAACCGGCAAAAGTTTAAAAATCGTTTTCATAATTCTTATATTGGCAAATTTTGCAGCATATTCAAGCACGCTTTGCCTTTTAGTGCTTTACAACTTGCCTATGCCTATAAATAATCTATGTGTGTATATGAAACCCAGTTATTTTGCAGTTGCAATTGTTTGCGTTTGCGCGCTGTCGTGTTTTGGCACGCCAAAAAAGGCGGAGTCGATAAGCCCTAAAGTTTTTGAGGGCGATTTATCCGCGCTTTCCGATTCCTACAACAAAGCCGCTTTTGCCGATTATTCGGCGGGCAAGCTTAAAGAGGCGTATAACGCGCTTATAAACTCAAAGTATTATTCTCTTGTAGACAAATTCGGCAAAGACTGGCCGCTTGATTTAAAAATGTTTTTTGCCGACAATACCGAGCTAAGGAACGAGTTTGTTTCTACATTGTGCGACGACGACAACACCGAGCAGGTTTTTGCGATTTTGGCGAAAATCTACAATGCCTTTCCCGAAAAGTTTGCAAAATACCCAAGGCTTGCCGTTGCAATAGCGGTTGTATTCGACACCCCGCCGCCAAACGAATGGCCGCACGCGCAAGTTTCCGACAAAATATTGCCGAGAAAATTTCCCGAGCCCGAAAAGGCGTTCGAAACAATTGTAGGTTTGCGCGAAAAGGGCAGGTTTTTGCTTGCAACCGAAAAGCTTTCGGTGCGCGAGCTTAAGTTTGTAGTTGCAGCCCTCTCCGACGAAAATGATATAAAATGGATTCAGCAAAAAATTTCCACAACGCTGGCGAACATACCAAAGTTGTATCCTTCTATTACATACGACAAAAAGCGTTTAGACAACAAGCAGTTTGATTGGACTTACGGCAACTATAAGCTCCCCACAATAAAGGAATTTGGCGGCATTTGTACCGACCAAGCCTACTATACAAGCGAAGTTGCAAAGCGCAAAGGCGTTCCGGCCTTCATATTATCGGGGGCGGGCACCGACGGCGGGCATGCTTGGGTTGCCTATATGAAAGCCCCTGGCAACTGGAATTTTAACGTTGGCCGCTACGAAGATTCCAGATTTGTTACTGGAACAACCTACGACCCGCAAACTTGGAAAAAGGCTTCCGACCACGATTTGGGCGCAATGTGCGAGGGCTTTTACAATCTTGAAAAATACCGCAACAATATGGTGTGCACGGCGTTTGCAAAAGAGTATCTCGCCACCGAAGACTATGCCCAAGCCGAAAAATGCGCCTTTGCCGCCGCAAAGTTTGACGACCGCAACGCCGAAACGTGGAACATTCTTATAAAGTCGTACAAGGCAAGAAAGGCTTCCGACAACGACATTATTAAACTTTATGCGCAGGCAATGAGAGGCTTTACCGCCAAGTACCCCGATATAGACGCCGCTTTTAGGCGCGAGCTTATGCAGTATTTGATAGACCTCGGGCGCTTCGACGACGCGCGAAGGCTCTCCACTTCGATAATAATAAAAACAAGGCAGGTGCGCCCCGACATTGCTATGTCGTTTGCAAGAATGGAGTTGGAATCTGCCATAGCCGAAGACAGTGCGGACAAGCTGAATTCTTCGTATAAAAGGCTTTTGGGCGTGTTTAAAAACGACGGGCTTATAGCGTTTTCGAACCTTTCGATACCAATTTTTAACGCGCTGCTGAAAAAACAGAAGTTCGACGAATGCCTGTCTCTTTTGGAAATTTCGCGCAAGGTTTTAAAACCGCAAAAAGAGTCTTTGTTG
>JAXFOH010000043.1:0-5349 GCA_034180465.1 Opitutales bacterium
ATATGATGAAGAAACTATTTTGCATACTCTCGTTAATGGCATTGGCAACCGCCTTTGCGCAGGAAAAACCCACAGCCGACATTTGGTGCGGCGGCAAAATGCCGGGAACGGTAACCGAGCCTTTGGATTTCTCGAAAAGTAAAAATCCGCCGTCGCGCCCGAGCATTAAAAGGGCAAGGATTACATATTACCCCGCCGAAGGCGCAAAAGACGGCGGCTTGGTTATAGTTTGCCCTGGGGGCGGGTATTCTTGCCTATATTCTGTTAGCGGCGAAGGTTTTAAGATTGCAGAATTTTTCAATAAAAAAGGGATTTCTGCCGCCGTTTTGGAATATAGAGTGCCGAACAATTTTGACGGAGCTTTGCAAGACGCGCAAAGGGCGGTAAGGCTTGTTCGCTCCAAGGCAAAAGAGCTTAACATAAACCCCAACAAAATTGCAATTATGGGTTTTTCGGCGGGGGCAAGCTTGGCCGCAAGAACGTCTACAAACTATGCCGAAAATTCGTACGCTCCAATAGACGAAATCGACAAACTTTCGTCCAAGCCCGACTATACCATTTTGATATATCCCGCCTACTGCTCGCAGCCTGAAAAAGACCGCAGAATGGGCAAGCAAAAGGCCAAGTCTAGCGACTATTCCTATCTATACGAAATCGCCGATTGGAATAAGGTAGACAAAAATACCCCGCCCGCCTTTATAACACAGTCGCAATTCGACCCTTATTTAGACGCCGCCATTGCCTATTATTTGGCATTGAAAAACTGCGATGTTCCCGCCGAATTGCACTTGATTTCCAAAGGCAAGCACGGTTATAGAGATCCCGATATGTTCGAAGTTATGTCAAAATGTCTAAAGTCTAGGGGCTTTTAGTATTTATTTGCATTCATAAAAACAAAAAACGCCCTGAGTTTTCTGGGCGTTTTTTTTGCGTCTATTAGGCTTAAAAATTATTTCCCTTTTTGTTGTTTTACAAAATTTAAAAGCCTTTCTTTTGCGCTTTTTTTAAGCGTAAGTTTGCCGTCTATTTCTGCAAACCCGCAAAGCTCCCAAAGCGATTTTCCGTTTACCGACATCGGAAAATCGAAATGAGGCACATTGTTTATATCTACCAGACACGAAACGATTACGAAATTTTTTTCTGTGTCGGCGTAGCGCACTTTGCCGCCCGTTTCGGAGGGTGCAAATTCGGCGAAAATTTTTGCGTAGTAGGGGCGTTCGCAAAATTTTTTTATAGAGTCGTTCTTTGCCCAAATGCTGGAAAATACAACTTCAACGTTGTTTGTGCCGGTAAAGTTGGCTTCCTTTAAAGCTTCGTTTATAAGCACGCACAAGAGAGAATATTCTGGCGCAGTTTTTTCGGTAAAACCGCATTCTTTAGTTGCGGTTTTTTCGGCCTCGCAGGCAAGAGTTCCAAAACTTTTTAAAAATGTTTGGCGGTTTATCTTTGTTTTTCCGTCAAACACGGGCAAAACATTGCTTTCAAACTCCGTTAAAATTGCGGGTATAACTTCGGTTTTATAGTGGCGTATAAAATGCCTGTCTATGTAAAATCCCGCAACAACCATTGCAATTACAACAACAAACCAGCGCAAGGTACGCCTTAATATTTTAGAAAAACTCATTGCCTTATTTCGTTTTTATTAAATTGAATATGCTTTATATATTGTCTGTTGTAGCTGTATACGGCGTGCATATTCCCGTCGGAATCAACAAAAAGCGAAGGATACGAAAATTCGCCGTCGGGCTGGTTTTCAAGGTAGCATAAAATTTTCCAATTCTTGGCGTCTTTCGAAGTCATTATTGCAAGCTTGTTTCTGCCGTGCTCTTCGGGGTTGCAGGCAATAACATAAATTCCGTCCATAAAAACTGCGTCTATGCCCGAATTGGGGTTTTTAATGTTTGTTTTTTCCACGTCGCTCCAAGTTTCGCCGTAGTCTTTTGTTGTGGTTGTAGCAATAACGCCGTTTCTAGAGCGCATAAACGCCGTAATTTGCCCGTTTGGAGATTGAACAAGGGCTGGCTGAATGCATTGCGTAAAAGATTTTTTAGGGGCGGTTTTCCTCCATGTTTTGCCATCGTTGCTAATTTCGAAATGCGGAAACCACCCGAACGACGAGTGGAATTCGGTAGACGACGGGGAAATGATTCTCCCGCTTTTGCCGACAAGTGGCTTGTTTTTTATCGGGCCCAAAATGCCATCGGGGTAGGCAAACGGTTTGCTCCAAGTTTTGCCGTTGTCTTTCGAGATTTTGTAGAATCCTCTCCAGGTTCTCGGCGAGTCTCCTATTTTGTACGAAAGAATTATGTCGCTGCCGTATTTCCACAAAACGGGGTTCCATACGGCGAACCTGTATTCCGAAAGTTCTGCTGAATTTGCAACTTCCTTTGGCAGTGCCCAACGTCCTCCTATTTTTCTGGAAACAAAAATGGAGGTGTCGGAGGCTTTTTCGTATTTGCCGCCAAACCATGCGCATACAAGCTCCTTATTTGCGTTTTCGGTAATCGAGGCGCAATGTACCTGCAAAAAACGAGGGAATTCAAAAACAAATTCGCCCTGTTTTACCGGTTGCGCGCAAAGCAGGTTTGCCGTAAAAACAAATAGCGCAAATAGTATATGTGCCGTTTTCATATGATAAACACCGAAAAATCATTTCCGCAAAAAATTGCATAGTCAAGCTTTTAGGCTTTTGCCTATCTATAATGGTTGTCTTTGCCCGTTTATTTAAAATTTATTGAAGATTGCGTGGTATAGCATACTATGGACGCATATATCGCATAATGGAAAAAGAAAATAAAATATTGTTTTTAATAGTCTTGGCGGCGTTGCTTGGGGCTTTGCCCTTCTTTGTCGGGGCTGTGGCGGCCCCCATTATAGGCATAGGCAACGAAGTTTTAAGCTTTTCAATGTTGATAACTGGCGGAGCTTCATGCGCTGCGCTTCTTTCTATTGTAGCGCGCCATTACCAAAAAATGTTTGGGCCTGCAACTGCAGAAAACGAAAACTAAAAATTGCCTTATATGATTAGACCCGTAAATATATCCGACGCAGAGAAGATTGCCGAAATTTACAATTACTATATTGCAAATTCAACAGCCACTTTCGAGACCGAAATTTTAACTGTAGCCGAAATGCAAAAGCGCATAGAGGAGATTTCGGCGGAATTTCCATATTATGTTTTTGCAGATAATAACGACACAGTTTTGGGCTATTGTTACGCGCATAGATGGAAGCAAAGTGCGGCCTACGCTCAAACCTACGAAACTTCGGTTTACGTTGCCCATACGGCAATGGGCGGGAAAATAGGCACAAAGCTTATGCAAAAATTGCTGGCCGAGTGCAAAAGCCGTCCATGCCACGCATTGGTTGCATGTATAACCGAAGGCAACGCGCAAAGCGAAAAGCTGCACGAAAATTTTGGCTTTAAAAAAGTGTCGCACTTCGAGCAAGTGGGCAAAAAGTTCGGCAAATACATTGGGGTGGCGGACTATTTGCTGATACTATAAAACGCCAAGGGTGTTCCCGTTGGCGTTTTTTTGCTAGTTGTTGCAGGCGTTAAATTTTTCCAGCACCGGCGGCCATTTTATGCCGTTGGGCTTATACAGATTGTTTTTGTTTATCTTAATTTTAAGCGTTTCGTTTTTTGGCGACTCGGTCGCATCGCTTTCCCCCTCGGCAAAAAGCGATTCGCCTTTTTTATTCTTCTTGCCACATTGCCAAAGCGCAAATTTGGCGTAGTTTGTTGCCACGCTAAAAGATTTTTGCGCCGAATACGCCTTTTGTGCCGAAATATTCGGAAAAATCATTGTAATCATCCCCAACCCGAGAACGATAAGCGATTTGTTTAGTTTGTGTTTTGGCTTCATGGCACAACCTACATTGTTGTTATCGCAAAATTTTACAGAGTATTAAGTAAATTTTCTTCGAAAATTATGCAATCAAAATTTTTACTATAACTGAAAGATTTTTAGTATGTTGCAAAAAATAGTGGCATAAAGTGTAAAATAAGCTCGAAAATCCGAATTTTTGTCGAATAACATTGTATATATTGTTGTTAAAAACAAAAAAATCTGCAATATTTTAGGAATGATAAAAATAACAAACAGGCAAGATTGTTGTGGATGCCTTGCTTGTGTGCAAAAATGTCCGCAAAGATGCATAAGGGCCTATGCCGATGAAGAGGGTTTTTTGTATCCCGTAGTCGATTTGCAAAAATGTATAGATTGCGGCGTTTGCGAAAGAACCTGTCCCATAATCAATAGAAAAGGAAAAGGCAAGATTGGCGGTGTTTTTGCGGCGGTTTCGAGAAACGATGCCGTTAGGCTAAAAAGTTCTTCGGGAGGGATTTTTTCTCTTATGGCCGAAAACACAATTGCTGCAGGGGGCGTTGTTTTTGGCGCAAAGTTCGACGAAAATTGGCAGGTGGTTCACTCCTGTTTTGAAACGGCAGAAGAATTAAACGCATTTCGCGGTTCAAAATATGTGCAAAGCAATATGCAAAGTGCCTATATTAGGGCACAACAATATTTAAAAGACGGCCGCAAAGTGTTGTTTACCGGCACTCCCTGCCAAATTGCCGGGCTAAAACAGTTTTTGAACAAAGAATACCCGAATCTTTATGCCGTAGATTTATTGTGCCACGGTGTTCCAAGCCCGAAGGTGTGGGACTTATACTTAAATTCGGTTTGCGCAAACCGAAAGAACATAACAAAAATCAATATGCGCGACAAGTCTACGGGTTGGATGCAATATTCGTTTTTGATGGAAGTTTCGGGAAAAAAAGCTATCTCGGAAAAGCTAGACGAAAATCCATTTAGGCTGGGATTCTTAAAGGATATATATTTGCGGCCTTCGTGTTATAGTTGCAAATTTAGGGGATTTAGAAGCAAAAGCGACATAACCTTGGGCGACTTTTGGCGTGTCGACAAATATTGCAATAAGTCGGTTTTTGCCGATAACATGGGGGTTAGCCTTGTTCTTGTAAATTCGCAAAAGGGCGGCGAGTTGCTTAAGGCAATATCCGATGCCGCCTTTGTGAAAAAGCTTGAAAATTACAATGCAAAAGACTTATCGGCGCATCTGTTTAAGTCTGTACCAGAGCCTAGGAACAGAAGAAAGTTTTTTGCGGCCTTGCAAAACGACAACCTTTTGCCTCTAATAAAAAAGTATGCGGTTTTGCCGCTAGGCGTCAGAATAAAAACGGCAATTATTGTGGCTCTTGTAAAAGTAAGGAATTTTATATGCAAAAAGTAGCTATATTTACAATTTTTAGAGATCTATACAACTATGGGCAAATATTGCAGGCCTACGCGCTTACAACATATTTAAACAATGCCGGTTGCGATGCGC
>JAXFOH010000060.1:0-3931 GCA_034180465.1 Opitutales bacterium
TTGCCATAAATTTGTCGCTAAAGCGTATGGTGCAAGTTGCCACGGTTTTATTTAGCTCTTTTGCAAGTTTAAATGCCGATTTTTTAAAGTCTGCAAGCTGGCAGTTGCGGCTGCGTTGGCCTTCGGGGAATATTATAAGGCGGTGGTTGTCTGTTAAAACTTCGGCGCATTTTTTATAGTAGTTTTGAACCGACAAAATGTCGTCTTTAGAAATCGACACGAAATTGAATATGTAAAAGAAAATCAAAATGAAGGGGTTTCTTTTGTATTTTGTCTTTACCAAAATTCCCGCATCGCCTATTAGGGCTAGCATTATAAAAGGGTCTATAAACGAGGTGTGGTTTGCCACATAAATATCAGCCTTGTTTAGATTTTCTTTGCCGCAAAGTTTTACGGTATACCCGCCCATTTTAGGCAGCGCAGAAAATACATAAAGGGCCATTGTAATTTGTATTATTCGCGAAATCGCTCTGCTTTGCAGGTTTTTATCGAAAAACAAAATAATATACGCCGCAACCGAGGCGAAAACGGCGGGTATTGCCAAAATGCCGAAAACCACAAAGCCCATGCAAAACCAAAGCGAGCATAAAAATTCTTTTACATTTTTAAGCATTTTTTCCTCAAAACTATATAGGTTGCAATTAGCGCAATAACAAGGGTGATGGCTATTAAAAACTTTTCCCTAAAGGCCGCGTTAAAAATCAAAATCATTGCAAGTGCAATAAGGCCTTGCACGCAAATGTTTATAAGCAAATATGTAAAAATTTGCGATTTTTTTGAAAGCGACGCCAATATAAGATTTTGCGCAAAATAGGGAACCCCCGGAATTGCCCTTATAAAAAAGTTAAGCTTAAAGTATATGGTGTTTTCGGCGTGCTGCGGCAAAAATTTGTTTTTAAGCCCCCTTACATAGGGCAGTTCTGAAAACACATTGCCTATAAAAAAGCCTATAAGCGAGCTGGTAAAAAGCCCCATAATGCAAAGCAAAAAGGCTTTTGGCAAAGCATACGCGCTTGCCGCAAACACATAGCAAAACGAAAGCGGAACGCCAACAGCGCACCCCATGCCCATAACAGGCAAAAAAACATATGCCGAGGAATTGTTTTGGGCGAATTCCTCGAATGCTTCTACAATTTGCGCGAACCCCCAAAAATATTGAATGCATATTGCCGCCAATATTATGAAGACTATCTTTGCATATTTAAAAAACATTTGCCGCCCATTCTATGGCATTTGCGTTTTCTATCAAGAAAATACAAACTTAAAAATGTTTGTAAAATTTTGCGGCTAATGCCAGTGTTATGCCAGTTTATGAATGTTGTATACTACAAGGTTTTGTCAAAAGACGCATTTTCTCCGACAACGCAGTTCGACTATTCTCCCTATTTGCCGCAAAACGGAAATGCAGGCAAATGGCTGCCCGAAATAGAAAAGGCGCAAATAAGAAAGGCTGGCTACTACGTTTCGCGCCACTGGAATATGTGGTACGAAGAGGGCTGCAGAATATACGAAGTTGAATGCAAGGGCCTTTTGTTGGGCGACGAAAACGGCGTGGAAAAGCAGGCTTGCTGTGCTCAAATTAGGCTGCTAAAAGATGTAACCGAAAGCCTTGTGGGCTTTTTGGATTTGTCGGCTTTCGGCGAACTTGAAAAGCCGCGCTTTAATACTGGCCCCGGCAACACGGGTTTGCGCAACACAGGCTCGTATAACAGCGGCAATTTTAATACCGGCAGCCGCAACACGGGCAACCTAAACAGCGGCGACTTTAACACTGGCGACAATAACACGGGCATAGACAATGTTGGCGACAACAATATTGGCAGCGCGAACAGCGGGTGTTCCAACATTGGGCATTCAAACAGCGGCAATTTCAACAAAGGCAGCTATAACACGGGCAAATGCAACACGGGGCATTGCAACACCGGTAGCTTTAATGTGGGCAATTCAAATGTAGGTAAATGGAATGTCGGCAACTATCACTGCGGTTTTTTCAACACAAAAGAAGCCCCCATAATGATGTTCAATAAGCCTGCAAATGTTAAAATAAGCCAGGTAAAAATGCCGCTTTTTTTGAACGAAAAAAACTGCAAAGCAGCTTTCGAAAAAACAACCCTAAAAGACGTTCAAGACGCTTTGGCATTGCCGAATTTCGATTTTGAAATATTCGAGGCAATTACGGGAATTTCGAAAGCCGATTTTGAAAGAAGGCTGGGCAAAGCTTTGTAGCCATCAAAACTTTTGTCTACAAATAACAAAAAACCGAACCTTTTTAATGGTTCGGTTTTTCGCATTTTGCGGCGTTTATTAGTACCAGCCCTTGCGCATTGGTGGGTTTACAAACGAATTTATTTTTGCCGAGCCGCCTTTGCATAGCATATTTTCGCTGTCCCAAACAATGTTTTCGTTTGCGCGCAAAGTAAGGTTGCCTAGTTGTACAATTTCGGTAAGTTTTGCCGCCGTATCGAAATCGGAGGCCGCCTTTTTTACTTTGCCAGCAATTGCGTCTATAAAGTTTATGTGGTGGTCTTTATAGCGTATTCTAGGCTCGCTTTCGGGAACCGACATCGCAAACTTTGTCCGCTTTTTAGGGAGCACAACGGGCTTGCCGAAAAGGTGCATTGTAGGCGAGTAAAGCACGCCTTCGTCGCCTATAATAAACATTCCGTCTTCAGTAGATAAGTCTTTGTAGCTGCGGCCCGTATCGGTATATTCTTTAGGTAGCTTGGGCAAAAACGACAAATCGTAGTTCTTATACGAATCCCACGTTCCGTTTTTGTCGGGCTTAACAAAACCGCTATACCACTTTAGTTTTACCTTTTGCCCTTGGCTGCTTGTATCGAAATTGTATATAACTTCGTCTTGAAGCGGAACGGAAATTTCGGTGCCGCCGCGCTGGCGCGACGTTATTAAACTGGGCATATCAAGCCCCAAGGCGGTGTAGGGCACGTCTATTATGTGCGCGCCAATGTCGCCGAGCGAGCCGCTGCCGTATTTGTATACCCTGCGCCAATTAAGGGGCACAACTTCGCTTGAATAGGGGCCAAATTCTGCAACGTTAAGCCACTTGTCCCAATCTAAAGTTTCGGGAATCTTTTCACTGGGCCATTGCTTATAGCCCATTGCGGGGCGGTTGCAGCCCTTAAGCGGGCGGCATGTCCACATAATAACTTCGCTTACATTGCCAATTACGCCCGCTGCAATCCATTCTTTTGCAATTCTTATGCCGTTGCCCGAATGCACTTGGTTGCCCATTTGCGTTACAACGTTCTTGGTTCTCGCAAAGTCTCTTAGTGCCCTTATTTGCCCCAAAGTGTGGCACATAGGCTTTTCCAGATAAACGTTAAAACCGTGCTTAATTGCGCACATTGCAGCCGCAAAGTGCGAATGGTCGGGGGTTGCAATTATAACGCCGTCTAGCTTGCCTTCCATTTGCGAAAACATTTCGCGGTAGTCGGTAAAAACGGGGGCATTTTTTTCGGCAAGGCTTTTGCCTTTGGGTATGCCGTAGGCTTTGTCTACGTCGCAAACGGCGGCAAAGGTTTGTCCCTTTGATATAAAACGGCGCATATTTTCGGAACCCATAAGCCCCGATCCTACAATGCCAAGCTTTAGACGGTCTACATTCTCATAGCCGCCCGCGGTTTTTTTGCTGGCAATTGATATGTAGGGAGCAGCCAGCAGCGATGTTGTAGCCAGTGCAATGTTTTTTATAAATTTGCGTCTTGTAGACATTTTATTTCCTCACATTTCTTTTATAAGCTAGCTGCCCACGGGTTTTGTTGCTGGCAGCCGTGTTTGAATTTGATGCGAAACGTTTTAATATTCGTGTAACTTGCGTTGCAACAAGAAAAGGTTTGCATTTTTCTAAACAGTTAAGTCTAAGGCGTCAAAATTTTTATCTACTATATATGCCAGCCACCAACAGACAACA
>JAXFOH010000107.1:0-3662 GCA_034180465.1 Opitutales bacterium
GACGCTCTTCATAAGAGGGTAATAGGCCAAGACAAGGCTGTAGAAAGCGTTGCCAACGCAATCTTAAGAAGCAGGGCGGGCATAAAAGACCCGAAAAGACCCATAGGCGTATTTATGTTCTTGGGGCCCACTGGCGTAGGTAAAACCGAATTGGCAAAAGCGTTGAGTGCAAACTTGTTCGACAAGGAAGACAATATGGTGCGTATAGATATGTCGGAATATATGGAAAAGCACTCGGTGTCCAGACTTATAGGTTCGCCTCCGGGCTATGTGGGCTATGAACAAGGCGGCCAGCTTACCGAGGCCGTAAGGCGCAGACCCTACTCGGTAGTTCTATTCGACGAAATCGAAAAGGCGCACCCTGAAGTTTTAAATACTCTCTTGCAGATTATGGACGACGGTATTCTTACCGACGGCCAAGGCCGCAAGGTAGACTTTAAAAACACGGTTATCATAATGACTTCGAATGTCGGTTCTTCGTACATTCTAGACGCCATTGCCGACAAGGACGGCAATCTTCCCGAAAGCGCAAAGAACGCCATTAACGCCGACTTAAGGGCGCACTTTAAGCCAGAGTTCTTAAATAGAATAGACGATATTATAATCTTTAACGCGCTAACGCTCGACCAGGTAAAACAAATTGTTCAACTTCAAGTTGCAAACCTCAACAAGCGTTTGGAAAAACAGGGCGTGTATGTAAAGCTTTCGAAAAAGGCTTTAGACAATATGGCTACAAGCGCCTACGACCCAACTTTCGGCGCGCGTCCCTTAAAGAGAATGATTGTAGAAAAGATAGAAAACCCGCTGGCAAGGGCGATTATATCGGGCAAGATTCCAAAAGACGGCGTGTACGAAGTAAAAGAATAACAGGCTCTTTAAAAAATCAAAACCCTTTCGGAATTCTCGAAAGGGTTTTTTGTTGCATGTTAAACGGAAAAAACAATAAAAATGTCAAAGAAATGTATGAGAAAATGGTTGTTTTGATTTAGTTTTCTTGAATTTTAGTCTTGATATAAAAACGATTTATCTGATAGGCTAGGCTGACAGTTATTCGATATAATATATGAGAAGGAGATGGTATATGATAAGAAGGATTGTTTTTGTGTTTATGTTGTTTGCTGTGTTGCTTGTTAATGCAACGCAGCGGCAACTATGGAATTTTGATTGGAAATTCTATTATGGGAAAAACGACGAAGCACATTCGAGAGATTGCGACGATTCTAAATGGCGTTTGCTTGATTTGCCCCATGATTTTCAAATTGAACAGCCCTTTATAGAACCTACTAAAGAGCAAATTAAAAATAAAACGGAGGATAAAGGTAGAGGTTTTAAACCCTACAGTCAGGCATGGTATCGCAAAACTTTTGTTGCGAATCCACAATGGAAAAACAAGCGAGTAATAGTGGATTTTGAAGGGGTAATGCAAGTTTGCGACGTTTATATTAACGGACATAAAGTTGCGTCGAACGAATATGGATATAGCGGTTTTCAGGTAGACATTTCAAACTTCATAGATTACAACAACCCAAATGTAATTGCCGTTTTTGCTGAGGTTTCGCCGAAATATGTATCGCGCTGGTACACGGGCGGGGGAATTTACAGAAATGTATACTTATTGCAAAAAGAGCCAATTTCCGTTGCCCGACACGGTCTTTATATTACAACGCCTCAAATTTCGAAAAAATCGGCAAAAGTAAAAGTTCAAACGGAAATTGAAAACACTTTGAACGCCGAGCGCAAAATACATGTGAAATCTACGGTGTATTCTCCAAAAGGCGAAAAACTTGCAGAGAAAACACAGTCAGTTGTTGTCGCTGCAAATTCAACCGCAACGGACGAAGCTTTTTTTGACATAAAAAATCCTTCGCTTTGGGACATTGATTCGCCAACGCTTTATTCGGTCGCCGTGCAAGTTCTTGATTCCGACAAAGTGTTGGATTATAAAAAATCTAACTTTGGCGTGCGAACCATAGAATTTAACCCGCAACAGGGCTTTTTGCTAAACGGAAGAAAAGTTTTGCTTAAGGGGTCGAATTTTCACCACGATTTGGGGGCACTTGGGGCCGCCGTTTACGATTCTGAAATAGAAAGGCGCATTTTGCTTTTAAAATCGCTTGGAGTAAACAATATAAGAACTTCGCACAATCCATATAGTGAGTCGTTTGTAGCTTTGGCCGACAAGCACGGTATTTTGGTTGTAAACGAAGTTTTCGATAAATGGAGCAAAGCCTATTTGGGCGGGAGAAAACACGAAGACGAGGTATGGCCTTACGCGCTTTCCGAGTTTATCAAGCGCGACAGAAACCACCCAAGCGTTATTATGTGGAGCTTGGGCAACGAACTAGATTGTCAACACGGAACATATCCTAACCCTACAGACAAGTATGGAGACTACGCTGTAACAATGTATAGAATAAAGCGGGATTATGCCAAAAAATTCGACGATACGCGCCCCTATACAGTGGGGCAATTCCCCGCCAGAGAAAAGGGGTTAGACCCGTGGCACATAAGCAAAGAACAATGGAAACTTACCAAGCCTGCAGAGCTTGCGTTTGCCACCGATGTTTCTTCTCAAAACTATACGGGGTGTTTTTTTGAAAACGATTCCAAAAACTATCCTGATATGATTTTTTACCAAAGCGAAATGACTACGGGAGGTTTGGCCGAAAATTTCTACGAATTAAACCATAGCAAGGTAGCGGGAGCTGCCTATTGGGGTGTAGTCGCCTATTGGGGCGAGTCTGGCGGTTGGCCGCAAAAGGGCTGGAGCACCAAAGCCTATATAGATACCGCCCTAAACATAAAGCCGCAGGGATATTGGATGAAAGCCACGTTCTTAGACGGAGTAGCCCCGGTTGTTTATGTCGGAGTTTGCGAGCGCGATGTACAAACCGGTGTCTATGTTGCGCCTACGGGGCAAACCATAGGGCTTATGCCCGAAAACGAAAATTGGAACCGCAAAAACGGCAGTTTTGCCGATGTGGTTGTCTATACAAATGCAGACGAAGCCGAATTGTTTTTAAACGGCAAATCGCTGGGTGTGCGTAAAAACGACCGTTCTAATATTCGTATAAGAAATAAAATTATATGGGAAAATGTAAAGTTTGAAAAAGGCGAGCTAAAAGCGGTTGCAAAAACAAACGGCAAAGTTGTGGGCGAGCATAGCCTTGAAAGCGCCGACGACCCCGCCGAACTTGCCGCAGAATTGGTAAATGCAAATTGGAGGGCCGACGGAATGGATTTACAGATTGTAAAAATTTCGGCGGTAGACAAGTTTGGCCGCCTATACCCGATTGCAGATAACAAGCTAACGTTTTCGCTTGAAGGAAACGCAAAGCTTATCGGTGTAGACAACGGAGATATGGCAAGCAACGAACTGGCTGTTGGCAATTCCCGTTCGCTATATTGCGGTAGGGCGGTTGCAATACTTCGCGCCGGCAAAAGTGCCGACGACTCGATTAAACTGACAATTAAAGCCGGCGGGTTGCCGACTAAGATTGTAAAACTAAAGACAAAGTAGTAAAATTACATTGCGTAAATTCAAACAAAAAATGCGCTCAGACAAGAGCGCATTTTTGCATGGCAAATTCGCCTAAAACTAGTCTTCTTTAGGCGCGGTTTTTGCCAGTTTTTTGGCTATTATCGAGGCTACCACCAGCTGG
>JAXFOH010000134.1:0-19144 GCA_034180465.1 Opitutales bacterium
ATCCCGCCACTTTAAGAAACGCAATCCGAAAGGGTTGCGTTTTTTTGTGGCAAGATGTGACGAGACTCGAAGGGGATTTTTGCGGAGCAAAAACCCGAAGGGCAAGCAAAGCGCAGTCCAATTCGGCACAAAGTCCATCCCGCCACTTTAAAAGCCGCAAGTTCAAAGACTTGCGGCTTTTTTTGTTTCTACATTTCACGCCAAACCCAGTATCTACGCGGTTCGCGGGGTTGCGATGCCCAGCCGAACGCCCGCAAACCCGCTATTTTACTGGCTTTGCTGGCGTTATAATTTTTAATGCAAAAATCGAAAATTTGCAAAATGTCGCGTAAAAGGGGCAAAAATGGGTCAACTTTTGACCCAATTCTGACCCACGCCGCAAAGTCAGTAAAAATGGGCATTCGCGGGCATTTTGTCCCTTTTTGGCAGTCTTCGGCAAAAATTGGCAAAACCTGTCGCCGGTTTTCAAACTTTGCAGCGAATGTGGTAGGTTGTCCTAAATGTTGTGGAATAACGTTTTTTTGACTATTTTTTTGTCGTAGCTAGCCGACATGCCTATTTCTTATCTACAAAACAACCTTGAATTTGTGCCAAGGAAAAACAGCAGCTGGAATATATTTTGGCCACGCACGTTATATTGGATATAGTCAAGACTTATATCATTAATATATTATTTTGGTATTTCCAGATAGTTTTACAGATAGATGTTTTATATTCTTAAAATCTGGTATGCTGGAAGAAGTGTTTCACTCTGAATAGGCCACGGTGAAATTGCACTCTCGCACCAAAATATTGAATTTTGGTGTGTGGTAGAGCATTATTGTTCAAAAAAGAACTGATTTGTTGGCGGTATTTGCTATTTCCAATAGGCTTCAAATTTATGCGTAGACACTCTGTCGCGCTCGGGCGGGGGTGTCATATAGTCGCCGAAGATGGCTCTAAGATAATAATCGTAGCCTTGGCAGGCTTTATACATCTTGCCTTCAAACGGAACTTCAACGGATCCGCAAAAAGATTTTTGCTTTTCAACGACTGGCGTCCAGACAAGCTCTCCCACATACGAGGATTTATTGTAGTCAAAAATCGACGTGATGCGCTCTATGAAAGCCGCCAAGAAGCGTTGGGGAAATGGCAACATTACAAGCTTTAGCACTGCCAAAAGAATTTTTTTGGAGAGTTTTCTATCGCGTCTGCCAGCTATAAGCTTTACCATCAAGCACGAATACAGCTTGCGTGCAACAAGCGCATGCGCCTTCCCGATAATTCCGCCCTTTGTGCCGTCGACGGGAAATATATCTATATTGACACCGTAACGGATATCCATTGCGCTATGTTCAATTAGCAATGTGCGTTCGTCAGAGAGCTTCATAAAAGGGTGCGCGTAGCCCAAGTCGCCGGTGTTGCGGCTGGCCCAAAGACGTAGGTAGGGGTGGCTGAAAATGGAGCGGAGCTTTTCGTAGTCGGGGCGGGGCATTGCGATGTCTATGTCGTCATCCCATGGAATGTAGCCTTTATGTCTTATTGCGCCGATTAGCGTTCCGGCGGCAAGTGTGTAGTTTAGGGAATGTTTTTTGCAAAACGCGTCGAATTCGTCTAATATGGAAATTTGAACGGATTTCAACTCGTCGATATTTATTGTTCTGTGGTGTTGTTCTGGCATTTTAGATGGGTTAAGTGTTCGAATTATAATTTCTATATCCACCGATAGTTTGTTGCTTGAAAGCTCTTTCGTGCGATTTCTGTAGCGTGGGAAAAAGATTTTCTCCGACGTTGTGCGAAACACTCTTGGCGAACTTTGCCGATTCGGCCGTTTTGTCGGTGGCTGTAAGGGAAAATCCACCAAGGGCGATACGTACAGGTTCTTCTATGTATATGGACTCCATTTTTATGGCTTTTGGATACATATCGACCACTATTGCGATACTCTTTTTTGTTTATAATTCTTTACTTGCGACTTTCGGTGGTTTAGGCAAACCATCGCGCATTTGCGCGCTATTTTGACGGGCTGTTTTGAATATCGATATCGTTGGGGAAATGTGAGTCGGCTTTTTTGGTGAGCATTTTGTAGCGGTCGTATATGCGCTTTTTTAGCACAGACGAGCTTATGCCACTGCCATACGGGAAATACACAACGGAGACATTCTGCTTTTCGAGATAGTCGAACTTACCCGTCCAATCGTCGCCGACGACAAATACGTCGAATTTCAGTTTTTTGACTTTGTCGGTATGGTCGAGAGACCTTTGGGGAATTACGATATCGGGACCCTTAATCGCCTTCATTAGGGCTATGCGTTCATCAAACGGAATTATGGGCTGAGACTTATACGATGCCACGAGCTCGTCGGTATTGACTCCGACTATGAGAATGTCGCCCAATGCTCGCGCATAGTTAATCATTTTTAGATGATTGACGTGGAGCATATCGAATGTCCCCGAAGTGTAAACTACTGTTTTGTTGCCTATCATATTATATATTTCTTGCGCGTTTTACGCATATTTGTAGTTTGGCGAGTAGGTCGTCGATATCCGCAAGCGTCGTATTGCCGATATGCGAGACTCTGAAGAGCTTTGTTGCAAGTTCGCCGCCGCACGGGTTTACATAATAGCCGAAATCGTTTTTCAGCGTCTGTATGACATCGTATGCGTTTATGTCTTCAAAATAAAGCGGTGTAAGCATATTTGACAACGGTATATCGGGCGTTTTATAGCCGAGCGCGGAGGATTTTTCTCGAAAATATGTGCACCGCGTTTTGACTTCCTCTAATCGCGGCTGGAGACCGCCGCGCTTTTCTATCATATCGAGCATGTCTTCAAGCTCAAACATTACACAGACGGGCGGCGTATACGGAGTTTGCCCGCGGGGGATATTTACTAGATAGTCTTTAAAATCGAAATAAAATGAAGGAACGCGGCCGTGTGCCATTACACGATCTTTCATTCTGCCGCTCATTGCGACCATTGCCATTCCTGGAGAGAGGCAAAGCCCCTTTTGAGAGCTGATTATTGCCAAATCTATGCCCAGCTCTTCCATCGAAAACGGATCGGCCAAAAATGAGCTTATGGCGTCGACAATAAAGAGCATTTCCCGGTTTTTGCAGAAATCGGACAGCATTTTCATGGGATACAGCTGACCGGTTGTCGTTTCGTGCATGTTCACAAGCATGGCGCAATATTTGCCGTCAGAAACTTTTGCCAAATGTTCTGCAGAAAGAGGTTCGTTCCATTTCAGATCTATGGAATCGAAAGGTATGCCGTGATATTGAAGAAGTTCACAGAATCTTTTGCCGAAGCCGCCGCCGTTTATAACAAGTGCCTTTTCGGGGCTGGAGATGTCGAAGCAGTTTTCGACGGTGGCTTCCATGGCTCCCGTGCCGGAGGAGGCAAGGTATATAAGCGAATATGAAGCGCCGCAGCCGAGGAGGCTCTTTAATTTTTCCGTATTTGAGAGAACGACTTTTGAAAATTCGTCGGTCCTGAAATGGGGGAACCCTTTTGCGCGAATTGTAGCTGTATTAGGATACATCTGCACAGGGCCTATGGTAAATAATTTACGGAACATAGTTGCTATATATTACTTGACAAATGCTCTAATTTAGGACTGTCTATGTCAAGAACTAATTGTTCTTTTCACTGGCGGATAATATTCGACTGGGCGTTCCAATTTAAATTGTACTCGACAATAATGACAATAAAAATCGAGAATCGGAGATTGTCAAAAAGCGATTTTTTGGAGATTTTTTAGATGTGGCAAACGACAAATTTGTAGCAGATTTTTTTTGAAATATAATGCAACATACAAATTTATATTTGTTTTGTATGTAGCTAATTTTTAGATTGTTGTGTGAACAAAAAGTGCAGGTTTGTTTTGTAGTAAGCGGTAGGTAAATTTTATCTTGAGATTCATATTTCGCGTAGTAAATGAGTAAGTTTATTTTTTAGGAAGAAATAGTGTTATGAAAAAGTCATTAACTACATTTTCAACTTTGGCACTCTTTGCGGGGCCGTTATGGCAACAGATGTTCCGCAAAATTACATCGACGGAAATACAGATGGAACCGATTATGTTAGCGATATTGTAAACAGTGTTTCGGGCTCCTATTTATTACAAGATAGCTGGTGGCAAACAGCGCAATAATGCCGCAACTGGCAATGTTGAAGGCAATATTACCCTGAATCTCGACAATATAGACGTTTCCTATTCGAATGGGTTTATTTGCGGTGGCAATTTACTTAACTACTTAGATAAGCCCTATGATCACAAGCAAACAATGGGTTATGTTTCCGGCAAAGTTACAATTAATTTCAATAGCGGTACGTTGAGCGCAAGCCAAGGCCTATATGGTGGCAACACGGGCGGCCGAAAGCGTCGGGGGCGGCAACAAACCTTGTGTTTGCGCGTATTGCATTTGGCTGAAAGCGCGGCAAAGTTTGGCGGTTGTCGTTATTTGGGTCGAACTGCGTGTATTCGTTAATTGCCCAGCCCAAAAAGCCGCGGTTTATCGGGCTATAGGGTATAAAGCCAATGTTTAACTCTTCGCACGTTTTTAATACGTCCGAAAATTCAACATTGTGGTGCATTGTGTGGTATTCGTTTTGTATTGCCGTAATCGGGCAAATTGCATAGGCGCGGCGTATTGTTTCGGCGTTAACTTCGCATAGCAAAGCTCAAAACTTTGCCCTCTTTAATAAGTTGCGCTACGGTTTCGGCAACACTTTCTATTGGCGTTTTCGGGTCTATTCGGTGCTGGTAAAAAATGCCAAAAGTTTTCTCTCTCAAGTTGCGCAAAGAATTTTCGCAAACGCGCCTAATGTTGGCGGGTGAGCTGTCTTCTTCGGTTTTTATCTGAATGCCGTTTACAAATTTATGCCCGAATTTAGACGCCACAAAAATTTTGCCGATCATTAACATAAATACGCAAATGCAAAAAGATAGGCGTTTTGAACCCCACGAAAGCGACGTTTGGCTTAGCGACAAATCTGCCGAAATTTTTTCCAGTCCTGTAAAGACTATAGAGCCTTCTAACGCCACAACAAAATAGCTTAACACCGCCAGGCCAAAGCAAGTTTTTTTACGGTATCCATATATTTTTTATCCAAAAAGTTTTGCGCGCAGTTTGCCAAAATCAATAGTAGTTGTAATACCATTTTTTGTTGAAAAAATACGGTTTTAAATTTGCTAAAAAATATACAGCGCGAATTAGATAAGCCAGACGAGCTTAGTGATACGATAATTTTGGTCAACATAAAGCTTATTCTAGACAACTGCAAACGCTTTTACAACAGGCAATTCAGTGCAAAATTTACCGAAGACAAATATATTCTTTCGCATTTTGAAAATGCCGTAGCCGAATATTTAGATTCTCCAGCCAAACAAGACGTATCGCAAACCGCAATACAATATTGCGCAAAAAAGCTTTCGCTTTCGCTGGATTATTTAAGCCGCCAAATAATGGCGTAAACTGGAATTTCGACAATAAAGCACATACACAACAAAATTTTAGAGAGTGCAAAAGAGTGTCTTTGTTCCGAAAAGTCCGTAGCGCAGATAGCCGAAGAATTGGCCTTTAAATATCCGCAACATTTTTCTAGATGGTTTAAGAATATGGAGGAAATTTCTCCAAATTTTTACAGGGCTAAAAAATTAAAATAGCCAAAAATTTTCGATAATGGGCAAGATTTGCCTAGTGATTGCAGCTTAGCGTTTTTTGCCTAGAGTTGTAACCACAAAGCCAGTTAGCAGGATTACGCAAGTGCCCACCGCGGGAATCGTGAATTTGTGCATGGGTATGCTTATGGGCAAAATTGTGCCGTCGCAAAAGGTAAGAAGTGCGATTGATGTTACTCCTACTGCAACCGCAAAAATTGCAATTTTAGGCGAAATTTTGGGCGAAAATGTCATTAAAAACAGCCCTAGCATTCCGCCGCTAAATATTCCCGAAAGCGTCCACCAAACATCTAGCGCATTTGCGGGTTTTGTATACGCCAAAAGCAATGCTATAAGCATGCCCAACGCGCCTATTATTATGGTAGCTGCCTTTAAAACCGCCATTTGCCGAATTGGTTTTTTGCAAAATCTTTTAAAAAAGTCGGTTAAAATTATAGTTGCCGACGAATTTAAACTGCCAGAAATTGTGCTCATGGCCGCGGCAAAAACGGCGGCAATTAAAAGCCCTTTAAAGCCAATGGGCAGCTCCGACACCATAAAGTAGGGGAATACATAGTCGGCATGGTTTGTCGCGTATTCAGCCGGCAGGCGGCTCGGGAAAGACGCATAATAGCAAAACAGCGCAGTGCCTATATAGAAAAATATTGCCGAAAGCGGAATGTAGATTACTCCATTTATCCACAAGCCCTTTATCGCCTCTTTATCGCTTTTGGCGGTTATGTAGCGCTGCACATAATTTTGGTCTATGCCGAAATTTTGCAGGTTTATAAAAATTCCGTTTATCAAAACCACAAAGAATGTAGACTGCGCAAAATCTAAAATATCGAAGCTGCCGAACGAAAATTTGTCGTTTTCAGCAGCAATTTTGCATATGCCGCTAAAGCCGTCGGGCACAGAACAAGTCAAAATTAAAGCGCACGCAATAGCCCCAATAATTAAAACTACCGTTTGCATTGCCTCCGTCCAAATAACGGCAACAATGCCGCCTACAAACGAATATAAAATTACGGCCGCGCTCGTTAAAAGCACGATGCAGTATATATTCCAGTTAAAAAGCGCGCTCATTGGCAGTGCCATAAGGTAGCTAACCGAGGCAATTCTGGCTACCTGCGTAAGCAAATAGCAAATGTCGGCATAAAGCCTTGCCCAAGTTCCAAATCGGTTTTCCAAATTTTCGTATGCCGAAACGCTGCCTATTTTGCGGTAGAAGGGCACAAAATAGCGTGCGGCAAAAAAGGTTGCAACAGGCATTGAAAAACACCAAACATAGGCGTTCCAGTTGCCTGCATAGGCTTTGCCCGTGTAGCCTAAAAAACTTATGCTGCTAACAAACGAACCCAAGATAGAAAGCCCCGTAAGCCACCCGGGCATTGCGCGTTTTGCCGCCGTAAAACCCTCTACTGTGGAACTTTTTTTAAGCGACGCAAAGCCAAAGCCCATTGTTGCAAAAAAATATAAAATTAAAACGACAGTGTCGGTATAAGAAAAGTTTGCCTGCATAAATTTTTGTAATTTGCAAAACAGTGTTTGTTTTTAAGGCATATATGCAAGCCTTAAAGCCGCAACAAATTTTTTTGCGCTTGAAAGATATAGTATTCGCTACAATAATACGGCACATGAAAGTTCGTTGCTTGTTTTTGGTGTGGTTGTTTGCATTGTCTTGTTCGGTTTTGGCAGACATTGAAGACAGCCGCAAAAAGCAGGCAGAGAATGCCGAAATTATTGCCTTTTTAAGCGAAATAAACTCGCTGGATTTGGCAAAAACTTCGCAATACAACGAATCAAAGCACGAATATACATATAATTTAGATATGCAAAAACGCCTTTCGCGCTTTGGCGACCCATTGCAATTTGCAAAGGCTTTTGTTTTTGCGTATTATTTGGCGTGGCCCGGTAATACATACGATTTGCAGATAGACAGAATTTTTTGCGCGGTAGATTTGCGGTATATATTAAAATATAAGCATCACAAAAATTTTTTAGACGCGTTGATATTTATTGAAGAGGCAATCAGGCAAAACGCGCATTTAAACGAGGAGTTTTCCGGAATTTTGCTACAGGCAAAAGACATAGATGCCGTAAAAAAGCGGTATAACAAAAGAATAAGAGAAGCCGAACTGCAAATTTTGCAAAGCATTCAATGGCAAAAAAAAGAAAAACAAAAATAGGAGCAAAAAGATGAGAATATTTGCCATATTAAATGCTGTGTTTGCCGTAGTGGTTGCATATACAAGCATTGTGCAGGTAATTGATATGCAAAATAGCGCGATATTTCCCATGCACGGCTTTAATATGCCTTTGTTTATAATAACGCTGTTTTTGTTTATGGCGTGCGCCGTTGTTATATTGATACTCGAGCGCGGCATAGCTGTGTTGGCGTTATATTTGCTGGGCTGTTTGGCGAATATGCTTTTTAGCGCGAAAAACGAAAGCCGATAGGCGTTTTTTAGTGTGTTTTTTACGCTTTGCCGAATTCGGAGAGGGCTAATTGCTTTAAAGACTATTTTTCAATGTTTTATCGCTTGACAAGTTTTTGCAAAACAGCGATTAATCCTGTCTATGAGTTATATTGGCGTTATAATGCTTGCGGTGTTGTCCGCACTATTTGCGCCGCTTAAAAACGCGGGCGCTTTTGCCTGCGAATACATGGGGGCGGTTAATACTTCGCCGTCGGCATATTGTGTCGAAAACGAAGCTTTTACCAAAGCCTCCGAAACTTGCAGTGTGTTGTCGGGCAAAAAGAAGAAAGACAGAAAACGCCCAGTTTCGCTGTTCTTGCTTTTGCCGGTTTTATTTGCAGCTCTTGCCTCAACAAAATTTTACAAGCTATTTATTAGAGGTTGTCGCCTTGCGTTGCTATATGCTGCGCCCTTAAAGCGTGTTGTTTTGCAAAGCACAAGGCGCTCGGTTTTATGCGTATTTACCCTTTGATTTTGTTTTTGCGTTTACATTACCCCATAGCGCGCGCGGCGTGCTTTAGCAAACACAATAACAAAATTTATAAGGAAACAAAATGTCTTTTATAGATAGGTTCCTAGACGCAGTAAGCAGCAAAAGATTTATGCGTAAAGGACAAGGCTCAATAGCCAAAATAGAAAAACAGCAACTAAAATACGCAAATTTTAACGCCGCCGATTTTGCGGCGGAAACCGAAAAGTTAAAGGAAAGGCTTGCCCTAGGCGAAAAGCCCGAAGACGTGGCAATATACGCCTTTGCGCTTGTTAGGCAGGCGGCAAAATTTTTGCAGGGAACAAATTTTACGGTTTTAGGTCAGCCGCATACCTGGAATATGCAGCACTACAAAGTGCAGCTTTTGGCGGGGTTGGCCTTGCTTAAAAATATGGTTGCCGAAATAGCCACAGGCGAAGGCAAAACGCTTATTGCCACATTGCCCGCCTATTTTTATGCCCTATACGGCAAGGGCTGCCACATCGCCACGGTAAACGAATATTTGGCAAAGCGCGACTGCGAATGGATGCGCCCCTTGTATTCTCTTTTGGGGCTAAAGTGCGCCTGCATATATGCCGACCAAACGTTGGAAGAAAAAAAACAGGCGTATTTTGCAGATATTACCTACGGCACTTCAAGCGAATTCGGATTCGACTATTTGCGCGACAATTTCACCGCCGAAACTCCCGAAGAAAAGGTGCAAAGGGGCTTTTTTTATTGCTTGGTAGACGAGGCCGACTCTATTTTGGTGGACGAAGCGAGAACCCCTCTTATAATTTCGGGCCCGCAGGAGGACAGTTCGGAAAACGCCTACAAAACTTTTTTGCCGCAGGTTAAAAGTTTGGTTGCCTCGCAGGCTCAAATTGCAAACAGAACCGCGCGCGAGGTTTTAGCCGACGTGCAAAAAGGCGCAACGGTAGACGACGCTTTGCTTAGAAAGCTAATGCAGGTAAAATATGCCGACCCCAAAAACAAGATACTTAAGCAGATTTTAAAGTTGGGTGTTGTAAACGTAGCTTTCGAAAAGTTTCAGACAATGCTTACGGTTGCGCTAAGCCGCGCCATTGTAAACGAAATTAGCGAGCATTTATACTACGTTGTAGACGAGCGCACCCACAGCGCAACGCTTACGGCAAAGGGGCAAAACTTTCTTTCGCCCGAAAACCCCAACGCATTTACAATTCCCGAAATAGACGGCAAAATTGCCGAAATTAGGGCAAGCAAAACAATGTCGCCGTCGGAAAAACTTGCAGCCGAGCACAAGTTGCGCGAGCTAAGCTTTGCGGCGTCGTACCGCATACACATAGTTTCGCAGTTGCTGCAGGCCTATTCGCTATACGAAAGAGACGTAGACTATATTGTGCGCAACAATAAAATAGAAATTGTAGACCCCAACACTGGGCGCGTTATGGAGGGGCGCAGGTGGAGCGACGGCTTGCACCAGGCGGTAGAGGCAAAAGAAAACGTAAAGATTCAGGCCGAAGACGCAACGTATGCGACAATATCCATACAAAACTACTTTAAGATGTACAAGTTCCTTTCGGGCATGACGGGAACTGCAATGGAGCTAGCTCAGGAGTTTGCCGATGTCTACAAAATGACGGCGGTTGCAATCCCAACAAACAAGCCGTGCGCGCGCAAAGACCTGCCCGATTTGGTGTATTTAACCCGCAAGGAGAAGTTTTTGGCAACGGTAAAACTTATTGTAAACGCCCGCTCTTTGGGCAGACCCGTTCTTGTTGGCACTTCAAGCGTTGAAGATTCCGAGCTGCTTTCTAAAATGCTGAAAATGCAGAATATTCCCCACAATGTTTTAAACGCCAAAAACGACGAGTTTGAAGCGAAAATAGTAGCTCAGGCGGGGCAAAAGGGGCAGATAACAATTTCCACAAACATGGCGGGCAGGGGCACCGACATTAAGCTCGGCGACGGCGTAAACGAGCTTGGCGGTTTATTTATAATTGCGGTAGACCACCACCATTCGCCCAGGGTAGACCGCCAGCTTATTGGCAGGTGTGCGCGCCAGGGCGACAACGGCGAAACCGTTTTTGTTGTAAGCTTTCAGGACGACCTTTTGCGAATACATGCCGATTTGTCGCCTTATCAGTATGTAATGAAAAACAGACACAAAGACGGCGTTCCCTTTAGCCACCCGCTAATTGCCCGCACAATAGCCAAGGCTCAGGAAAGCGTTGAAAGCGACTACACTGCCGCCCGCAAGCAAATGCTTAAATTCGACAACCCCTCCAACAAGCAAAGGGCGGTTGCCTACGCTATGCGTGACGAAATTATTTTCGCCGAAGCCCCCGATTTGCTGTTCGATAAAAAGTTGTTTGAAGCCATAGACAATGCCTGCGTCGAGTATTTGCCCGAAGACGCTTGCATGCTGGATGAAGACGCCTTGCAAAGCGCGCTTGATATGATTAAATTGTGCGTGCCCGTGTTTGTTTCGGCGCAGTCTTTAAAGGCAATGGACACAAAAGCCATAGCCCGAAAGCTAAAGCAAGACGCCAAAAGCTTTTTCGATTCGGCTTTCGAGAATATAGAAAACCCGTCCCAGGCTAAAAAAGAGGCAATGCTATATGCCATAGATTCGGCTTGGCGACGCCACATTGCGCGCCTAGACGACATACGCGAAGGCATATATTTGCGCTCGTATGCTCAAAAAGACCCCTATTGCGAGTTCGAGCGCGAGGCGTTCGATTCGTTCGAATCTTTCTTTAAAGACTGCCAAAGGGTGCTGTTTGTGGGGCTAAGCGCGCAGGTTTCGCTTTTAAGGAAGGTGCAAGCGGGCAAAAACGAAATAAGAAAATCGGTTGTAAGGTAGCTTTTTTGTTGCAAATGTTTTTCGTGCAATTTAGTTGTGTGCGAAGCATTATGAAACACGGCTATTTTAAAAACATATTATTTTTCGCGGCAACTTTTGCATTGGGCTTTTCGGCAAACGCCGAAGAACCCAACGCCCTGCCGAACGACGACCTTCAAAAAATTCTGGATTCGGGCAAAGACCTTGTTCTAAAAAAGGGTGAAACCTACTACATAAGCAGAACGCTTGCATTGCGTAAAAACGGCCAAAAGGTGTATACCGCCGACGCAAAAACCATAAAAGACTACGCCGTCCTTAAGGCCGATAACCCCGAAATGACCGCTACTTTGGTCAGCCGCGGCAAAAACCAAAAAATTAAAAATATAACCTTTCACGGCAACCGCTACGAGCTTTCGCCGCGCAGGGGCGACGGCATGGTGCATGTTGGCGGCAAAGATTCCGAAAATTGCGAGGTAAAAGAATGCTTTTTTGCCTACGGCAGAATGGGTACTTTGCTTAAGCTAGACGGCCCGGCAAAAGGCATAAATGTTTTAAACTGCATAATGTTTGGCGGCGGCGGCGACTGCCGCGGCAATGGAGCGGCCCGAGGCGAATCCATTTCGTATTGGGGCGATACAATGACGTGCTCCGCCCAGCAGTGCCACATAAAAAGCAACCTTATGATAGACCCCAGCGACGTGGGCATAGCCATATTTTGCGCCCCAAATTCGCTTATAGAGGAAAATGTTGTAGCCGGCATTGCGCGCGAGCCTTTGGGCGGTTTTAATATGGTAGACAGAGCCGCCCCCTACAAAGTTCCCAATGCGGGCGAAACATATTCGTACGACGGCCTAGTTCTTAAAAACAACATTGTAGACGCAAGGGGAGCGAAAGTGCACATAGCGTTCCCCATGGGCAGACAAATTTGGGGCTTTGGCGAAAAGAATATGATTTTGCGCGGGGCTACCGTAGAAAACAACCTTATCACGGGAAAGGCAATGGGCTACGGCTTCGTGGTTTTTCAGGTAGACAATTTTAAGGTTGTAAACAACAAGAGTACTGCCATACATTCGGGCGTAGGCGACGGTACCGGCAATTTAGTGCCGCCAAAGGCCGCCGCATTTTACGCCGCAAAAGACACCTACACAAACTGCACTTTGCAAAAAGAGTTTGTTGTAAGCGACGGCTATTTTGTGCGTCTTTTGCGCAACGGCAAAGTGGAGCGCAAGCCCATCACAAAATTCTGCAAATACGAATATACCCGCCCCGAAGCCGAGGCTGTTGTTGAAACTGCCTTTGTTGAGATGCTTGGCAGAAACCCCAGCAGTGCCGAGCTTGAAAAAAGCATTGCCTATTTAAATTCTCCCGAAAAGCCTTCGGGCGACGATTTCCGCCGAAGCATTATGAATTGGCCCGAATTTAAAAAGAAGTTCCCCCAATTTAAGAGCGAAGACGAAATGCACGAATTCCGCTACTACAGATGGGTTGAAGCTTTAGACGCAATACAAAACGCCTACCTTAAAAAGACGGGAGTTTTGCCCACTGCAAAGCAAAGCTACGCCGAAATTTGGAACTATTTTACGGGTAAACCGTTAAACATCGCCAAAAACAAATAAAAAAATGTTGTAATGGTTTGCAGATAGGTGCTAGAGTTTAAGCACACTTAACTTAAAACGGAACATAAAAAATACATATATAAAATGGACAGAAGAAAGTTTATAAAGAATGTCGGAGTTTCGGCGGCGGCCGCCTTTGTGCTTCCGCGCTTTTCGATAGCTTCGGGCAAAAACCCGTCTAAAAAAATAAACGTTGCCTGCGTTGGCGTAGGCGGCATTGGTGCAATGACATTTAACGGTATGCCCAAAGACGAAGTTAACATTGTTGCCCTTTGCGACGTAGATACCGGAGCATATATAGCCCATAATCGCAAAAAGTTTGCCCCCGATGCTCCCTTCTTTACCGACTATAGGGAAATGCTCGACAAAATGGGCAAGGATATAGACGCCGTTTGCGTTTCTACCCCCGACCACTCACACTTTAAAATTACGCTAGACGCAATGCAGTGCGGCAAGCACGTTGCCGTTCAAAAGCCTCTTACCCACAACATTTGGCAGGCAAGGGAATTGGCAAAGGCAAAGAACTACTACAAAGTTCAAACCCAGATGATGAACCAGGGGCATGCCACCGAGCAGATAAGAATGCTTAAGGAATGGTATAACACGGGCATTTTGGGCGATGTGCGCGAAGTTCACGTTATGTGCTCGGGTCCGAAATGGGGCAACATATATTTTAGAACGCCCGAAATTTTCCCGCTTAAAAAGGAGCAAGTCCCCTCTAACTTAGACTGGAATTTGTGGCTAAATCAGGCGAAAGACACCCCATACAACCACATCTTTGCACCCCTTTCGTGGCGCGGATTCTGGGAATTTGGCACGGGTATGTTGGGCGACTGGTTCTGCCACACGGGCGACGCTCCCGTATGGTGCTTGGACTTGAAAGACCCCGTTTCTGTGGAGTTGGTAGAAGCCGACTATATTTTCGACAGCAAAGTGTTTATACCGAACCGTTCGATTGTAAAATGGTCGTTCCCCAAAACCGATAAAAGGGCGGCTTGCGATATGTATTGGTACGACGGCGGCAAAATTCCCGCCAAAAAACCGCACGATTGGCCAAGCGACAGACCCTTTAAGTTCAACGGCGGTATGCTTATGGTAGGCGACAAGCACACAATGGAAACGGGTTCGCGCCCGAACCACAGCCCGAGAATGTCGAACACCGAATTCTTTAAGGAATTCCGCCGCCACCAGCCCGCAAAGACTATTCCCAGAGTAAGAAAGGGCAATCTCTATTGCGAATGGTTCGACGCAATTCGCGGCGATGGTCCGGAATGCGGCTCTAACTTTACGTATGCAACCCAGCTTACCGAAGTCGCCTTGCTCGGCTCTTTGGCTCAAAGAGTTGGCGGCAAAATCGAATGGGACGCAAAAACAATGTCGTCGCCCAACAGACCCGAAATTGCGCAGTTTATTAAAGAACCCGTGCGCGAGGGCTGGCAGACAAAGCCTATTGCATAATTGGCAAAAGTTTAAAAAAAACAAAATCCGCAACTATTATCGGTTGCGGATTTTTTGTTTTTTTGCGTCAATATGTTTTGCAAAATGCATCTTGTAATTTATTCAACATAAATAAGTTGCAAATTTCATTGAATTAGCATTGCGTCTCCGTACGAAAAGAAGCGGTAGTCGTTTTCCATAGCTTTTGCGTATATTTCCTTTAAAATTTCTATACCCGTGCTTTCGCCGGGGGTTAGGAATGCCCCTACCAAACACATTAGCGTAGAACGCGGCAGATGGAAATTGGTTATAAGGGCATCGCAGCTTACAATTTTTTGCGGAGGATACACAAAAAGCGAAGCCTCGCCCACATAGCCGTTTTCGCATTGCGGGTTTTTTCGGCAAAAGTCTTCTATTGCCCTTAGCGAAGTTGTGCCTATTGCCAGCTTTTTTACCGATTTGTTCCTTAAAACGTCTATGGAGCTTTGGGGGATTTCGTAAAGCTCGGTGTGCATTTTGTGTTCTTCCACAATGTCGGAAGTAAGCGGCTTAAATGTTCCAATGCCAACCCTTAAAACGACATCGCAAAACGAATTTCCCCTTTTTTGCAAAATTTCGTTTAGCTCGGTTGTAAAATGAAGCCCGGCCGTGGGAGCTGCAACAGCCATTCTTTTATGAATGTCGGCATAAACTGTTTCGTAGCGTTTGTTGTCGAAACTTCTGTCGTATTCTGGCGAATTTATGTCGCGGTGAATGTAGGGCGGAAGCGGCACATAGCCGATTTTTTCGCTTACGTCTACAACGCTTTGCCCGTTTTCGGTGTCGAAGCGCACAAGGGCGCGGCCGTCTTCAAATTTTTCCACAATTTGGGCGGTAAAGCTGCCTTCAACGGAAAAGTGCGAACGTATTTTCATTCGCTTAGCGGGCTTTAATAGGCAATACCAATGCCCCAACTCTTTGGCTGGGTTTAAGATAAGACACTCGCACTTGCAGCCGTTTTCGCGCTGCGCCATAATCCTTGCCTTTAAAACCGCAACTTTGTTTCTGAACATATGGTAGTTTGTGTCTAGCAAGTCGGGCAGTTCCCTGAAAATATGGTGCGAAATTTCGCCGCTTTTGCGGTGGTATACCAAGAGTTTTGCCATATCCCTTTTGTCGCTGGGAAATTGCGCAATAAATTTGGGGTCTAAATTATAGTCTAATTGTGAAATATGCATTTATTTTGCCGAATATCTTTTCGGAATATCTATTAGTTTTGGGCTTTGAGCCGAGTGCGACGCGATTTTTTGCGCGGTTTCAAACGCTTTTGCGGCTGCAATGTTGTCGCAATATATAAATTTAATGAGTGCCGCAAAAACAATGTCGCCGCAGCCGGTTGCCGAAACGATTTTCTTTGCGGGCTTTGGGACGTTTTCAAAAATTTTGCCGTTTTCGCAAATGTACGAATTTTCGCCGCCGTTAGTAACTGCAAATATCTTTGCGCAGTTTGTGTTTAGAAGCTTTTCGAAAGCCTTTTTGTATGCAATTTTTATGTCGAATAACCCCGAAAGCTCTTTTTTATTCATCTTTAAAATGCCCAAACGATTTGCACTGTTGCAGAATGCAAAAAAGTTTAGGGGCTTGCCGTAGGTGTCGGCGCACAAAACAAGGTTTTTTTCTTCGCAAAGTTTTAAAAGAAGCTCGCCAAAAGAGTCTTTCCACCCCGGGAAAGACCCGCAAAGAGCCACAATATCGTTTTGCTTTGCCGCTTTTTTGATATATAAAACAGCTTTTTTAAACGCGCTTTCTAAAACGGGAATATCCTTTCCCAAAAAAGTTGTTTCTGCATTGTTTGCGCGAACAACAAGGCCAGTGCGCGTATTGCCGTCTATTTCGAATGCCTTATACGCAAGCTTTTCGGCAGCAAGGCAGTTTTTGCATTTTTGGCCTTCAATGCCTGCAGCGAATATAATTGCCTGGCTTTTTAAGCCCAAAATTTGCGCAGCTTGCGACACATTCACGCCTTTGCCTCCCACCTGAAACGACGAGCTTTCGGCGCGGACCGTTTCGCCAGCCTTAAAGGATTTTGTATTAAAGGTATACTCTGCCAAAAGGTTGCCTGTAATTGTAAAAAGCGTTTTCATAGCACTTTTTAAAACAAAGCATATTTTTTAGAGTTCTTCAAGAAAAACGGTTGCAAAATAAACCGCTATGTGAGATGATTTGCTTTGGCTATGAAAATATTAATGGTTTCCTCCGAACTTGCCCCGTTTTCGAAAGTTGGCGGGCTTGCCGATATGGTTGCTTCGCTTTCGAAAGAGATGGCGAACTCTAAAAACGAAGTTAAAATAATCACCCCTTTGTATTCTTCCATAAAAAACAAGGATAAGTTTGAGGAAGCTATGCCAGTGCTCAGCGTGCATATGGGGCTTGGTATAGAAGAATACTGCAAAGTTTGGAAAACTTCTCTGGGCAAGGCAGAAGTTTATTTTCTTGAATTTAACCGCTATTTCGACAGGCCCGGCATCTACAATTTCGGCGATATTTCGTATAACGACAACGGTGCGCGCTATGCGTTTTTGTGTAGGGCGGCGCTGGATTTTTGCGTTGCAAACGAATGGTACCCCGATGTTGTTCATTGCCACGATTGGCCAACGGGCTATATACCGCTATATCTAAACAACAATTTTAGAAACTTTAAACTGGGCAGGGCTGCAAGCGTGTTTACCATACACAATATGCAGCACCAGGGCGTATTCGACAGGGGTATCTTAGAGTATGCGGGTTTGCCGCAGTCGGTTTACAACCCCTATAATTGCGAGCATTTTGGCGTTGTAAACTTAATGAAAGGCGCGCTTTATAACGCTACAAAGGTAAGTACCGTTAGCCCCACCTATGCAAATGAAATTCAAACCCCGCAATTCGGTTGCGGGCTAGACGGCATTGTGCGCTTTAAGTCGGCCGACATTGTGGGCGTATTAAACGGCATAGATATAGACGAATGGAATCCTGAAAAGGACAAATTTATTCCGTCGCACTTTTCGGCGGCGCAGCTTTCGGGCAAGGCCGAATGCAAAAAGGCTTTACAAGGGAAAATGGGCTTGGTGCAAGATTCAGAAGTGCCGGTTTTTGGCGTAGTTTCGCGCTTGTTCGACCAAAAGGGGCTTGATTTGCTTGCAAATATTGGCGACGCGCTGCTGGAGAATATGAAAATTCAGATTGTGCTTTTGGGCAGCGGCGACAGGAATTTGGAGAATGCCTTTAACGCCTTGGCGGCGCGCAATCCCGGCAAAATGGGCGTATATATAGGCTACAACAACGAGCTTTCGCACTTGATAGAAGCAGGTAGCGACTTTTTCCTTATGCCGAGCCGTTTCGAGCCTTGCGGCTTAAACCAAATGTACTCTATGCGCTATGGAACTTTGCCGCTTGTAAGGGCAACGGGCGGGCTTTCCGATACGGTAGAAAACTATTCGCAAAAAGACAAAACGGGTTGCGGATTTTCGTTTATAGAGGCTACCCCCTGGGCTTTATACAATACAATCGACTGGGCAGTTGCCACTTGGTACTACAGAAAGCCAGACTATTTGCTTTTGCAGCAAAACGCTATGAAGAAGGATTTTTCGTGGTCGAAGTCGGCTGCCGAGTACGCAAACATATACAAATGGGCGGTTGCCGAACGCGTAAAGGGCTTTTAGCCGCCGTATAAGTCTATGTTTCTTCGCAAGGCAAAAGCCAACTATTCGGGCAAGGCTGTTCGCGCTTGGCTCGACGCCCTGTTGCGCGACTGGGAAAAACGCTTTTCGCCGCAGCAGCTCGAAAAGGGCAGGCAGTTCTACAAACAGGGCTTTGTAAGCTCTATAGACTTGGGCGAAAACGAGGCTTTTATTAATTTTAAATTTCCGGACAATTCGCAACCCTATTGTGTTGTAGGGCTAGAAAACAACGCGCTTACGTTTAGGTCTAGCATTGCCGAAAAAGATGCTACCTACGCGCTTTGCTGCGCAGCCTTATACGAGATTCAGGAGCTTGTGTGCGACGCAATGCCCGCTTTGCCAGACTCTGCGCAACAAAGCACTCCCGAAAACGGTTCGCAGCAAAAAATGCCGGCGGAAGTCGAGCCCGAAAAGGCGCGCGACTTCCTTCTTTCCTTTACGATATATCCTAAAGGTTTGCGCTTTGTTTGCCACCTGCTGGACGGCAAAAAAAAGCTTGCAGTTTACGGCGGCAAAAACGCCGCAATTTCAACCCTAAACAGCTCCGAAAAAGAGCAGTTGGTAAGGTTGGCCGCGTTTTCAAAAAAGGCTGGCTTTTCGTACGAAAAAAACACCCACTATTGCGGCGACATTGGAAAAATAGAGAGCTTTGCAAGGCAATATCTGCCCGTATGGAAAAAGTTTTTTAAAATAGAAAGCAACGGCAATTTGCAGGCATTGGCAAAGGGCGTAAGAAACGCCGATTTGTCGGCAAGCCTTTCTCTTAAAGACGGCAAAAAAACGTCGTTTTGCCTTAATTGGTCGCTGCTTTTAGGCGGCGAGGCTATAGACAATTCGTTTTTAAAGCAGCTAAGTTCTGGCAATGCGGTTTTAGTGCCGCAATTTGGGGCTGTAAGGCTAAACGCCGAGTACGGCCGTTTTTAATCGGCTTTTGAAAAGGCGCGCAAAAAAAATAAGAACGAAAATAAATCGTATA
>JAXFOH010000005.1:0-18073 GCA_034180465.1 Opitutales bacterium
AAGTCGGGCAAAAATTTTTGGGGCAAATTTTGCGCGGCTTCCTCTTTAAGCGTTTTTATGTCGGCCGTTTTTTGTGTTTTTGGATACAGCCTAAGCGAATAGTCGCTGCCGAAAAGCAGGTTGCCGCCCGAATTTTCGAACGCCGTTTGCCAGCATTCTTTGCCATATAAAAGCGGAAAGGCTGCAGTGTCGAAAAATGCGTTCTTTTTTACGAATTTGCGGCGCATAATTTCTCCGCCCGCCAAATGCGCAAAAATAAAATTTATGTTTTCGAATTTGTCGGCAAGCGCAAACGCCGCAGCATTGTCCGTAAAGGTTTTGCCGCTATACATCTTGCCAAAAGGGTCTCCCAAATGCAGGCAAACGGGCAAGTGTTCGGCGTTGCATATTTGCATAAGCTTAAAAAATTCGGGGCTGCTATACGAAAAGTTTTGAACAGCATCGCACAATTCGCCAACACCGCAAAAGCCGCGGCTTTTTGCGCTTTGCAAAATCTTTTTTGAACCTTCAAAATCGGCGGGATTTATGGCAGCAAACACCGAAATTCTGTCTGGATGCGTCTTTGCAAATTCGAGAGCCGTATCGTTTGCATACACACAAGTTTTTGTGTTTTGCCAATAAGCTCCGTTTAAAACGCACCTTTTTATGCAGGCGTTGTCCATAGCAGCCAAAAAGGTTTCCTTTTCGGTAAAATCCTGCAAGGTTTTGCGGTTTTGCGGAGCCAAAAGCGAACCCCAATATGGCTCGTTTTGCCGCTCGCACCAAAGCTTTGCCGACGTTTTAAAGGGCAAAAAAAAGTGCGTGTGTATGTCCGCAAAATTTGCCATTACATGCAAAAGAAATAAATACAAATCACCGCGCTTAGAGCGATTCTATACCACGCAAATGGGGCAAGCCCCCTTCTTGTTAAAAAGCCCACAAGCCACCTTACGCAAACCAAGGCGCATATAAACGAAACTGCCAAGCCCACAAGCAGCGGCGCAACCGAAAGCGCGCTTAGCATATTCTGCCCGTCTTTGGCTATCTTAAAAAAGCTTGCCGCCGAAAGCGTAAGAAGCCCCAGCAAAAAGCTGAATTTTGCGGAGGAGGCTGGGTTAAGCCCTGCAATGTAGCCGCCCAAAATGGTCATCATAGACCTGCTTGTTCCGGGCCACATTGCAACCACCTGCAAAAAGCCTATTAAAAGGCTTTGCTTTACGCTTAAATCGGACAAGTCGGTGTCGGGCTTTTTAGACGCGGCTTTCCCCAGCTTTTTTTGCACAAAAAGCATAAGCAGACCGCCCGCAAAAAGCGCGAAAACAACGGGGTATACGCCAAATAGATACTCGTCGATATAGTCGTGCAGCAAAAGGCCTATAACCGCGGCCGGCATAAAGGCGGCAATAATATTCCTTGCAAGCAAAAGCCCTTTTTTGCTTTTTCCGAAAACGCCTTTTACGATTTCCCAAACGCTTTCCCAATACAAAACCAAAACCGCCAAGATTGCGCCAAGCTGTATTATAACGGCGTAGGCATCGGCGGCTTTTTTCATTGTATAGACAGCTTCTTTGCCGCTTTTTTTGCTCTGCTTTTTGTCCATAACAACGTCGCCTTTGGCGTCTTTTAGCGGCGTTTCCAAATCAAGCCCAAGCACGCTGTTTGTCAATATAAGGTGCCCCGTAGACGACACCGGCAAATATTCGGTTATGCCCTCAACTATGCCCAAAATAACCGAATCGAAAACCGATATGTCGGCCTTTTGCGCGGCGCTTTCGGTTTTGTCTGCAAGCCCCGCAGTTTGCGCAAGCGCAAAGCTTGAAAACACAAAAAACAAAGCGGCGCAAAATATATTGCCAATTTTCATATGCTAATAAAGTTTTCTTGAATCCAACGCGCTTTTTATTGTCGAAGAATCGGCAAAAAGAAGGCCGCTTCCGCTGGGCAGGCCAAAGCCTATACGGCTTAGTTTAACCTGCGGAATATCGGCAAAAACTGCCTCCTGCAAATAGCGGCAGGTTGCTTCGCCCTCTATGTCGTTCGACAGTGCCAAAATTATTTCCACAACCGAGTTTTTTACAACAAGGTCTTTTAGGCGGCCTATGCCCAATTTTTCGGGGCCTATGCGCTTTAGGGGCGAAAGCTTGCCACCCAAAACAAAATATCTGCCGCGCCAAGCCCCCGATTTTTCTATTGAAAATATGTCGAGCACGTTTTCGACAACGCAAACGGCGTCGGCACGGCGCGAAGGGTCGGCACAAATACGGCAAAGCCTTCCGTTTTCGGAAAGCGCACCGCACTCGGGGCATGCGCTGAGCGAATTTAACGCCTCGCCTATGCTTTGGCGCAAAAGCGCGCCAAGCTCGCGGTTTTCAACCGCAATGTTCAGGGCAATTCGTTCGGCGGCTTTCGCCCCTATTCCTGGAACCTTTCGCAAAGCCGCCTTTAGGTTTTCGAAGGCGTCCGACATAACGCAAAAAAATTAGAACAAGCCGGGAATGCTAAAGCCTCCCGTAACCTTGCCCATTTGCTCTTCGCCCAAGGCTTTAGCCTTTGCCGCGGCTTCGTTAATTGCCTCTAAAATTGCGCTTTCTACAACTGCGGCGTCTTCCTTCAAAAACTCGGGGTCTAGCTTAATAGACTTAATTGCTCCGTGTCCGTTTGCGGTAATTTTAACCGCGCCGCCGCCGCTAGAAACCTCAACGGTTTGGTTTTCAAGCTCGGCCTGAACGCCCTCCATGGCTTTTTGCATTTTTTGGGCTTGTTTTAAAAGTTTACCTACTCCTGGCATCTTATTTCCTTTTTTATTGGTTTATTAGTTTGTGTGTTTAATCGTAATCAAAGTCATATCGTCGGCGTAAGAATATGTTGCGCCGCAAAAACGCTGAACGTCTAAAAGAATGTCGGTGTTTATATCGGCCGCGCTTTCGTTGGCAAAACTTGCAATCGACTTTTCCAACCTTTCGGCGGTAAATTCGCCGCCGTTTTTGCTTAGCGATTCGGTTATGCCGTCGGTATACATAACAAGCACCGCCGAGTTTTCGAACTCAAAAGTTTTATCCTCTATAACCGCGTCGAATATTTCGGAATCTACCATACCAACCGCCATTCCCGAACTTTTAATTTTCATAGACTCGAAATCGGCTGTGCTTTTATCGAAAAGCAATGCGGGCTCGTGCCCCGCCCTTGCCAAGGTTACCGTAGAATTTTTTGCGTCTATAACGGCGTATATCATTGTAATGAACATGTCCTCCCTCATAAGGGGCATCATGTCGGCATTAAGTGCTTTTAGAGCTTCGGCGGGACTTTCGTAGCGCGGGGCAATTTCGCGCAATTTTGTTTGGGTAATTGCCATTATCATTGCAGCCGACACCCCTTTGCCCGAAACATCGGCAATAACAACGCCAAGCTTTTGGTTGCCCAAGTTTATAAAGTCGTAAAAATCGCCGCCTATGCACTGCTGCGGAACATATCTTACGGCAAAGTCGTAGCCGTCTATTTCGGGCATTTGCTGCGGCAATAAATATCTTTGAACGCCGCTTGCCAATTTTAAGTCGAAATTAAGTCGGTTTTTCTCGACAAGAACGTCCATGGTGTTTGCGTTAGAAATTGCGATTGCAGCCTGGCCTGCAATCGCCTTTGCCAAAGAAAAGTCGTTCTGCGAAAATTTATCGTCGCCAAGCGGGTTTGCCAAAACCATAACCGCGCTTGTTTTCGATACAAAAAATACGGGCACGTAAATTATGCTTGTAATTTTTAGCGGGCCAAAAGACGACGACAATACCCTGTTGTCTTTGGCTGCGTCTTCAACAAAAAGCCCCTCGGCACTGTTGCCAACTTGGCCTACAAGCCCCTCGTTTGCCGACAAAAGTTCGTCGGCAAAAACCGTGTTTATATATTGGGCCTTTGTTGCAAAGTTGTTTTTAATGTGTCTTTGCGGGGGGAACAACCCTATGGTGGCAACGCTTTTCCAACTGCCGTCTTCCCTGCGTTCGTAAATTCTGCCGCTTTGGGCTTTGGTTACGTCTACGGCAAGCTTTAATGTGCGCCTGTAAATATCGGGAACGCTAATGCCGCCCTCTAAATCGGAGGCAAGCTTGCGCATGCTTGCAATGGTTACGGCTCTTTCGTTTTTAAGGTCGTCGTTAATCTTATACAGGCGCGACATACGCTTTCTTGCAATGCAAATCCATACGAGGGCAACGGCCCACGCAAACAGCATACCCAATGCAAAAAAAACGACATTCATATACAAAAACAGTTTCACAAAAAAAACGCGCCTATTCAACACGCTTTTTCAGAAAAGATATAACATCCTCAAACTTTTTTAGGTTTTCGGGGTTTGCCCTTACAAGCGACTCGTGCGCCGAAAGCATTTCCGACTGCACAGAAGGCGAATTGCTAAGCGGACTTTTTGCAGAAAGACCATCTTTGGGTAGGTTGCCTATTTCAAGGATTTTGTCTAGCCCCAGGTTTTGCACAACCTCCAAGTTGCGGTCGGAAATATTGCACAAAACAACTTTGCCCTTGTTGGGCCTAAGCCTTATCGCCAACTTTGCAATTATGCCCAAAAAAGTGCTGTCCACACCCGTACACCCCGCAAAATCTATATTAACAACCTCCTTTTTGTCCCTTACGGCTGTGTCGAAAAATTCCGAAACGCCCATACAGTTGAGATAGCATGCGCGGCCGACAATCGCCAAAGTGGCGCAATTGCCCTCCTCGCATACCAAAAACTTTGTATCCTCAACCGGCATTTGGCTATTTAAGAATTTTCTTTAATACGCATTGGAGAATACCGCCGCAGTTGTAGTAGTCTATTTCAACGGGGGTATCTATTCTAAGCAGCAAGTCTGCGTAGTCTACCGCGCCGTTTTCGCGCTCTATTTTAAGCGTAGCTTTTGCCGCAACCTTTACGCCGTCTTCAAGCCCTTGTATTGTGAACTTTTCGGAGCCGTTAAGGTTTAAGGTATCCGCATCGCAGCCTTCGGCAAATTCGAAAGGCAAAATACCCATGCCAACAAGGTTGCTACGGTGGATTCTTTCGTACGATTTTGCTATAACTGCCCTTACGCCCAAAAGGCTTGTACCCTTTGCCGCCCAGTCGCGCGAGCTACCCATACCGTAGTCTTTGCCTGCAAACACAAGCAAGCCCTCGTTGTTTTGGGCATACTTTTGCGCAGCATCGAAAATGAGAATGTCGCTGCCCTTGCCGTACATTTTGGTGTAGCCGCCCTCTTTGGGGGCGACAATCTTGTTCTTTATTCTTATATTTGCAAAGGTACCGCGGCACATAACCCTGTCGTTGCCCCTTCTGGAGCCGTAGGTGTTAAAGTCTTTTTGCGACAAACCCTTTTCGGCAAGGTAGCGCGCCGCTGCGCTGTCGGGCGAAATTGCGCCTGCCGGCGAAATGTGGTCGGTTGTCACGCTGTCGCCGAAAATAGCCAACGCTCTAAGGTCTTTAAGGGACTTTTTCGAGGCGTCTTTTTCCTCGAAGAAGGGAGGCTCTTGAATGTAGGTGCTGTCTTTGTTCCAGTTGAACACGTTGCCTGTCGTGCTTTGCACTTGCTGCCACAATTCGGGGCCTTTTAGGCTGGAATACTCCTTTTTGAAGAATTCGCTTTTTACGCACTTTGCAACGCATTCTTCAACTTCGGCTGAAGTCGGCAAAATGTCTTTTAAGAACACTTCTCTGCCTTCGGGCGAAACTCCAACGGGTTCCTTGTCGAAATCTATGTTTATTCTGCCTGCAAGCGCAAAAGCCACAACATATTGCGGTGTCATCAAATAATTTGCCTTTAAAAGCGCGTGAACGCGGGCTTCAAAGTTTCTGTTGCCAGAAAGCACGCTTGCGCAAACCAAATTATTGTCTTTTACAGCTTCGGTAATTTCGGCGGCTATCGGGCCCGAATTGCCTATGCAGGTAGCGCAGCCGTAGCCAGCCAAATTAAAGCCAAGCTCGTCTAAATAGGTCTGCAAGCCCGCTTCTTTTAAATAATCGCTTACAACCCTAGATCCGGGAGCTAAAGTTGTCTTTACATATTCGGGGGTTTTAAGCCCGAACGCCCTTGCCTTTTTTGCCAACAAGCCGGCGGCAACTAAAACCGACGGGTTAGACGTGTTTGTGCAGCTTGTTATTGCGGCAATCAAAACGCTTCCGTCCGAAATTTCGCCCTTAGAAGTTTTTGCCTTCTTATATTCCAAGTTCGGGAAACTTGCATTAAAGGCCTCTTTTGCATCGTTTAGCTCTATTTTGTCTTGCGGGCGTTTTGGACCTGCTATTGCTGGCTTAATCTCGGCCAAATTTACATGCAAAACTTTTGTGTAGTCGCAATCGCCTTCGCGCGGTATCGAGAACATTCCCTGCTTTGTGTAATATTCTTTTATAAGGGCAACCAGCTCGTCGCTTCTGCCCGAAAGCTTCATATATTCCAAAGTTTTGTCGTCTACGGGGAAATATCCCATTGTAGCTCCGTATTCGGGCGCCATATTGGCAACGGTTGCCCTGTCGGCAAGCGACAATGTGCTGGCTCCCTCGCCGAAGTATTCGACAAACTTGCCGACAACCTTTTCGTCTCTTAAAAGCTTCGTCATGTGAAGGGCCAAGTCGGTTGCCGTTACCCCGTTCGAAAGCCTGCCCGACATACATACTCCCACAACCTCGGGCACTTTAAAGTATATGGGCTGGCCCAACATACCCGCTTCTGCCTCTATGCCGCCAACGCCCCAACCGACTACGCCCAGGCCGTTTATCATTGTCGTGTGCGAGTCGGTGCCGACCAAAGTGTCGGGGTAAAGCACATTTTTGCCGTTTTCGGATTTTTCGAAAACAAGTTTTGCCAAATATTCAAGGTTTACCTGGTGTATTATGCCCGTAGAAGGCGGCACAACCGAGAATGTTTTAAACGCCTGCTGGCCCCACTTTAAAAATTCGTACCTTTCCTTGCCGCGTTTAAACTCCATTTCAAGATTTTTTGCATACGCGTCATTTGTACCGAAATAGTCCATCTGCACCGAGTGGTCTATAACCAAGTCTACGGGAACAAGAGGCTCTACCAAGTCGGGGTTTTTACCCTGCCTTTGCGCGTACGAACGCATTGCGGCCAAGTCTACCAAAAGGGGAACGCCCGTTAAATCCTGCAAAACTATGCGCGAAACGACAAAGGGGATTTCGAACACCCCGGGGTTTTTGGCATTCCAATTTGCCAAATTTTCAACGTCCTTTTCGGTAGCCAAACCGTTAAACGAAGCCCTCAGCACGCTTTCTAGCACAATCTTTATTGAAATGGGCAGCCTTTTTATGTTCGGGTATTTTTCCGCCAATTTTTCGAGGCTGTAAAAATACAAGTCTTTGCCCGACTTTTCGGGAAATTTTACCGCGCAATCTTTAATATCCGTCATAATCCGTCTTTTTATTAAAAAATGTTTGTATGAAAGGGGCCCCTTCCCCAAAAATAACGGGAACTGCAACACCCCTAAAAAAAGAGAGAGCACCCTACTTTAATTTATCGTAAAAATCAAAGAAAAAATGGCGTTTCACAACATAAATTCAAGCAAAGCCAAAAAAGCATTTCAAAAAAGCATGGCCTTGCTACAAAATTGTATTAAAGCGCAAAAAATTTGCGCGGCATATAAAAAAATGTTGAAAACGGGCAAATTTCGACAATAATCCGACTTTATTTTTAAAAACAATGTAAAGGATAATTGATATGTCTGGACACAGTAAATGGGCAACAACTAAACGCCACAAGGCCGCAATAGACTCTAAAAGAGGCAAAATATTCAGCGCATTGAGTAAGGATATTACTCTTGCTGCCAGAGCCGGCGGCGGCGACCAAAACTTTAATCCCCGTCTTCGCACCTTGGTGCTAAAGGCGAAGGCTGCCAATATGCCTGCCGACAACATCGACAGGGCTATTAAAAAGGGTACGGGCGAAATCCCCGGCGTTGTTTACGAACAGTTGTTGTACGAAGGCTATGCTCCCGGCGGAGTTGGCATTATTGTGGAAGTTACAACCGAAAACAAAAACCGCGCCGTAGCCGACGTAAGGGCGGCTTTCACAAAGAACGGCGGCAGCCTTGCAACACAGGGCGCGTTGCAGTTTAACTTCAACAGACAGGGGCAATTTATAATCAACGCCGAAGACACCACCGAAGAAAAGCTTATGGACGTAGCTTTGGAAGCGGGTGCCGAGGACGTTAAAAACAACGGCGACGAATTTGAAGTGCTTTGCCCCGTTTCCGAATACGATAAATTGGCAAAGGCCTTGGAAGACGCAGGCATTAAATGCGCTGACTCGAACTTGTCGTGGATACCCACGACTTTGGTTCCGATAACAGACGCAGAAACTGCAAAGAAAGCCGTAAGGGTTGTAGAAGCTCTCGAAGACTTAGACGACGTCCAGAACGTTTACCCCAACTACGACTTGGACGACTCTTTGCTCGACTAATTGCTTTATGGGTAAAACTCTATTCGAAAAGGTTTGGGAAAAGCATACCGTTAGACAGTTGCCCGACGGTTCTACCCAGTTGTTTATAGGCACGCACCTAATGCACGAGGTCACAAGCCCGCAGGCATTTGGCATGCTCAGAACCTTAAAGTTGAAAGTGCGCTATCCGAACCGCTCTTTTGCTACGGTAGACCATATCATTCCCACAACCGACACAAGCGAACCGTATGCCGACAAGTTGGCATACGAAATGCTCGAGCATATCCGCAAAAACTGCGCCGACAACAACATTAAGTTTTTCGACGTAAATACGGGCTGCCAGGGTGTAATACACATTGTTATGCCCGAACAGGGCATTATACAGCCGGGAATGACCGTTGCCTGCGGCGACAGCCACACGGCAACCCACGGCGCATTCGGCGCAGTTGCTTTCGGCATTGGCACAACACAGGTTCGCAACGTGTTGGCAACACAAACGCTTGCCTTCAAAAAATTGAAGGTAAGAAAGATTGAAGTAAACGGCACCCTTAAAGAAGGAGTTTACCCCAAAGATGTAGCCCTTCATATAATACGCAAGCTTGGCGTAAACGGCGGCATAGGCTATGCCTACGAATTTGCGGGCGACGTATTCGACAATATGTCGATGGAAGGCAGAATGACAGTTTGCAATATGGCAATAGAAGGCGGAGCAAGAGTTGGCTATGTAAACCCCGATCAAAAAACCTTCGACTACCTTAAAGGCAGGCCCTATGCGCCAAAGGGTGCAGACTTCGACAAGGCCGTTGAATATTGGAAAACCGTTGCCTCCGACAAAGACGCAGTTTACGACGACGTTGTTAAGTTCGACGCTGCCGACATTCTGCCTACGGTAACTTGGGGCGTAAACCCATCGCAGGCAGTGTTCATAAACGAAAATATACCCGATTGCGACGCTATTGCAGACCCGCAACAGCGCAAAGACGCAAAAGACGCTTTAGCTTATATGAAGCTAAAATCGGGCACTCCCGTTAAGGGCATTCCCATAAACGTGGCGTTTATAGGCTCGTGCACAAACGGCAGATTGTCGGACTTGCAGGAAGCCGCAAAATACCTTAAGGGCAAAAAAGTAGCCAAAGGCGTAAGAGCAATCGCAGTTCCAGGTTCTCAAATTGTAAAGAAGCTTGCCGAAGCCGAAGGGTTGGACAAGATATTTACCGAAGCCGGCTTTGAATGGCGCAACGCAGGCTGCTCGATGTGCTTGGCAATGAACGCCGACAAATTGCGCGGCGACGAGCTTTGCGCATCTAGCTCGAACCGCAACTTTAAAGGCCGCCAAGGCAGTCCCACGGGCAGAACAGTGCTTATGTCTCCCAGAATGGTTGCGTCTTCGGCAGTTGCAGGCTACATAACCTACTAAGGCAATATTTATTTAATTTAAAAAATTTGAGGGTCTGCCCTGCTTCGGGCAGGCTCTTTTTTTGTGCACACAAACCAAGATTTGACAATTATAAGCCTTTTTAAACGCTCTATTTGCCCTAAAAAAACGTTTTATGGCAATGCAAAGAAAAGTTATCCTCCCAAAAGTAAAACCCTAAAAATTTACGCAAAACAACCCCCTTTAGCTCCGCGCAAAAAACCGCCTTTTTTGCGTTAAAAAAAGCTCTTTTTTGCCAAGTTTTTTGTTGCGCTTTATACGCACTATATATACAGTATATAGAAACGCGCAACCAATAGGGTATAGCGCCTATTTTAGGCGGTATACAGCGTAAAAATTTGCCGGTTTTTCGGCAAAAACGCCCCCACAATTTTGCGCAATACTTTTAGGAAAAATTATATGGCAGACAATATCAATAAAAACGACACATACGATGCGTCGAAAATACAAAAGCTTGAAGGGCTAGAGGGCGTAAGAAAACGCCCCGATATGTATATCGGCGACACTAACGAAAGAGGCTTGCACCACTGCGTCTACGAAATCGTAGACAATTCAATCGACGAAGCTTTGGCAGGCTACTGCAATCTTATAAAGGTAGAATTGCATTCCGACGGCTCGTGCTCTATAGAAGACAACGGCCGTGGCATTCCCGTAGACATTCACCCCAAATACAAAATCCCCGCGCTTGAATTGGTTATGACAAATCTGCACGCAGGCGGCAAATTCGGCAAGGGCGCCTATATGGTTTCGGGCGGCTTGCACGGCGTGGGCGCCAAGTGCGTAAACGCAGTTTCCGAAGCGTTCGATGTAGAAGTGCGAAAAAACGGCAACATCTACCACATGGCATTTGTAAGGGGCAAAACCGTGCAAAAGATGGAGATTATAGGCTCTACAAAAGGCACGGGCACAAAAATAACCTTTCTGCCCGACCCCGAAATATTTACCACCACGCGCGAATTTAAATACGAAATTTTGGCAAAAAGGCTTAGAGAATTGGCGTTCCTAAACCCAGGCATAAAAATTCTGCTTAAAGACGACCGCACAGACAAAGAAGAAACTTTCTGCTTTAAAGACGGCATTTCCGAATACGTTCAGTTCCTTAACACAAACAAGAACGTAATTAACCCCAAGGTTATATACTTTAGCGGCGAAGCCGTTGCAGACCCGGCAAAGCCCGACTCAAAAATAGTTGTAGACATTGCAATGCAGTATAACGACTCGTATTCCGAACAGGTATACGCCTATGCAAACTCTATCTACAATGTTGAAGGCGGCACGCACTTAAGCGGCTTTAGAACGGCGCTGACAAGGGTTGTAAACGCCTATGCAAAAGCAAACAATTTGTTGAAGGAAAAAGACCCGCCTATTTCGGGCGACGACTGCCGCGAAGGATTGACTGCCGTAATTTCGGTTAAAGTTCCCGAACCGCGCTTTGAAGGGCAAACCAAAACAAAGCTTTCGAACGGCGAGGTAGACGGCATTGTTCAAAAGATTGTTGGCGAAAAGCTAAAATACGTTTTCGAAACGCAGCCGCAAGTTGCAAAGAAAATGATAGAAAAGTGCCTTGTTGCAGCCCGCGCAAGAGAAGCCGCAAGAAAGGCGAAAGAAACAATCCGCAAGGGTGTTTTAAGCAGCGGCGGCATGCCCCAAAAGTTGGCAGACTGCTCGGAAAGAGACCCAAGCCTTTGCGAATTGTTCATTGTAGAAGGCGACTCGGCGGGCGGTTCCGCAAAGTCGGGGCGCGACAGACGCTATCAGGCAATACTTCCCCTTAGAGGCAAGGTTTTGAATGTTGAAAAAACCCGCATAGACAAAGCCCTGAGCAACGCCGAAATAAGGGCAATGATAACCGCCTGCGGCACGGGCATTGGCGAAAGCGGCGACGGCGCATTTAATATCGAAAAAGCGCGCTACCATAAAATAGTTATTATGACCGATGCCGATGTAGACGGCTCGCACATTAGAACTCTTTTGCTTACATTCTTCTTTAGGCACCTAAAGGGCCTTATAGAAAACGGCTACATTTACATTGCCCAACCTCCGCTATACAAAATCAAGAGAAAGAAGCGCGAGCAATACGTTATGAACGACGCCGAAATGAATAAAATTCTTTTGGAATTGGGTTCCGAAGACGTTGTTTTGGTAAGAAATTCCGACGGCAAGCAGTTTGAATCTGCCAAGGTAGACAAATTGGTTGAAGCCCTTTCTAAAATAGAAGCCTGCGGAAAGGCGATTGTGCGCTACGGCTGCCAGCTTTGCGACTATCTCGGCAAGGCAGACCCCATAACCTTTGCGCTGCCCAAATATTTGGCAAGAATTAAAACTGGCAACAAAGAGGAATTTAGGTTCATCTTTACCGAAGACCAGCGTTCGTCTTTCCTTATAGAATTCGGCAGCTCCGACGATATGTTTGCAAGCAACATAATGCGCGAAGTTGTAGACGAAAACGGCCGCAAAATGCAGCAAAGAGTTGGCATTTACGAAATCTACGAAGCCAACACACTGCAAAAGCTTTTGCAGGAAATCGCAAAAATAGGCTTTGAGCTGGACGACATAAAGCCCTCTACAACACCCACGTTTAAGCTTATCGAAAACGTGGGAGAAACGGTTAAAACGCCAATCGAAATGCCGCTTAACAGCATTATAGATTTGGTTGCAAAAATAAGGGAATTCGGCAGAAGGGGCTTGAGCATTCAACGCTACAAAGGTTTGGGCGAAATGAACGCAAAGCAACTGTTCGAAACTACTATGGATCCGGCAAAGCGTTCTCTGCTTAAAGTTACGGTAGAAGACGCAGCGGCCGCCGACGCAACCTTTACAATGCTTATGGGCGATGACGTTCCCCAAAGGCGCGCCTTTATTGAAGACAACGCCCTTAACGCAGCCCACCTCGATATATAATTAAAAAACAAGACAGGATTTTAAATGTATACTGAAAACGAAAAAATTCAGCCGTCTAGCATAACCGAAATTATGCGCAACGCGTATATCGACTACTCCATGTCGGTTATAGTTTCGCGCGCATTGCCCGATGCAAGAGACGGGCTAAAACCCGTGCAACGCCGCGTGCTTTATGCAATGATGCGCGAAGGCTTGCTATACAACCGAGCCTTCGACAAATGCGCGGGCGTTGTAGGCGAAGTTCTTAAAAACTACCACCCCCACGGAGACAGCTCGGTTTACGACACGCTTGTAAGAATGGGACAAGACTGGGTAATGCGCTATCCGCTTATTATGCCGCAAGGCAACTTCGGCTCTATAGAGGGCGACTCGGCCGCGGCCTACCGTTATACCGAATGTAAACTTTCGGCAATAGCTCAGGAACTTTTAAGCGACATAGATTCCGACACTGTAGACTTTGTGCCCAACTACAAAGAGTCTACAACGGAGCCCAGCGTTTTGCCGTGCGCCTTGCCCGCACTGCTTATGAACGGCTCTACGGGCATTGCAGTCGGTATGACAACAAATATTCCGCCCCACAATTTGGGCGAATTGATAGACGCTACCTGCGAGCTTATAGACAACCCCACAATTTCCATAGACGACCTTATGAAGATTATCCCCGGCCCCGACTTTCCGACGGGCGGTGTGATAATGGGCAAAGCCGGCATAGAAAGCTATATGAAAACGGGGCGCGGCATTGTAAAAACAAGGGGCGTTGCCGTTTGCGAAGAGCTTAAAAACGGCAAAGAGCAAATTGTAATAAAGGAAATTCCCTACAATGTAAACAGGGCTTCGCTAATAGAAACAATAGCCAATTTGGTAACCGACAAGGTTATAACCGAAATTAGCGACGTACGCAACGAATCCGACGAAAATACGCGAATTGTTATAGAGCTTAAACGCGGCGAAAGCCCGCGCGTGGTTCTTAACAAGCTTTACAAGCACACGCAGCTGGAATCGTCTTTCGGCGTTATTATGCTTGCCTTAGACAAGCGCAGACCCAAGCAGATGAACATTAAGGAAATGCTCGAATGCTACATAGAGCACAGACGCGAAGTTATCTACAGGCGCACAATGTTCATGCTTAAAAAGGCCGAAGACCGCGCCCATATCTTGGAAGGCTACAAGATTGCCCTGAACAACCTAGACGACTTTGTAAAGATAATCAGAGCCTCGAAAAGCAGAGACGAAGCCAAAGTTACCCTTATGGCAAAATACCCCATTTCCGAAAGGCAGGCAAACGCTATTTTGGAATTAAGGCTATATCAGCTTACGGGTCTTGAAAGGGACAAGATAGAAAACGAGTATATCGAGCTTATGAAGCAGATAGAGGAATACCGCTCTATCATAGAAAACGAAAAGAAACTTTTGGGCATAATTAAAAGCGAAATGCTTGTGCTTAAGGAAAAATATGCTTCGGAACGCAAAACGCAAATTCTGCCCGCCGAAGGCGAATTTAGAATGGAAGACGTTATCGCAAACGAAGGCTGCATTATTTCGGTTTCGCACAACGGCTTTATTAAGCGCACAAGCGTAAGCTCGTACCGCTCGCAAAAGCGCGGCGGCAAAGGCGTTATAGGCTCGGGCCAGTACGACGAAGACTTTATCGAACATATCTTTACGGCCTCTACGCACGACTATATTATGTTCTTTATGAACAACGGCCGCGTATATGTAGAAAAGGTATACGATATTCCCGAAGGCACGCGCATTGCAAAGGGCCGCTCGCTTAAAAATGTTTTGGCGTTGCAACCCGACGAAAGCATTGCAGCTATGATTTGCGTAAAAGACCTTTCCGAAGACAAGGGCCTTATTATGGCAACAAAGAACGGTGTTGTTAAAAAGACAATGCTTGAAGAATATAAGAACTGCCGCAAGGGCGGCATTATAGGCATTAATTTGGACGACAACGACGCCCTTATAGGCGTAGTTCTTGCCAATAAAGACGATAATGTTGTTCTTATCACCCACGAAGGCATGTCGATTAGATTCAGCGAAAACGACCTTCGCGCACAAGGCAGGGCAACTCGCGGCGTAAAGGGCGTAACACTTAAAAAGGAAAACGACTGCGTAAAGGCAATAGTTATTGCAGACCCCGACTCTACACTGCTTATTGCGGGCGAACACGGCCAGGGCAAGAGAACTTCGTACGACGAATACCGCCTGCAAAACAGGGGCGGTTCGGGAATAATTGCAATTAAAACTTCGGGCGTAGCTGGCGCACTTTCCGTTAAGGAAGACGACGAAATTATGATGTTTACCCAAGGCGGACAGGCGGTTCGCTCGCCCGTAAAAGACATTAGGGTTATAGGCAGAAGCACGCAGGGCGTAAGGCTTATAAACCTTGCCGCCGGCGACACGCTTATTGGCATTTGCCGCGTTGTAAACACTAAAGACGAAGAAATTGCATCCGAACAGGACGAAGGTGCACAAGGCGACACTGCAACTGCATCGGATTCAAACCCCGACCAACAATAACCTTCAATAGCTAAAAATATGAGCAAGAAAACCTACTCGCTACCTGCCTGCAGGAAAACCAGCACCGACTGGCTGTTTATATTCGTATACTCGCTTGCCGCAATTATGCTGGTGCTTCAGGTTTTTCTTGTCGTATTTTTAGACATTTTTTAAGATGAAAAAAGAAAACGGATTTTTGCTTGCCCTAACGCTGTTTGTGCTGGCGGTTTTTGCGCTTTCGTATGTAAACTGCAGCGACATTGGGGTATGGAAAGTTGAGATTGCAAGTCCGGCGGCAGTGTTCGCGCTTTTGCTTTTAACTTTTCCCAAATTCCGCTTTTCAAACGTTTCGTATTTTATAATTTCGCTGTGGATGGTTTTGCACGCAATAGGCGCACACTATACGTTCGAAAAAGTCCCCTTCGATTTTATAACAAGTACGTTTGGTTTCGACAGAAACCATTTCGACAGATTTGCCCACTTTGTTATAGGGCTAAATTCATTCTGCTTTGCGGAACTGTTTTATAGAAATAAAATAGTAAACGGCCGCTTTTTTGCAGCGGTGTTCGGCACGCTTGCAATTATGGCAATGGCAAACGCCTGGGAGCTTATAGAATGGATATACGCCGAAATTGACGGCGGCAAGGTAGGAGCCGCCTTTTTAGGCTCGCAAGGCGACATTTGGGACGCCCAAAAAGATATGCTTGCCGACAATTTGGGAGCAGCGATAGCCTCTATTGCCTACTTTTTATTTTCGCAAAACATTTCGGCAAAGAACAAATAATTTAAGAAAGGAAATCATTATGTTTTGTAAATATTGCGGAGCCCAGATAGACGACAACGCCGTAGTTTGCGTAAAATGCGGCAGACAAATTGCGCCCTTAAGGGAATGCAAAAAGAACGACAAAATAATATATCTTCTTTTGGCGATATTTTTGGGAGCATTCGGCGCGCACAACTTTTTTGTGGGCCGCACAAAAACGGGCATAATACAGCTTTTAATTACGATATGCTCGTTTTTTACACTGTCGTTTTTTGTGGCAATATGGGCAATAGTAGAAGCCTGCCTAAACCTAAACTCCCCCACCCTCTTCGGCGACAGGCAATAGCACATTCAATAAAATAACGCACAAAAAAGTCTTCCCGAATGGGGAAGACTTTTTTATTAATAGCAAAAGAATGGCAGCCAAAATAACTCGTACATTATCTATTGCACACTTTCGTATATTGTCCTAGGGTTCAGCTCAAATGGTTTGGCTATAAGCTTTTTTATGGCCTTTTTCCCGCAAACACCAACGACTGCTCTCGAGTTTATTATCTTACTTCGGGCAGATACACTTATTGAATTTGGTGCCGCATATACGCCCTTTGCAAAAGTTCCGCCAAATTTTTCGGTTAGGTTTTCCAGCTTTGTTATATCAGTTTGGTCTCCACCGCCGTTTAAACACTTACATTCTACAACAATCAAAGAGACGCCGTCCGTGTAAACAACGTCAAACTCTTGCTCATCATGAAGCGTACCATTGGCTCCCCTTTTTTTACCCCAGTATGAATTAAAACGGATAAAATGCGGCGATACGCTAATTGTGTCGGAATTATCGCGCTTGGGCAGAAGTTTAATGGAAATTATGGGAATTTTAAATACGCTAATGCGGGTGGAGGCAAACTGATAACTGTAAAAGAGAACTACGAATTGGGCGACAATATAAATTCAAAAGTGCTTGCATTCGCCTTCGGACTTTCCGCCGAGGTGGAAAGGACGTTGATTTCGGCAAGAACGCGAGAAGCTCTCGCTCGGAAGAAAGCCGAAGGCATAACATTAGGTCGCCCAAAAGGGAAAAACAATAATACGCTAAAACTGACACCTCAAAAAGAATATATCAACGAAATGCTGCGCGAAAATATGGCCGTTGGGGCAATCGCCAAGCGGCTGCAAGTTCACCGCTCTACGCTAACATGCTTTTTGAAGAGGAAAAGTATGAGCTGAATTTGCAACACTTAAAAATGCCGACGCGTGCATTATTCCTTCGGCTTTTCGTAGCCTTCGTAATAATAGAATTCCGAAAGCGTTTTGAATTTTTCGCTCTTCGCCATACAATATCCAATGCGTAGTCTAAGAATTTTGAGATACATAGGATGCCAAGAGTGAATCAAACATATTTGGAAGCTCAAGCAATTATAGATTAAGGGTCTTGGTTTTATGCGGCGTCTTTCACTAAAATCCACTCTCTTTGGTGTCGGCCCAACCTTTCGGTATCGCGACTCTTTCGCTTGCCGTGTTTAACACAGTTTGCTTTTCAACAACTTTCTAGCGAAGTCGTGGAATTAAACGGCGCTACGCTTGCCCTGCGGGTTTTTGCTATCGCAAAAATTCCATCCCCAAGCGAACGCCAATCAGACACAAAAAAAGACAGGTTTTGCAACCTGTCTTAATAAGATTATCTGGCGTCGCAACAATCTTGTTTATCGCAACATCTTGGCATATAATCAATAGGCATTTTGACATTACCCTCGTATAAGTGCGAAAAGACGTCTATCTTGCGAAAAATTTTGGGTCAGCTTTTTCGCAAATTAAGAGTTTAACGGTTTGTCTCATTTTTTACAGAACTTTCTGCCCGATTCTTTGGACGTAAAAACATTGAGTCTTCACATTACAAGCACCTTACTGAAATTTGCTTTTATTAGAGATCTACTTTAAATTTTTGCGTATTTACGCATAATTTTAAATTAAAAGCCTGATTTATCCCTAATATTGCCGTTTATTTTCTAAGAAATTGCGTAAATACGCAGAAATTTAAAGTAGATAAAAATGAATCGCCGTCGCAGAAAGAAG
>JAXFOH010000008.1:0-25477 GCA_034180465.1 Opitutales bacterium
CTTGTACGAAAAGCTTAAGGCAAAGGGCGTTGATATGATTATTACGGGCGCGCACTCGCAACCCTTGCATATGATGCAAAAATCGGGCTTTCTTAAAAAGATTGGCGAAGACCACGTTTTGGAAAATATAGACGCCGCCCTTAATAAGTCGCGCGAAATTTTGGCGGCAAGCAAGGAAAATCAGTAAGAATAAAACCCTGCTTTTTCGAACAAAATGCCCGTTTTATTAGAAACTGGCATTTTTTGTTTTGTACACTAAAAGGAAGTTGCAAAAAGCAAAATCTCTTTAAATTACAATCTTGCACCGGGTTATTTTTGCTTTTCCATAAAAAGCATTTTTACCGAGTCTTTTTCTTTTTCGCGCACAACGGTATAGCCTAAATTTTCGTAAAGCCTGCGCGTGTGCTGCGTTATTTGCCCCGTAAAAAGCGCAAACTTTTTGGCATTTGCAAAATATTTTTCAATTTCTAAAAGCAAAGTTTTGCCTATGCCGTTTTTTTGCATATCGGGCAAAACTATCAATTTACCGATATGGCAAACCAAATTTTCGTCGATATACGCGCGAACGCTTCCGCATATTTTGCCATTGCAAACGCATTTTAAAAATACGCCCTTTTCAAATTCCTTTTCTATGTCGGCTTTTGATTGTGTAAGCGGCTCTATATTGTAATTGCCCAATGTTTCGGCGACTTGCTTAAACGCCAGCTTTTGCAATGCCAAAATTTCGTCTATATCTTGGGCTTTGGCTTTTAAAATTTCCATACGCAAAGCGTTTAAAAAAATTTGCAAAATATGTCAACTAGCCAATTTATCGGGCTGTTTGCAAACAAGGCATATGCCTTACACAAATATTTTTTAACAATATATAATAGCCAAAAACAACCGCCGAATTTCGGCGGTTGTTGGTGTACTAAAAAAGTTTATAGGGATTGCCAGTTTTTCAACACAATCAACTATAAAAACTTCTAAAAAGACTTGAAAATTATATATACGATCGCTTACAATGCGACCAACAGGAATAATAGTTCAAGATATGAAATTGTGTACAAAATGCGGCGCAAAACTGATGGATACAGAAATTTTCTGCCATCAATGCGGATTTAAAACAGCTAGTTTTTCAGAAAATAACACAAAATTAATACCATATGATTGGGTATTAGTTTTTCTTTTTGCTTCATACTTTGTATTTGATCAAGTTTTTTTGTATTTTTACAGTTCAAATAAACTCCCTATAAATATAAATATGGATGATTTTTGTTTCTTGCTTTCAATAGGTTATATTATCATAAATTCGATAGTTGCAATCATTGACGAAATTCAATTAAAAAATAAATTAAAAGCTGCACCTTCCGCATTCTTTGCCTTATTCCTAGTACCCGTATACCTTTTTAAAAGAGGCACTATTACTAAAAAAGGACGTTATTCGTTTTGGGCATTTATGGTTATATGGGTTATTATGCTTTTGTTAGAGTATTCTCCAATGTTATTTGATACACAAATATTCACTCCAAATTACCAAAAGATTGAGACTTTAAAATCAATTGAATTTACTGGAACGAATATGATGTTTGACGATTTCTTAAAAAATAAAGCTTCATTGGTAAAGTATTCAACATTTTCAAATGAAACAGGAGACTATGTCTCTGTGTCGTTGAAAAATGATAATAGAGACAATTCTCCGGAAGTGATATATTATTTTAGAGTAACGAAAAAAGGGGAATTTTTTTCGTTTTTGTTGTCGTACGCAAATATAACGCTTAATGGACGCACATGGGAAACGCTTAATCAAAATATTGCGGATATTCTATTGTTTAAATCCGACAAAACCTTAATTTCAGTTACGCAAAATAACTTACAAAATCCAATATCTCTATTATCTGATTCTGAAAAAATAGAGATATTAAAATCAATAAGATATGAGGGAATGAACTCAAGTTTGGATGAATACATAAAAAATTGGTGGCCAAACGCAAAATATGAAGCCTTGTACAATCATTATAAAGACTATGTATCAGTAACGGTTAACCAAAAAAGTGCAGGATGTTCATATCCTGAAAAAGTAGTATTTTATTTTTCAATAGGCTTGAATAAAGACATGGAATTGATTTCACAGTTGGATTATATGGCAGTTCACTACAAAGGGAAAGAGCCCTTAATCATTAATAATTTATTTTGTATCAATTTCTTTCTTAGGCCACAAGATTCAGATATAATGAAAACAACCGTCCATGAACTTCAACCTTTTATTTTAAAATAAAAATGTTTCGCAATATTTACATTCTATAAATAAGTTAAATGAAAGAATTAAAAGAATATTTTGAGAATTATATTTTGATACCAATTTCTGAACTACTTAACAATCAGAGAATATACAAAGATTTTCAAAAAAACTGTATGTCAAAAAACTTTATTTCTAATTCTTTTACGGCTTTTGTAGATATAATATATTACAAGACAATGATAACCGATTTATGTAGGCAACTTGATAAACCCAAAAATGACTCTGATAGAACTTTTCGTGGATTTATAGAACGCTTTAAGGCGAAAGAGCATATAATTTTAGATAAAAGAAAAAATCAAAAAGTTTTAAACTTAAAAACAGGAACGATTCAATCTCTAGACGGTTACAAAAATATTAAACCAGATTTTGATAGTATAGCACATGATGAAAAAATAAAAGAATTGGAAAAATTATTTCAGATTTTTAGGTTATATAGAAACAAAGTAAATTGCCATCTGACTTCTGAGGAAATAGAACCTCCAACCATAGAGCAAATTGATAAAGCAGTTTCTTTTTTAGAGGAACTTTTGTATATGTATGCAAATCTATTCGGTATGCATATTGTTTCTATAATTCCTAATCCTGTTTATGAAAATCCACCTTTTGTTAATAAACTTTAAACAAAGTATTTCAGCTTCACTTTTATAAAAAAGTGTAGTTGGCTTTTTTAGATTAAAAACTACACAAAACAACCGCCGAACTTCGGCGGTTGTTGGTATGCTATCTATAAAAGCTTATATTACTTGCGGCGTCTGTAAACTGCCAAGCCCAACGCCAACACGCCGAATACTCGAACGGGTGTTTTTATATCTCCTATGTTGCTTTCAGCTCCAGAATGCAATAACCCTAAAAAGGTTCGTGAACTTTTAGAAACTCCAGCTTTTTTAAATTCATCGTATCGTTCGTGGAAAGCAAATGGCTATAAAACGTTAGTGTGCGACCAAAAATAACGGTCCACAAACGTTCTACAAGAAAAATCAATTTCGTAAGTATATAATAATCAATATAAAAATTGGTGGAGATGGCGGGAGTTGAACCCGCGTCCTAAGGACTTTCATAAACGCCGTCTACATGCTTAGTTTGCTTTATTGTTTCGATTTGCGCTTCGAGGCAAACACCCTTCGCATCTCTACCGCATTGTTGTTTGCGCGAGTACCCCAACACGAAAAAGCACCCGTACTTTTCCCGATGTCGACGCTCGTTTCCGTTATCGGGAGTCGCGGAACGAACGTGTCGCTTAATTAAGCGGCAATAGCGTAATCTTCGCCATTTATATAGTTTGTCGATACATTTTTACGGAGCCAAGTATCATCTCCGACATGCGAACGAATATTACGATTCTCAGTCGAATTCCGGAACATCCCCGTTATTCGTGCAATATTTGTTCTGCCCAACATTATATCGTACCTGTCAAGGGGTGTTTTAAATTGTTTTTTGCCGCAATTTTTTACTTTACCAAGCTTAATTGTTTTTTGATGAATGGTGTTGACTTTTATGGCATTTCGTGTATGTTTGAGCGCGAATTTTTAATATCACAAAGAACACTAAAAGATAGATTATGAAAAATAAGAATAGCGTAATTACCGATGCGAACGAAGCGGTAGCTTCTGTCGCTTTTCGAGTTAGCGAAACTATTGCTATTTACCCCATAACGCCGTCCTCGCCTATGGCAGAGTTCTGCGAAGAATGGGCCGTAAAGGGCAAGAAAAACATTTGGGGCTTAACTCCCGACATTTCCCAGCTTCAGAGCGAAGGCGGTGTTTCGGGTGCCGTTCACGGCGCGCTTAACACTGGCACTTTAATGACTTCGTTTACAGCCAGCCAGGGCCTGCTTTTGATGATACCGAATATGTACAAAATTGCCGGCGAACTTACCAGCTTTGTACTTCATGTTTCGGCAAGAGCTTTGGCTTCGCACGGCTTGTCGATTTTCGGCGACCAGGGCGACGTTATGGCTTGCCGCCAAACAGGCTTTGCTATGCTTTGCTCGAACAGTGTTCAGGAGGCGCACGATATGGCTATGATTGCCCATGCCGCTACCCTCGAAAGCAGAGTTCCCTTTATTCACTTCTTCGACGGCTTTAGAACATCGCACGAAATCAACACCTACGAAATGATTTCCGACGAAGTAGTAGAACAGATGATTCCCTACGAAAAGGTTATAGAACACCGCCAGCGCGCCCTTAACCCCGAAAAGCCCTTTATCAGAGGCACAGCCCAAAACCCCGATGTATTCTTCCAGTCTATAGAAGCCAGAAACCCCTTCTACGACAAGTGCCCCGCAATTGTTCAGGCCCAGATGGACAAGTTCGCAAAATTGACGGGCCGCCAATACCACGTTTACGAATACGTTGGTGCTGCCGATGCAGAACAAGTTGTTGTAATTATGGGTTCGGGTGCCGAAACTGTTGAAGAAACCGTAAAATACCTGAACGCAAAAGGCGAAAAATTCGGCGTATTAAAGGTTCACTTATACAGACCTTTCGACGTAAAAATGTTTGTAGACCAGCTGCCCAAAACCGCAAAAACAATTGTTGTTATGGACAGAACCCGCGAACAGGGCTCGGCTGCCGAACCCCTTTTCTTGGACGTTGCAACCGCAATTTCGCAGGCTCGTTCGCAGGGTATCTGCCAAAAGTCGTTCGACCCGTCTATTATCGGCGGCGTATACGGCTTGGGTTCTAAAGAATTTGTTCCCGCAATGGTTAAGGCGATTTTCGAAAACGCAAAAAGCGCAAACCCGAAACCCCGCTTTACTGTTGGCATTAACGACGATGTTACCCATAGGTCTTTACCCTACGACGAATCTTTCGACCTTGAAAGCGACAAAGTTTTGCGTGCGGTATTCTTCGGATTGGGTTCCGACGGTACTGTTGGCGCAAACAAAAACACAATTAAAATTATCGGCAAAGAAACACCCAACTATGCTCAGGCATACTTTGTATACGACTCTAAAAAGAGCGGCGGTATAACGGTTTCGCACTTGCGCTTCGGGCCCGAAGAAATCAAGGCACCCTACCTTATCGGTTCGGCACAGTTTGTTGGTGTTCACCAATTCTCGTTTATGGAAAAGCTCGACGTGCTTAAATGCGCCGCCGAAGGTGCGGTATTCCTGCTAAACTCCATTCACGATGCAAACACCGTTTGGAACTACCTTAACAAGGACGTTCAAAAGACCATTATCGACAAAAAGCTTAAGTTCTATGTAATAGACGCCTACAAGGTTGCCGGCGAAATGGGTATGGGCGGCCGCATTAACACCATAATGCAAACTTGCTACTTCGCAATTTCGGGCGTATTGCCAGCCGACGAAGCAATATCAAAAATTAAGGCTTCTATTGAAAAGACCTACGGTAAAAAAGGCCCAGAAGTTGTTAAGAAAAACTTTGCGGCTGTAGACGCTTCGGTTTCGAACTTGCAAAAGGTTGAAGTTCCCGCGGCAGTTTCGGCAACAGAAGGCTTTAAGCCCACGGTTTCCGACAAGGCTCCCGACTTTGTAAAGAATGTAACTGCGGTTATGATGAGAAACGAAGGCGATAGCCTCCCCGTTTCGGCAATGCCCGTAGACGGCACATGGCCCTCGGCTACCACAAAGTGGGAAAAGCGCAACATTGCGTTATTTGTTCCCGCATGGAATCCCGCTGTCTGCATACAGTGCGGCAAGTGTTCCGAAATTTGCCCCCACGGCGCAATACGCACAAAGGCGTATCCCGAAGAATTGCTTAAAGACGCTCCCGCAACATTCAAGAGCACAAAATTCCGCTCGAAGGATTTTGCAAACTGCGCCTTTACAGTACAAGTTGCGGTTGAAGACTGCTCCGGTTGCGGTTTGTGCGTAAGCGTATGCCCAGCAAAAGACAAGGCAGACCCTGCAAAGAAGGCCATAAATATGACCGAGCAAGAACCCATACGCGAAGCCGAAGCCAAGAACTTTGAATTCTTTATGAACTTGCCCAACCCCGACAGAACAAAGCTTGGCAACCTGCCCAAAGACGTGCAGTTGCGCCAGCCCTTGTTTGAATTTTCGGGCGCATGCGCAGGCTGCGGCGAAACTCCGTACGTAAAAATGCTTACCCAGTTGTTCGGCGACAGGCTTTTGGTTGCAAATGCAACGGGTTGCTCTTCTATTTACAGCGGCAACTTGCCCACAACACCCTACTGCACAAATCCCGAAGGCAGAGGCCCGGCTTGGGCAAACTCGTTGTTTGAAGACAACGCAGAATTCGGTTTCGGCTACAGGCAGTCGTTAGACGTTAAAGAAGCATTCGCAAAAGACTTGCTTACAAAGTTTGCCTCCAAGTTTGGCGACGACTTTGTAAACGAAATTGTAAATGCCGATCAAAGCACCGAAGCCGGTATAATTAAGCAGCGCGAAAGAGTTGCGGCTCTTAAAGAAAAGTTGGCCTCCGACAACTCGAAAGAAGCTATGCTTTTGAAACCCATTGCCGACGACCTCGTTAAAAAGAGCGTTTGGATAATTGGCGGCGACGGCTGGGCATACGATATCGGCTACGGCGGCTTAGACCACGTTTTGGCAAGCGGCAAGAATGTAAACGTTCTTGTTTTGGATACCGAAGTATACTCGAATACGGGCGGCCAAATGAGCAAATCGACACCTATTGGTGCGGTTGCAAAGTTTGCCTCTAAGGGTAAATCTATGCCTAAGAAGAACCTTGGCTTGTTGGCTATGGACTACGGCAATGTATATGTTGCCCAAGTTTCGATGGGCGCAAAAGACGCACAGGTTGTAAAAGCCTTCACCGAAGCAAATTCGTACGAAGGCCCCTCGCTTATTATTGCATACAGCCACTGTATCTCGCACGGCTACAACTTGGTAAACGGTCCTGACCAGCAAAAGAAGGCGGTAGAATCGGGTTATTGGCCCTTGTTCAGATTCGACCCAAGGCTAAGAGGCGAAGGCAAGAATCCCTTCATGCTCGATTGCGCCGATCCAAAGATTCCCGTAACCGACTACATGATGGCGGAAAACCGCTTCAAGATGTTGCAAAGGTCGAATCCCGAAAGAGCCGCATTGCTTGCTAAAGAAGCTCAGGAATTTGTGGATTACCGTTGGGCTAAGTATAAGAAATTGGCAGAATAGTTTTTTCTTTCTTAGCTAAAAAAATTGGGAGCTACCTTTTTTAGGGTAGCTCTTTTTTTTGAAATATAAAATACAATTCCTTTAAATAAATTGATTTACTCTTGACTTTTTTGGCTTTCGCAGCAACTTTCATGAAGAGCGTTAGAACACATTTAGTTGCACTGTTTGAATTTTAAAAATTATGAAAAAAACACTTATCCTTTTTTGTTTTTCCTGCTTTATCGGCACACTTTGCGTGTTTGCAGAAAAGGCCAAAAAAAACGAACCGGCACTAGACTACTACGCCATGGCGATGCGTTCAGCCAATGTCCAGACAAAAACACTTAGCGCAAAAATAGACTGGAATATAACCTGCGGCAAAATAAAGCCTTTGCACGGCGTAAACAATTCGCCCGTGCGCAACAACGGCGACTATCCCGAATTTAGGGAGGGCGGTTTCCCGTTTATGCGCACACACGACACTTCCGGCGCATTCGGCGGAAACGTTTATATAGATATTCCCAATATTTTTCGCAACTTCGATGCTGACCCCGAAGACCCGTCTTCGTACGATTTTACCCTTACCGACGCCTACCTTAGAGGCTTTCAGAAAACTCCGACTAAAATTTTCTATAGATTGGGAGTTACAATAGAAAATTTCCATGCTATAAAGGCATACAGAATATACCCGCCCAAAGACAGCCTTAAATGGGCGAAAATATGCGAAGGTATAATAAAGCACTACACGCAAGGTTGGGCAAACGGCTTTAAATACGACATACAATATTGGGAAATTTGGAACGAACCCGAAAATAAAATGATGTGGAAAGGCACAAAACAGGAATTTATGGATTTCTACAAAACGGTGTCGAAATATTTAAAAGGCAAATTTCCCGAATTGAAAATAGGCGGCTATGCAAGTTGCGGTTTTTTTGAACTTACCCGCAAGCTAGACGATTGCCCGACAAAAGGGCTAAATATTTTAGAGTGGTTCGACGACCTTATAAAACTGGCTTCCGACAAAAACGACCCCGCCCCGCTCGACTTCTTTTCATGGCACTTATATTCCGACCAGCCGCAGGAAATTGTTGCCCATTCAAACTATATCCGCCAAAAGCTAGATGCCGCAGGCCTTACAAAAACCGAAAGCATATTCAATGAATGGAACTACACATTGTCGGTTAAAACCTCTCCCGAAGCAAAAAACAATGTGGGCGCTTCCATGTGTGCGGCGGCCTTTTGCGCAATGCAACGCAGCAGCATAGACAAGGCAATGTATTACGACGCAACACCTTCGAGGAGTTTTTGCGGCCTTTTCGAATTTCCGTCTATAGCCTACACAAAAATATTCTTTGCATTTAAGGCGTTTAACGATTTGTATAAACTTAGCGAATGCGTACAAACCCCCAACCTTGAAAACGAAAGCCTTTATATTTGCGCCGCAAAAGACGCCAAAAGCGGCAAAAAAGCCATACTTATTTCAAACTATTCGCCCGCAAGGCGAAACTTAAAGCTGGACTTTTCGGGAAATGTTGAATCTGTTTTTGTAATAGACTACAACTATATGTTTTCGGAAATAAATACAGTGCTTTCGGGCAATAAAGTTCTTTCTATGACGCCATTTTCCGCATACTTGATAAGAATAAAATAGGAACACAAAGGCAGGTTATAAAACAGCCTGCTTTTTTGTGTTTAACAATAAAAAGTTGTTTAAGGGAAAGCTTGTTTTACGGTAAAACACCTTCTTTTTTGAAGATGGAAATATAAAAAATTTCCGCAACTTGAATTTCTACGATATTGAATTTAAAATGCAAAAAAACGTATTTCCAAATTTGCAAATGCCGGTAGACCGCTTCGGCGTGTTTCAGCTTGGCAATCCCGAAACGGCAGAAATTTTGGCACTGTATTTGACCATATGGCGAAATTATAGAGCACCGCAAAACCAAAACTGTAAAATGGCTTAACAGCCATAAAATTCACGAATAAACGAATTAAAACAAATGCAAAAGACGGAGTTTACGCTCCGTCTTTTTGTTGCAATAGAAGTTTTTTTAATGCAATTTTGTGCGGTTTGGCAAATTACTTTTCGCTTAAAACGCGCTTTATGTAGGCGACTTCCTCTTTGCTATAAGGCTGGTCGTTGCTGTCGAATATATCGTGAAACCAAATGTCTTCCACACCCTTTAGGCCGCTATTTAAAAACCACGGCCAAGCCAAGTGTGTTTGAATTTTGCCCTGCTTTAACCCGAACGAAAACGACCCTATTTTGTTTGCCTTTAAAAACTGCAATATTGGGTCGAATGTGCTGCCGCCCTGGCGCGCTAGCCATTCGGTGCACATGATGGGCTTTTTGTATTGTTTAAGACGGTTTATAAACTTTGTATGCTTAACAACGCTTTCGTAGCAGTGGTATGTAATTATATCGCTGTTTGTAAGTGAAGATTCCGCAAAAATAGTGTCGGTAAACTTGTCGCATTCCCACACGCAGGCGGTTAAAGGCTGGGTTGGGTTGGCGCTTCTTGCCCACTCAAAAGACTTTTCCATCAACTTTTTTGTGTTGAAAATGTAGTTTACATACTCGTCTTTGGTCATATTTTTTTGACCTGGAACGTGCGAGCTTGGAATGTTGCCCGGTTCGTTAAATATGTCCCAAATAATTCTGGGGTTGTTGGCAAATCTTTTTACTGTGCCTTGAACATAGTCTTTTAAGTAGCCCCATTTGCTTTCGTTGCCCAAAACCGAAAGTGTTGGACACTTAACCCACTGCGAATTGTGCTTGCCTGGAACGGGTTCGGGCTGTTTGCCCAATTTGCCCTCAGGGCGGCCGCCGTTGCTGTAGAATGTAAACATTACATAAACGTCGTATTTGTCGCACAAATCTAAAACCTGCTGCATTTTGGCATAAAATGCCTCGGGGTTGTGCTTATGCACTTGGTCGTTTAAGAACAGCCTTATGCAGTTCATATTTATAGATTTTAAAAGCTTAAATTCGTGCTCTATGGTTTTTATATCAAAAGTTTCGTCGCTCCAAAGCTCTATTCCGTTTACGGCATAGCTAGGCACATAGTTTACCCCAGCCAAATACGGCAATTTGCTGTACCAGTCGTTTGCCTGTTTGGGTGTCCATACGTCTCTTGCAAAAGAAACGTTAAACATAGTTGCAGCAATGCAAAACAACGCTGTTTTGCTTAGGTAAGATAATATTTTCCTTATAGTCATAATATATGCATCGAATTAGCCCATCTATTTTATTGGCAAAATAATGTTTGTACACTATTATTTTTTGGATATTATTTAGATAAATGGACATCTTTTTATAAAATTGCAACATGCTGATTTGAAACACTATTCAAAAAAATACCTTACGGCTTGACAAAACAAAAGAAATAGCCATAGATTAGCGGTAGTATGAAATCTATATCCCATTACACAGTTAAAGTTGTTGCCCCCATTATTTTTGCGGCGGCTTCTTTTGCGTATGCCGAAAATGTATACGAATATATGCCTGCAACACCGAAGGAGATTGTGAATATGAACAACAATCTTTATTGGAAGGTTAACGGAGCCGACGCTACCGAAACAAAGCCCGAAAACGGGGCATCTTTGCTCTTTACCGACGACACCCTTTCGGCCAACGGCGACAAAGCCGTTAAGATGTATTTCCATAAGAAAGACCTAACTCTTACCGATTACACCCTTTCGGCCTCTTCCAACACATTTTGGCTGAACTACTACGGCAGCGATTCCGCCACACCCGGCAATACTTTGTCGATAGACGGTACTTTGAACAAGTCGGGCGGCTCTACGCTATGGTTGGGACGTTGGATGTCGTCTAAAACCTCTACCGACAACAATTTGTTGAACCTTAATATAAATAACATCAATATTTCGGAAGGCACCACAAATATTTTGGGTTCGCAGAACATTCTCGTTAAAAATTCGGGCACTTCAAAAGTTACGGGCGGCACATTGAATGTAGACGCGAACTATATAGACTCCGAAACAAAAGAAGGCGGCAATTTGGAATTGTGGGGCAACCTGGATATTTCCGGCACAAGCAGCGTAAACTTAAAGGCAAAAACCACAACAATTTCTAGCGTAAATGTTCAGGCGGGGGCTACCCTTACATTCGACAAAACGGCAGATGCCGAAAAGAATATAATTAATGCTGAAAACCTTTCTATTAGCTCTACTGAAAGCGGCAAAGGCGTTATTAAGACTACGGCTAATACCGAATTGAATGTAGACACACTTAGGTTGGATTCGTTCCAAGCCGTTTTGGAAGCCTACGGCAAAACCGACATTAAAAATGTAATCGTTTCCGATACATATTCAAGAGGTGCGGGTATGCTGTACTTTTATCAAGAAGACGCAAAAATCGGCACAATTTCGCTTGTAAACGGGCCTACAACCATAGAGCTTAGGGGCGAAACAACAAAAGTTACAATCAATACCGTAGACTTGGGCAATTCCCCGAAGAAAAACGCCTTTTATTTGGCAAAAAACGTACAAAACGCCTATATAGGCGAAATTAAGGGCACTACGGGATACTTTATTGTAAGCCGCGAAACTACCGACAAAACGGTAACTGTTGGCGGTATTAGCGGCTCGTTTGACAACGTTGCCCCGTGGATAATTACAACCCTGGAAAACCCCGTTACCGTTACATTAAAAATCGATTCCGACGGCAGGGACTTTAAATATACCGGTATTGTTAAGGACGAATTCGGCAATACAGACCTCGCGAGCTTGGCCATTGTAAAAGACGGCACATCAAGGCAAATTCTTGCGGGCAAAAACAACTTTACCGGAGGCCTTACAGTGAACAAGGGAACATTGCATGCAAATTCGGCAACAAATGGCGTTATTGGCAGCGTTACCGTTAATAAAGACGGTTATTTCGGCTCGGCTGGCACATTTGTAAAGCTGGATTCTCTGATAATGAACGGCGGCAAACTTTTGTTCGACCGCGAATTTGGCGATAGCATTGCCCTAACTTTTAATGATAGCTCAAGCATATCCCAAATTTTGGCAAGCGACTTTGCTTTTGCAAATATTAGCGACGATATGCTTGGCCTGTCTTTCGACCTTATAGAATTTGAAGACTACGAAAGCGGCATTGGCACACTTTTGCAATCCATTATAGATAGCGAATACAACGGCAAATATACCTATGTAGACACAAAAACAGGCAAAACTTACAACGCACTGTTTTCAAGCGAAGAAGGCAGCGGCGCATTTTCGGTTACATTAAGCGTGCCCGAACCCGCTACTTGGGCGGCGATTTTCGGCGCATTGGCATTGGCTTTTGCAATTTACAGAAAAAGACAAGGCAAATAGTTTAGCTTAAATAAACACTTGGGCTTAAATGCAAAATGCGTTTAAGCCTTTTTTTGTCCGTTTTTAAATGATAGCCTTTGAAAGGAAAAAGTTAATTTGGGGCAAAAATTGCCGAAATTGTTTTATATGAAAGTTAAATTTAAAGGTATACCCGTGAACTTGTCGGGCGATTTTATTTGCAAAGATGCCGTTGCCCCGAATTTTAGAATGGCAAAAAGCGATTTAAGCGATTTTACACTGATTCAGGCAAAGGGCAAAAACATTGTTTTGAACATATTTCCAAGCCTTGATACCGATGTATGCGCAATGTCGGTTCGCAAGTTCAACGAAATTGCCTGCTCTTTAAAAAATACATTGGTTTTGTGCATTTCAAAAGACTTGCCCTTTGCGCAAAAACGCTTTTGCACAACCGAAAATATTAAAAACGCAATTGCCCTATCCGACTGCAGGCTAAATTCCGCATTCGGGCTAGACTACGGTGTTGGAATTTCTTCGGGAATGTTCGAGGGGCTTTTAACGCGCGCGCAGGTTGTAATTTCGCCCGAAGGCATTGTAAAATATGCGCATCTTACCCCTGAAATAGAAAAAGAACCCGACTACGATGCCGTTTTAAACGTGTTGTATAACAAGCCTAAAAATGTTTTATAACGCAATTTGCCAACCGATTTAGCAACGCAAAACTTTGCTAAATTTCGTAAACTTTGGCATTTGTATAGTCTACTATTTTTGTAGCAACGTTTGCCTGCGGTATGCCATACAGCGAAGAAACTGCTTTTGCATATATTTCAAGCTGTGTTTTTTGCTGAATGTTGTTACTAAAGCTTGCTTTAAAATCTAAAATTTCGGCAAAAGCATATTTATTTGCAGCATCTTTTTTAAGCGCAATCCTGTCTATGCGCCCGGTTGCAATGCGGCCATTCAAATTCATATCAAACGCAAATTCTGTAAAATATTCTATGTTGGGCTGCGGCGTAAAATATTCGGCAATTTGCGGGTTTAAAAGCGCATTTTTAACTATGTTAAATGCCTGCTGGGCAATATCGCTTTTGTCGGCAACCTTTGCAAAGGCTATGCTTAATTTTTCGCAATCGTCGATATCTTGGCAGGGCAAATTTTCAAAAATTTTGTGCACTAAAATTCCCAGCTGCATTTTTTCGGAGTCGCTTTCTGGCAAATCGCTTGCCGCCTTAGATGCCTGAATTGCCTGAGTGTTGTCTGGCAAAGCTGCGCTTAAGCGAATAAGCGCGTTGTTGTATTCAACAGCTTTTGCCGCTTGCTTTTTGTTTTCAATTAAAAGCTCTTTTAGCCAGTCCAGCCGATTGCAGTTTTCGTCTACATAATACATTCGCTTTACTTCGCCAAAAACGTCGACAGTGGCTTTAGTGTCGTTAAAAGCCGCAATTAAAAGCTGCTGAATGTTGGCGGCATTGTCGTCTTTAACGTCGGGCACAATGGCGTATAACGCGCGTTTTGCCCTGGTTAGCGCAACATATAAAAGGCACAAATTGTCGTAATTTTTGTCGCTTTTGGCGCGCAAATATGTGTCGTTTAAATCGCAATTTAGCGAGCAAATAAAAGACGGCGGCATATACGAAACCGTTAGCGGCTTGTATTTGTTTTCGCCAGTTTTCCTGCATATGTTGACAAGCTTTTTCGACGGAGGCTCGCCTTTGCCTATTCTGTGCAAATCGGGCAAAATAACCATATCAAAGCCCAAGCCCTTCGATTTATGTATCGTCATAACCTGAACGACTTTCGACTGCGCCGAAATCCTATAGGTCTTGTTTTCGATAAACCTTATAAAGGCATCTATGCCCGATTGCGCCGAATTGTCGAACTGCACACACGCTTCCTTTAAAAGCTGAATATCGTGCTTAGCGGAAATATCTAGCGCATTGCCCTTATATTCTAATACCTTTTTTTCTAAAAACTCGGCAATTTCGGCAAAGCTTTTTGCGCTGGCTTTTTGCAAAATAAATTCGCAAATCTCTGAAATTTGCGGAAGCGAGCCTTCAAAAATTTCGCAAAAAGGCGACATTTTTAAAAACTCTTTTGCCGCAGTATCGCTTGGGTGGAACGCCTGTTTTACCAGCTGAACAAACAGCGGAACCAGTGTGTTATCTTTTGCTAAAGACTTTTCAAGCTCGCCCGAAGCTTGTATATCGTTTTCTCGCAAAAACTCTATTATCTTTTCGGCAAGGTCGTTTTTATTTACCAAAATCGCGCACGAAATTTTGTTTTCTACGGGATTTGTTTCCCTCAAAATTTCGAGAATCTCGGCAAATATAAGGCGGTTTTCGTCTTCTGTTTTGCCGGAGCAATATTTTACAACGCTTAGTTGCGAAATGCTTTTAATTTCTTTTGCCGGCAAGTGTTGGTTGAACATTTCGCCGAAATCGTCCGCCGAATTTTTGTCGAAAACTTCGGCTAAAAAGGCGTTGTTGATTCCGTTCTTGTCGGCAAAAACGCCGTTTACGAAATTTAGCAAACTTTTGCCCGACCTATACGAAGTGTGCAAATTTTCGCCCTCTTTAATTGCGCCGTTTGCGTTGCCGAAAACTTCGTTAAACAAACGCCTGTCGCCGTTTCTAAAAGAGTATATCGACTGCTTTATATCGCCTACATAATAGAAAGTCTTTTCGCCCCGCGAATTTACAACATCGCTCAAAATTTCGCCCAAAAAGTTCCACTGTTCACGCGAAGTGTCCTGAAACTCGTCTACCAGGTAGTGTTTTATTTTGGAATCTAGCCTATATTCTAGCGTGGGAATAAAAGTCGGGTCGTTTTCGCCAAGTTCGTTTAGAATATAGGTTATGTCGTCGAAAGTAAGCCTCCCCTTTTTTATGTTGCGCCGGAAATATTTTTGCTCGAACAATTCGGCTATTTTGCGCGCGGCTTCGGCGGCGTTGCACGCCCTTTGCAAATGCAAAAACAGTGCACTTTCAAACAAATAATTCAGTTTAAAATATGCCGAATTTAGGGGAACTTTGCCGTACATCGAATTTGGCGAAAGCGCGTTTTTTGCAAACTCTTCGGCAAGCGGCTTTAAGCCGGCAGGGGCATTCACCGACGCCGTTGCAGGCAAAGCCGCAAAAAACTTTTCAAGCGCCGACACGCTTTTTTTCGCAACGCCGTTTTCGCCCAAATATGCGCAAACTTCGGCGGCAGCTTTGTCATATTCGCTTCTGTTAAACTCGGTTTTTTTGCTTAAAACTGCATCTATATTGCCCCAATTTTTGCCGTCTTTCCTGTATAGGGCAACAGACTGGCGAAGGTTTTCGTACAGCGCGCTTTTAAGGGATTTCTGCTCTTCGCCAAACGAAGCCGTTTTCACAAGCTGGCAAAAGTCGTTAAAAGTTTTTTCGTCTACGGAATTGTCCGCCAAAATTTCGTCTACTATAAGTTCTTTGGACGCCTGGTACTCGGAGGTATCTACAATGCCTATTTTAGAATATAAACCGCATTCGTTTGCATAGCCCCTTAGCACCGACGAAAAAAAAGAGTCGATTGTGCTTAATTTTAACCTGTTTAAATTTAGCGCGCACGTCCTTAAAAGCGCAAAAATACGGGCTTTAAAATCGGCGGCGTCCACGGCTAATTTGCCGCCCGAAATTTCCGAAATTTTTTGCTTTAACTGGGTAAAATTTTCCTCTTTTAAAAGCGCGTTTGAAAGCAACTCCAAAATATTCTTAAGGAATTCGCCCGCGGCTTTTCTTGTAAAAGTAATCGCCAGAATGTCGAATGGGTCGGGCAAAGTTTCGCTTAGGGCAAGCGCAATGTAGCGCATTGTAAGCGCATACGTTTTACCCGCCCCCGCCGACGCCGAAACCCTTTCGTTTTGAAATATGTTAGATGTGCTTTTCTGCATAGTTTTCAACATACTTTCTGGCAAATTCGTCGCTGTTAAACCCGAACAGCGATTCGAATGCGTCGTTTTTTGCGTTCTTTTCGGGAGGCGCAAAGTTGTGTGTTTTTATGTTCATAACAACTTCGTTGGCCTTTTTCAGTGCCGAATCTATGTAGTTTTGAATGTCGTCCCAGCCGTCTATGCAAGTAGATGTTGTGTCTTTGGGCAACACTATGTAGGCGCATTTTATAGATTGCGGGTTTAAAGACTTTATCTGCTCTATAGATTCGGCGGCGAGGCAATATAGCGGCAGCTGCAAATTTTGCCACTTTTGCAGCTTTTCGGCATAGTGCTTTTTTTTGCAAATGCCCTTTTCGGCTTTTTCAAATGTTTTATAGTCGATAATAAGAACTTCGTTTGTTTTGGTGTTGTAGTCTACGCGATCTATTACGCCGTTTAGTTTAAACGAGCCTAAATCCACACAAAAGCCTAGTTCCGCATATTTTTGAACCCAGTGGTTTTCGCACAAATAGCTTTGCAACTTTGCCATAGACGTTAGCCTGTTTTTTATATAGCCAAGCTGCATTCTAATTTGCCCGCGCAGATTGTCGGGAAAGTTCTTTTGTTTGTATTGCTCGAATTTTTGCGCCAAAAAGTTCTTTATTTTAATCTCGTCTTGTTCGCCCGCAATTTCGGGCAGTGTCCTTAAAATTTCGTGCATAGTTGCGCCGAATTGCATGGCGTCGAGCTCGCTTTTAAAAGGATCGGTTTGCGACATTTTAAGAACATTTTTAAGGTAGTATTGCCATGGCGAATTTATATAGTCGTTTAAGGCCGAGGCCGAAAACGTATCTTTTTTAATCTCGCAATCTTTTGCGGAATAATACGTCCATTCGCTGTGTGCAAATGGGGTTTCCTCTATTTTAGGCTCGCAAAAAAGCCTGTTAACCCTGTTCGGCAAGTTTGCGTTTTGGGTTTGAAAGAGAATGCGCGAAGGCAAAAGAGCATCGCCACCCAGATTGTTTTTAGGCACGCAAATGTCGACTTTAGAATAGTTTGTAGAACGCATTTGCATGGTGCTTTCAAGCATAAAAGCGTCTCTTGCCTGCCTAAGCTTTTGGGTGCGCAACCCAAGTTTACTGCGCAAAGAATCGCTTAAAAACATTCCGTTTAAATCGGCAAGCGGAACAATTTGGTCGTTCATATCGCAAAGCAAAAGGTGCGCTTTGGGCGACCAATAGGCCTCAATCCAGTCTTGCAGCAAAACCGAATTTGCGTCGATTTTTGGCGGCAGGGTTTTCTTGCCGAAAATGTCCGATAAAATCGCGAATTTTTCGGCATTCGAAAATTTTATTTTTGCATAATTTTCGGCGGCGTCTATTTCGGCAGAGGCACTTTGCAACAAATTAAACGCTTCTCGTTCCAATATGTCGTTTTGCGGCGCAAATTCCGAAAAGTTTTCGTTTATAAATACAACAATGTCTTTTGCGCGGGCTGCCTGTTGGGCAAAGGCAAAAGTCTTTTTAAGAAAAAGACACGCCTTTAGTTTCGAAGATTCGCTGCGCTCTATAGCTTTTAAAGCCGAATATGCCTGACTTAAAGTGGCGCAACAAAATTCGGCATACAATGCGTCTAGTGCAGCAAAAATTTGGCTTATGCTTTTGTCGCAAATTGCGGCGCACTTTTTTGCGGCGTAAAAATTGCCCATAAAGCTTGCCGTGTTTGCAAAGCTTTCTTGCAAAGCTAAATCGGACATAGATTTCATAAGCCCAAACAGCACGCTGTTTTTTAGGGGCTTGCCGTCCAAAGAATTTGCCGAGATTTTATTTTTTTCGAATTCGCTGGCAAATAGCTGCAAGTTTTGAGTCTGGTCGCAAGCTATAGCCAAAGTTTTATATACGTCTGCGCCGTAATCGCCGGCCAAGTTTGCCGCAGCTTTTGCCTGCGTTTTGCAGTCTACAAAAACCTTAAGCGAACTTTCTGGAATTTCCAAATCTTTTTCGGCATATTCCGCCTTTGGCAAACCGAATTCGTCGAAATATTTTTCCGGGCTGTTAGAAAAAACAACGCTGCAAAATTCGCCGCCGCTTTCCTTAAATCTGCGCAAAAAGCACTGCATTGTTTTTGATATCTCGGGGTTGCCCACCATATACACACGCTTTATTGAGCCTTCTTTTATAATAGCGTTTATTGCATCTTGCCTTGCGGCAACGTATCCTAAAAAGCCCCCGAGTTGTTTTGTAAAAATGGTGTTTAAATAATTTAAATCTCCCCACCTTGCAAAGTCTGCAAAAGTTGCGTCTTTTGCAAGTTGTTCGTATGCCGAGGAAATATCCAGCATTCCCTCGGCAAGCAACGTTTGCAGCAAAATAAGCTCGTCGGCAATCGATAGCAAATCGCCCTCTTCGGGTTTTTGCGCGCCCGAGAATATATTTTCGGGCAATTTGTTGTTGTCTAAAAGCCCTCTTAAAACCGAAACCCAAATTGCGCGCGCCGTTGTTCTGTTTAATGCGTTTTTTGTTTCGTATTTCGAAAGCTCGTCTTCGAAAGTTGAAACATTGAAGTTGGAAATTGCCCTTACTTTTAAAATTACCGAATTTTTAAAGCTTCGGGCTGCGGCTCGTGTGGGCAGCAAAAAAAGCTCGCCTCTTAAATCGGCAACGCCATTTTTAAGGGTGTTTTTAAAACGCTCTAAAAACCATTTTGCCGCGCATTCGGGCATTGTCGGCGCGCATATTTGTACAATTTGCAGCATTGTTTTACACACTAAAATGCGGTTTCAAAAAATCAAGCCCATTAAGGCGCATTATTTTTTTTCGGGCGTGAACTTTTTGGGATGCATATACATTGTGTCTTGAATCCACTTAAAATAGCGTTCGTCGCAATCGAAGGGGTTTACGGGCGTTTTGCAAGAGGCATCTTTGCGGAAAATTCCCGCCTCTTGCATGCGCACAAAATAGCCGTAGCCCGTCCTAAAATTCTTTGCCAAGTGCATAGGATAGTTTATTTTTAGGTGTTCGGCTATGGCATATATGCCGTTTTTAAGGGATATATAGTCGGGGTCTTTTTTGTCCTTAAATATAACGGGGTGGGTGCCCTTTTCTGCCAAGCCGCCTTGTTCTTTTGCAAGAGCTATGTTTAGATATATTGTTCTTTGGGGGTGTAGAAAGTTGTAGGCGGTTTCGTTGTGATAGATAGTTTCCCTTACCTTATTATTTTTTACTGCCCTAATTTTGTTGTAGGGGTTTAAATAGGCGGGAATATAGGCGTTCCCTTTGTGGCACTGCCCGCAACGGTTTTTAATTACGTTGAACATTTCCTTTGTTTGCGGGATTTCGTCTTCCATTTTCCATTGGGGGGTATCAAAAAGGCTTTGATGCAAAAACACAGTGCCCAAAGCTGCATATGTTCCAAATTGCGTAGCTCCCGTATCCAGCCAAAGTTTTAGGGTTTCAAGCTCTTGCCCGCTTAGTTTTACATTGTGGTGCGAGCCCTGTGTTTTGTCTAAAATTTTAGAGCAGCCGCTGCCGAATTTATAGGGGGCAAACATTCCCCATTTGTTTTCGCCGTCTTGCATTTGCTTGCGCATAAAAAGGTTAAAATACGAATGAAAATAGGTTGCCCCCATTCCCTCCATAAGCGAAAACTTGGCTTTGCTTTTGGGGTTGTCGTTATGGCACTTTATGCAGTGTGCGTTAAATATGGGCTGAATATCGCGCATAAAATCTATAACAAAGGGGTGCTTGCGGTTTTCGAAAGGCTTAAGCTTTTGCACAGCTTGGCTAAACGATTTGGGAACTGTGTTTGTTAGCGGCGTTTCGTTGCGCGTTTCGTGGCAGCCTATGCAGCTTGTACTGGTACTAGGTTGCGCACCAACAAAGCTTAGCATTCGCTTAACGCAGTTGCCGTTTTTGTCTAACGCTATAAAAGCCAACGCCTTTTGGGCGGGCACTTCGAATATTGCCGAGCCGTCGTCGTTAACGTCCACATAGCCCCAAATTCTTTCTATGGCAAACGCGCCCGAATGAGAAATGGGCCAAGTCCCCCCGTGGTAGTGCGCGGGATTCGGCAAAAATTCCACAACCACAAGCTTTTTTATAGAGCCCTTTTCTACCCCCTGCATTTGCCGCCCAAAATAGATGTTTTGCAGCGACATAATTGCGGTTTTTTTAGAATAGTCTACGCTGTCGGGAACAAGTTTTTCGCGCGGGCGTTTTGCAAGGGGCTGAACGTCTTTTACAAAAAGTTTGCGTTTGTACTGCTGTTTAATTAGCGTTACAGTGTATTCTTCGTTTTGGGTTTCAAAAAGCTCTTTGGGCAAGTCTATATTTTCAAAGTGCCCGAATTCGTCCATAACAAACAACTTGTTGCGCGTGTTTGTAAGCATTAGCCCGTCTTTTAAGGGGAACGGCGCAAAAAAATTGTAGCCGGAATCGCCGCTGACAAAATCGAGAGCATAAATATCGCTTGGGTCGCACGAATTTTTTACCTTTGCAATGCGACCTTGTTGGTTCCATGTTTCGCCGTGATATGGGCTTATTACAAACAAAGTTTCGTGCCTGTCGGGGAACTCCTTTGGCGACAAAAATACGCCCCCCGGATACCTGTTGCCGAAAAATATTTTGTCGGAAGTGCCGTCGGGATTAAGCGTCCATAGGTGGTGGAATGAAAGCTGGCTACGCTGGTTGTAGTCCCATTTTAAATATACTATGCGACCGTCCTTTAAAACCGAGGGCGTGTTGTCTTGGTCGGGGTTAACGCTCAAGGCCCTTATGCTGTTGTCGGCATAGCTATATCTGGTTAAATTAGCAATTGGTAAAATTCCGCACTGTACGGTTTTGCGGTGGCGCGAAGAACAATACACTATGTCGCCGTTGGGCAGATACGCGGGTTCAATATCGTCCCAATCGCCCGCCATAGGCAAAAGTTTTAAATTTTTGCCGTCTATATCCATTTCGTATAAATGGAATGTTTTTGTTTTGCCTTTTCGGTAGGCGAACAAAAGTTTTTTTGCGTCGTAATGCAAACGCAAGTCGTGAACCGAACCGTTTGGATCGTTTAAAATATACTTAATTTCTTTTGTACGCAAATTGAACACTGCAATTTTTGCGCCCAAATGTGAATCCATATATTTGCCGAAATTCTTTTGCAAAGTTTCGTTTTTGGCGTCTATGCTAACGCTTTTGCCGAATGTCGCAAACCAGTGGGGGTCTTTGGTGTCGGAACGCGTTGCAAACACAACATATTCGGTGCCCATTGCCGAAATTGCCCTGTCTAAAAGGTTTGCGCCTTGATATTCCACTTCGTAGTCTTTTTCGTTATCGCTTAGGCTTAGGTAGTCGTAGGCAAACCAAAGGGTTTTGTTCGAAATCTTATAGGTGTCGTGCGGGGCAATCTCCAAAATATTTTCGCCCTCTTTAAGCATATTTGCCTCAATCTTGGTTTTTACCGTAAGGCTTTTGCCGTAGGTTTTTGGGTGATATAGCAAAACGGCAGGCGTGTTAAAACGGTCTTTCGCAATTTTGTATGGATCGCGTATGTCGGCAATTTGCCTGCCATTTATCAAAATTTTTATACCCAAGCCGCCGTAGTGCGCCGAAGCATCGGCAAAACCAAGCCTAAAGAAAAAGCCTTTTTTAGATTCTGCTATGCTTTTGTTTACGTTGAATTTTATCTTGCAGACAAAAGGCATTTGCCCCCAGTCGCAATTTCTTACCGGGTGTATGTAGGGCCAGTCGCAATCCTTGTTTTTGCCTACAACAAACTCGAAATTCTTCTGCGAAAAAAATTCCAGACTTTTGTCTAAATTTCTGTAGGGGCGGCGGTTTACCTCGTAGTTGCGAGTAAAAAAATGCATTCCGTCGCCCAAGCCGCGAAATATTTTAAATTCACTTGCATAGCCGTCGGGTTTGCCGATTTCGAATAAAGTTTCAGCTTTGGCAAGAATTGCGCAGAACAAAATAAAAATTACAAAAACCCTTTTCATATACACGTTGGGCAATATTATTGGTTGGCCGAGATATGGCAATAAAAAAAGACCGCACAAAATGCGCGGCCCTACAAAGTTTATATGCAAAAAAATTAAAGCATTGTAGCCCTAAGTTCCTCGCCGCTTTTTGCGCTAAGGTAGGCGGGAGCAATATCGAATACCGTTTTGCAGCCGCTTTGGCCTTCTTTGTTAAGCTTGTAGGCTGCCCTTGCATAGGCTAGCAAAACGCACGAAGTAAATTCGGGATTGGAATCCAGTTTTAGGCTATATTCAATTATGTGGCTGTTTTCGTTATTTAAGCCTGTTTTGCCGCTTCTTATAACAAAACCGCCGTGGGGAATACGGCTGTGGTTCTTTGCAAATTCCACTTCGTCAATAAAGTGCACTGTTGTGTCGTAGTCGGCAAAATAGTTTGGCATTTCCTTTATTTGCTTTTCAACTTCGGCGGCATTTGCGCCTTCTTCCAATACAACAAAACATTCGCGAATATGTTTTTGGCGCGTAGTCAACTCAGGGTTTTTGCCGCTTCTTACGGCGTCCAGTGCCGATTGAACGGGAATTGTATACTGCTTTGCGTCCTTTACGCCATTAATGCGCCGTACTGCATCGGAGTGGCCCTGGCTTACGCCCTTGCCCCAAAAAGTATAATCTTTGCCGTTTGTAAGAATTGCATTTGCATACATTCTGTTAAGCGAAAATAGACCCGGGTCCCAACCGACCGAAATTATGGCAACTTTTTTTGCCGCTTTTGCGGATTTGTCTACAACCGCAAAGTGTTCGGGAATTTTTGCGTGGGTATCGAAGCTGTCGATTACATTGAACATTTTGGCATATTCGGGCGTTTGCTTGGGCAAATCTGTTGCGCTGCCGCCGCAAATTACCATAACGTCCACCTTATCCTGCCAGTCGGCGATTTTCTCGACGCTAACAACTTTTGCAGTATCCGTAGATATCTTCAACCTTTCGGGATTTCTTCTTGTAAATACCGCAACCAACTCCATATCGGGATTTTGGCGGATTGCACTTTCTACGCCTCTGCCCAAATTCCCGTAACCGATAATACCAATTTTTATACTCATAATTGGCTAGAACTATTTGCCAGCTTTGCCCAAAATTCAATATTTTAATATGCATTTTGCTTTTGAGTTCCGAGAAATTAAAATTTCCTACAAAATTGTAGTTTGTTTTGTGCTTTTTTGCTGCAAATTTGTGGTAATTTGCAAAAAAAATGCAATTATAGGCTTCCAATGATATGGCGTTTTAGATAGATTTTATTTCGATGAAAAAATACGTATCAATAATTTCAATGTTCGCTGCGGCTTTTGCTCTTTTTGCAAAAGAACCCGTAGACTATGTAAACACCCAAATGGGCGGAGTAAGCCACCTGCTTGTTCCCGCGCGCCAAACAATACAGCTGCCGCATTCTATGATGCGCTGCATTGCGGGCAATTTCGACGCGGGCGGAGTTTCGATTTCCTCTCTGCCGTTTTTTATACACACGCACAGGTTTCACCCGAACTTGAAGTTTGTTGCCTATACTAGCGAAAGCCCAAAGGAATTTTACCTTGTAGACAACGAAACATACACGCCATATTCCTATTCGGCTTTGCTTGAAGACGACAATATTTTTGTCGATTTTGCGGTTTCTAAACGAAGCGCAATATACAACCTTAAGTTTTTAGATTCGGGCAAACCGCCAAAGCTGCGTATAAACAGCTCGGCTGTAGACCAATTTTTGGACGATGACGGGTTTTTTGGCCTTTCGCACAGGCTTAGAAACAACACAAAAGTATATATTGCAATGCAGTTTAGCCAAAAGCCCGTTGCCGTGCAAAAAGAAAAAAATGCCATTACCGCCATTTTCGATAAAAACACAAGCGAGCTTGCCGCGCGTTTCGGCGTATCCTTTATAAATTTTGAACAGGCAAAGGAAAATTTGGCGAAAGAAATAGATACTTTCGACGTAAAGCCCGTAGCCAAAAAAGGCCGCGAAATTTGGAACAACGCCTTGGGGCAAATAGAGTTTGAATCGTACGACGAAAACCAAACCGCTGTATTTTACACGTCGCTTTGGCGCACTATGGAAAGAATGGTAAACTACGACGAATACGGCAGGTTTTACAGCGTATATTCGGGCAAAGTTGAAAATTCTTTCGAAGGCAAATATTTTTATATCGACGACTGGTCGTGGGATACCTATAGAACCAGCCATCCCTTAAAAATTCTGCTTGACCCCGAATTTGAAAAACAGTGTTTAGACTCTATTTTGTATATGGCAAAAACAAACCCAAAGCATTGGGTGCCTAAATTTCCCACAATAGACGGCGACAACCAGTATATGAACGGCAACCACATTGCCGCCTCCTATTTAGACGCCTACAACAAGGGCATTAAGGGATTAAACTTGGCGGAATTTTTTAAGCTTTCGCTAAACACAATCTACACAAAATCGCTTTTGCCAGACACGATAAAAGATTCGGGCGAACTTTCGAAATTCTATTTTAAAAACGGCTATATTCCCGCTCTCGACAAAGGCCAGGAAGAAACTTATGACGAAGTAAACAAGCATATGCGTCGCCAGTGCGTAAGCGTTACAACCGCCACCTGCTACGACGATTGGTGCCTTGGCAAAATAGCCGAAATTTTGGGCGACAAAAAATCGGCAAAAGAGCTTTTAGCGCGCGGGCAAAACTACCGCAAGCTTTTCAACGAAAAGACAAAGTTTTTCCACCCCAAAAACGACAAGGGGCAGTTTATTAAAGACATAGACTATTCTACAAGCGGCGGCCAGGGTTTTAGAGATTACTATACAGAAAACAACGCCTATGTTTATAGGTTCGACACCGAGCACGATATGAGGGGTCTTATAGAGCTTATGGGCGGCAATAAAGGGCTAGAGCAGTGCCTGGACGAAGCTTTTGGCAGGCTGCTTAAAGTGGG
>JAXFOH010000025.1:0-2224 GCA_034180465.1 Opitutales bacterium
CAAAAGAATAAAATCTAATAAAAAGCTTATATTATTATAACAATGTTTGCGCCAATTTTTGCGCCGATATTGCGACAATACCCCCAAAAAACAACATATATGGAATTAGTACTTCACGTTATCGGAGGTTTGGCTATTTTCATTCTCGGAATGAAAATGATGAGCGACGGCTTAAATACCGTTGCGGGCGAAAAAATGCGCACAATTTTAGGGCTGTTTTCGTCGAACAAATATGTGGCAATCCTTACGGGAGCTACGGTTACGGCGGTAATACAGTCGTCGGGAGCTACAACGGTAATGATTATAGGTTTTGTAAACGCAGGCCTATTAAGTTTGGTTCAGGCAATAGGAATTATATTCGGAGCAAACATAGGTACAACAATTACAGCCCAGCTTGTAGCCTTCGACATTAGCTGGATTATTATGCCCGCAATCACAATAGGTTTGATTGTAAGCTTTATACCCAAGCCAGCAATTCGCAACTGGAGCGAAACAATTATAGGCTTGGGCTTTTTGTTTTTCGGCATGCAAATAATGGCAGACGATCTTAAAACTTTGTCGGACCACCCTGCGTTTATGTCGGTATTTCAAACATTTCAATGTATGCCAACCGAAAGTGGATATATTCCGTTTTTTGCGCTTTTGGGAGCTATGGGCGTGGGTCTTTTGGTTACGGTTTTAATGCAAAGTTCTTCGGCTTGTTCGGGCGTTATTGTGGCTCTTGGCGCAAGCGGTTTGATAGACATTTATACGGCAACGGCATTGATATTCGGCAGCAACATCGGCAGCACGGTAACGGCACAGCTTGCGGCAATTCCCGCAAACCGCGTTGCAAAACAAGCGGCAATGGCCCATACGCTTTTTAATTTACTTGGCGTTTTGATAATTGTGGCAACCTTCTACATTCCAATTTCGGGCGACCCTATTTTCTTTAAAATTGTAAGAATGTCGTGCAAGGCGGGCGATATCCCGCGCGAAATTGCAAACGCGCATACAATTTTCAATGTTTGCGCAACCATAATTTTGATTCCGTTTATACCCCTACTGGCAAGAATTTGCGAAAAGATTGTACCCGTAAGGGAAGAAAAGGTAAAATACCAGAGGCTCGAGCCGCACTTCCTAAACGCACCTTCAATAGCCTTGGCGCAAACGGCGGGCGCGCTGCGCAAAATGCTTAAAAAGTCGTGGAAGATGGTGGATTGCACCCTAAAAATGTATAACCAAAACGACGACCGCAATAAGAATATGGTTGCCCAGCTTGAAGAACGTGAAAACGATGTAGATATTCGCCAAAAAGACATTACCGAATATCTTGCCAAGCTAATGCAAAAGAACCTTACCCAGAACGAAGCCGAGCAAATACCCGTTCTATTGCACTGCACAAACGATGCCGAACGTATTGGCGACCTTACATTTGTAATACACTCGGTAATGGAACGAATGCTTAAAAACAAATATTCTTTTAGCCCCGAGGCCGAAAACGAATTCAACCAAATTTGCAAAAAACTGAACGCTTTGGCGGAATTTTCGATTTCGCTTTTGGAAAAGAAAACCCCCGATGCCCAAAAGATTTCAGATATGTTTAGAAGCGACATTGTAGACACGCTAAGCCGTCTGGAAACCGAGCATATGGAGCGCATTAAAAACGGCAAATGCCGCCCCGAAGTGGGTATTTTATATTTGGAAATGCTCGAAGCTATGCGCAAAATTTCTAAGAACCTATTTAACATAGTAGAACGTGCCTCGAACTTTTACGACAAAATCCCCAAAGTAGATTCCGCAAAAGTAAAGACTGCGACAAAGCCCGTGGCATAGAATTTATAAAATGCGCAAGGCCGGAAAGCTTTGCGTATTTTTTGAAAAACCCTCCCGCGCTTTTTTGCTTGTAGTTATTGGCGCAACAACTAGCATTTTAGGCTATGTTAAACGGCAGAATCCACTATATGACACACCCTTTAATTAAGCATAAAATTTCTATGCTTAGAGACGAAAATACTCCCACAAGCGAATTTCGCAGGCTTGTTAGGGAAATTTCGCTGCTTATCGGGTTCGAGGCAACGCAAAACCTTCCGCTTAAAAGCAAACATGTAAAAACCCCTTTGGAAACTACAAACGGCGAATTTGTTGAAACGCCAGTTTTGCTTGTGCCGATTTTGCGCGCAGGGCTTGGCATGGTAGACGCTCTTTTAGAGCTTATGCCCTTTGCAAGCACCGGCCACATTGG
>JAXFOH010000062.1:0-3845 GCA_034180465.1 Opitutales bacterium
AAAATTTCGGTAGACGACAAAGACGAAGCCAAAAAGATTTTCGCCACAATGGGCGCATTGGCAGACTATATTTTGGCAAAACAATGAAAAGCCAAAGCATTGCCGTAGTTTCGCACGGGCTTTGGTGCGCAAACGCCCGCAACCCCAACGAAGCCTACAACTTGGCACTTTCGCAACAGCGTGCGCTAAGGCAGCAAAATTTGTTCGAAAGCGAAAGGTTTGCCGACAGGTTTTCGGGGCAAGCCGAAATACCCGAGCTTAAAAACGCTTCTAAAATTTCAAACTGCGGCAAAATGCTTTTGGCGGCTTTAAACCAAAGCCTTTTAAATTTTAACGCCGAAATTCTTAAAAAATATAAATGCGGCGTTTTTTTAGGAACAAGCATTGGCGGCGTTTTTGAAACCGAAAACGCCATTGTAGACAACATAAAAAACAACTCAAAAAACCTTTCGGCACTACGCTACTACGAATGCAGCACTTTGGCGGAATTTGTCGCAAAAAGGACGGGGGCTTGGGGCGAATGTTGCGCGTTTTCTACGGCGTGCTCAAGCTCGTCTATTGCGCTAGATGCCGCAGCCTGCGCTATTGCCTGCGGCGATTTAGATTTTGCAATAGTTTGCGGCGCCGACAGTCTTTCGAGAATAACTTTAAACGGGTTTGGCTCGCTTTTGCTTTTGTCGAAACAATTTAGCAAGCCCTTCGACGCAAACCGCGACGGCATAAATTTGGGAGAAGCCGGAGCCGTTTTAATTTTGGCAAGCCAAAAGGCTGTTAGCGAAAATTCGCTTGATGTTTTGGCTAACGTTTCGGGCTGGGGGTCTTCGTGCGATGCGCACCACGCAACCGCGCCAGACCCAGAGGGAAACGGGGCATTTTTGGCTGTAGAAAACGCGCTAAAACTTTCGAGAAACTCCCCTGTTTCGTTTATATGCGCGCACGGCACGGGAACGGCTGGCAACGACGTTGCCGAAATAAAAGCACTAAACAAGGCCTTTACGGCTATGCCTAAATATGCGTCTTTAAAGGGCATTTTCGGGCACACATTGGGGGCAAGCGGCTTGCTTAACGCCGCAGTGGCAATAGAGGCAATGCAAAATTGCAAGGCATTTGCAAGCGCCGGCTTTTCCGACAAAGACCCAGAAATTACCCCGCCGCCTGCAACCGAAAATTTTCGGGCAAATCTGGAAAGTGTTTTGTCGCTTTCTCTCGGCTTTGGCGGCAACAATTCGTGCACAATATTTTCGAAAACGAATTCCGCAAAAATAGATTTTTACGAAAACCCTTGCTACATCTACTCTGTCGGGGCTTTTTCGGATTTGGGCGAAAACTCGGCGCAAATTTTTGAAAACTACGGCGATTTAAACAAACGCCAAACATTTACTCCGCTAAAAAGCATATCGCCTTTAAAAAAGCGCAGGTGGTCTAGACACCAGCAAATTTTGCTAAGCGCAATGCAAGAATGCGCAAACGCACTAGGTACCCAAATCGACGCAAAAAGAACGGGCGTATGCTTGGGAACTGGGCTTGGCATGACGGGCGAAACCGAAAACTTTTTAATGCCTATTTTAACCGAGGGCGAAAATTCGGCAAAGCCGCTTTCCTTTACAAATTCGGTGCACAACGCCGCATCTTCGCTTGCCGCGCTAAGCTACAAATTAAACGGCATAAATTTTGCGGTTTCGGCAAAGGAAATTTCGTTTGAATGTGCGTTAAAAACCGCCCTAAACAAAATAAAGACAAATGCAATAGATGCCGCCTTTGTAGGCTCTAGCGACGAATACAACCACTTTGCGCAAGAGTTTATGAATGCGCACGCCATATATTCGCACGCAAAGCCCAACCTAAGCGAACAGGCTGCAACCTACTATTTGTCGAAAGAGCTAAAAGGCGTTATGCCCCTTGCAAAAATAAGCTTATTAGACATTTCAAAACGCGCGCAAAGCCCGCTAGCCGAGGCCGAACGCGTAGGGCAAATTTTGGCAAATGCAAATTGCAAAGATTTTGTAAAATGCTTTTCGCTTTTGCCGCGCAATAAATTTGCCGAAAAAATCATTGGGGCAATTTCAACAAAAGTCGGCAATTTTGAATTTTTAGACGAAAAGCTTTCAAGCTCGTATTCAACTTCGGCTTTCGGAATTTTGGCGGCGTTAAAAAACGGGGCAAAAGGACAATATATGCAATATGTATTGTCGAGCACAAACAAGGCGGCAATTTTTGTTTTCGAGATTCTATGAAAAAGTTTTTTTGCATAATTTTAACTGCAGGCATTGCCGTGCACGGATTTTGCAACCCCAAAGCCGTGCTTATAGAGCAGACAAAAACCTATGCAATGCTTGGCGAAAAGTTGGCATCTAAAGCTGTTGCCGTAAGCGACGGCGAAAACGTGCGCTGGCAGGTGCTTAGCCCCTACAAAAGCATTCTTATAATAAACAAAAACGGCGTATTCCAATTCGAAGAAAGCAACAATACTTTAAGGCAGATAAAAAACGCCGCCCCCGAAAAGACAAAGCAAATCACAAAAATGATTTTGAATATGATTTCGGGCGACTTTTCGGAATTTGAATGCAAAACCGAAAACGGCAAAATTTGGCTTACCCCAAAAGACGAGCTTGTGAAAAAATTTGCGGCAAAGATAGAAATTACGCTAAAAAGCAAAATTCCGGTTAAGGCAGTCGTTTACGAGCAAGACTCGGACACAACAGAAATGCTTTTCTCTAAAAAAGAGTTGGACGAAAACGCCTCAAATTCGGCTTTCGACGAAACAAATCCGGAACTATTTAAACTTAACTAAAAGATGAAAATATTTTGGGTCTTGCTTTTCTTTTTGGAGTCTTTTGCGTGCATTTGGGCAACGCCGTATGTGCACAACTTCGGGCTTTACGGCAAAAGCTATATGCAAAGAGGCGTGTTTAAATTCGGAGAAACCGAGCTTGTTTTAAACGTTTTTGTAAAGGCGCAAAAAGGCTACGCGCAAATGTCGATAAAGTGCGAAGGGGCAAATTTTGCGTTTGTAAAAGTTTCTAATTCGGGAGAAATTTTAGACGCAAAAGGCTCGCAATTTTTGCCGGAACGCCTTGCAAAAAAATATGCCGCAAAAGACTTTCTTGTTTGCTTGGGCTATGCCGCGGCATTCCCGCAAAGATGCACAATTAGCGAGAAAAACGGCAAAACCACGCTTAAAGCACCAAACAATATTTACGAATTCGAAAGCCAAAACGGGCAAATTAAAAGCGTATATATAGAAAACCCGAACTACAAAATAACACTAAAAACCGTAAAGATATTTTAGATATGCAAAGCGCAATAACGGGCATAGGAATAATTTCGCCTATAGGCAACAACTGCAACGATGTTTTAAAATCTCTGCGTGGCCTTAAAGACGGAATCGGCAAAGTAACAAAATTTTGCACGCAAGGCATGCAAAGCGATATGGGCGGCCAAGTAAAAGGCTTTAACGCGGCGTCCTTTATGACTGAAAGCGAGCTTGCCGAATTTGCCGACCCCTTTATAAGGCTTGCGATATGCTCGGCAAAAAGCGCACTACAAGACGCCAACATAAGCAAACTGGGAATTGTTTGCGCTGTTTTAATGGCTTCGTGCAATGCGGGCATGACATCGGGCGAGCGCGAATATTTGCAGATGTTCGGCAAAAGCGAAAAGCCCTTTACCAAAAACGACCTTGAGCAATACGAATATTGCGCTTTGCCGCGCGCAATGGCAAAATCGCTTAACACAAGGTGCCCAATGTGGATGATAAATACCGCGTGTTCGGGGGCAACCGCCGCCCTTGCCTTTGCGCAACTTTTGGTAAAATGCGGCAAATTCAAGCGCGTGCTTGCGGGAGG
>JAXFOH010000064.1:0-3979 GCA_034180465.1 Opitutales bacterium
GTTGTAGACGGCGTTTTAAGCTACATGCACTTTGCAAATAAATCTGAAAGCGCGGAGCATTCAAAAGAATTTTTGTATTACGCAAAAATACTTTTTGGAAACCCGCAAAACCGAATATTTATGGGCGAAACTGCAATTACAATACTTGCGCTTTTCGGAGCTATGGCCGCCTTTGCAAAGAAAGACAACCTTGCCAAATATTTGGCAGAATTTTCGGTTCTTTATTTTGTTTTGCTTTCGCTTATTGCATATAAAACGCCGTGGCTGCTTATGTCGCTTATGGTTTTTTTGTGCGCTTTGGCGGGCTACTTTGTTGCCGCGCTTTTTAACGCAAAAAACAAATTTGTTAAAGCACTTGCGCTTTTAATATTTTTGGCGGCAATTTGCTTTCAATATAGGCAAGCGTGCTTTTCCGCAATACGTTTTGCGAACGACCCGCGCAACGCATTTACCTATGTGCACACATTAAGCGACTACAAAAATTTTGAAAGCCTTGCAAAAAAAATACTGGCTACAAACCCGGAGGCTTCTTTCGAATTTTTTGCGCAAAATTCGCTTTGGCCAATACCCTATTTGCTGTTGGAAAACAACGCGCAATTTAAAAGCGCACCCCAAAAAACCGATGCAGATGTTGTTGTTTGCGATTCCGGCAAGCTAGACGCCTTTATAGACAAAAACGCGTATCAATTCGACTTGTTCGGACTGCGCGAAAACCTTATACTTAGAGTATACACAAAAAAAGACCTATACGAGAAAGCAGTTTTACAATGAAAAAATTTGCAATATTTATAGCTTTATTTGCCGTTATTTTAGCGGCGGCTTTTGCGGCCCTTTTTAGCGAGGGCGTGCAGACAAGAATAGCCAACAAAATTTTGGCCGAAAACCTTTCGGGCTCTAAAGTGCAATCCGTAAAAATTTTGCTGAATTTTGCAAAAATAGAAAACGCCGTAATAGATACCGATTCGGCAACGCTTACATTTAAAAGCCTAACGCTAAAATATTCGTTGCTTAATGCAATTTTCGACAAGGAAATTAAAGTTGAAAATCTGGACTTTTGCGAGGGCGTTCTTCATTTAAAAGAAAAGCCCAAAGCCGTGCAAAACGCCACAGCGCAAGAAACTGAAAAAAGCTTAAGCATACAAAAATCTGCAACCGAACCCTTAGCAAAAATTGCGGCAAAAGAAACAAAAGATCAGTCCCAAAGCGAATCTGCAAAAAATTTCGGCTACAAAATTTCGCTTACAAACGCAAAAGCCGACATTTCCTTGCTCGACAAAAACACGCCATTGTGCAACGCCGAAATTTCGGTTAAAGATTTTTATGCAGGCGAAAATTTTGCAGTGAAAACCCTTGTGTTTTCGGCAAAAATAAAATCGGCAAGCACGCCCGATTTTATTTCGGCGCAGGCGTCTTTGCTAGACGATGCAAACGGCAAAACCCTAAATGCGCTTGCCTCGTTAAACGGCAAAGAACTGCTAAAGGCAAACGGCCAGCTCGGCAAAAATTTTGAGAATGCAAACCTTTCGCTTTCCTGCAAGGCAACCGAAAACGACATCAAAAATTTTGCGCCTTTGCACGGCGCAAAATTTGCGTGCGACATCTTTGCAAAACTAAGCGCGCAAAACGGGTTAGACAGCGTTTCGGGCGTCTCCCGAATCTTGCTTGAAGGCAAAAATCTGGGCAATATAAACGAAAACTTAAATCTTTTAAGCGCACCTAAAATAGACGCTGTTTGCGAATTTTCCGGCAACATGAACAGCGCGCAAATCTCCTCGCTTTCGGCAGAAATTTTCGACGATAGCACCCCTCTTTTAAAAATTTCGCTCGAAGAAAACGCCGCATTCAACTTTTCGAACAAAAGCTTTGAAAAGGCTCCGAAAATAATTTTGCAGCTAAACGAAATCCCGCAAAGCGTTTTCAAAAAATTTATACAAAATGCGGACTTTTCGGTTAAAAGAATGGGTGCCGTTTTTATTATGGAGCCCGACTTGCAAAAAAACCGGCTCTCCATAAAAACGCAAAAAAGTTTTTATGCCGAAAATATTTCGCTTATAAAAAACGGACGCAAACTTTTGCCGGAATCGCTATTTTTTAGCGCAGACTTTAACGCACTATTCCCGCTGGATTTTTCGGCGCAAAAGGCATCTGGCAAGCTTTATATTTCGGCAAACGGACAAAACGGCATAGGCAACAACTTTTCGTTTTCAGGCAAAAACGGAGTGTTCGAATTTTCGGTAGAAAGCCTCGGCAACATAGGCGGCTTTTTAAACGCAAAAAATTTGTCGGACTTTTCGGGCAATATTGCAGGCTCGTTTAAAGACGGCATTGTTTCGCTAAAAAGGTGCGACTTAGCACAGCAAGACAACAACGGATCAAAGGTTTTAAGTCTTTCTTTTGCGGGCGACATAGATACAAAAAAACCGCTGCAAAGAGATTTTACCGCTTCCATTAACTTGAATAACTTTCCGCTCTTTTTGCTGCAACAATTTGCGCCAAACTTTTATGCAAAAGCAGCCTCGGGCAAGCTAAGCGCCAATAATAAAAATAGCGTTTTAGATTTTTCGGGCAATATTTCCGCCGAAAGTATTTCGTATACAAACGGCGACAAATACGTTATAAAAAACACCGATGCCAAAGCGAACCTTTCGGGCAAACTAAGCGAAACGCAACTGCTTGCCAACGCCGAAAAAATTTCGCTTTCAAAAAACTCCATGGAATTTTTCGACGCTTCGGGGAGTGCCGATATTTCTCTCGACAACGCAAAAATTAAAAATGCCTCGGGCAAAGCAAAGATTGCGCTGCCAAAGTTTATGGACACTGCAGCAGTAAGCGGCTTTAACAACATTCTTTCGGGGCTTGCAGAGCTTGCGTTTGCAATTGAAGACAAAGACCTAACCCTTTCGGGCAAGCTGTTTAACCTTACCCCGAAAACAAAGGCGGCAAAAATAGAGACTATGGATTTTTCTGCCGAAATTAAAGATTTTTACAACATAAATAAAGCGACGCTTAAAACACATATTTTCTCGAAGCAAGGAAATTCCGACATCGAATTTCAGGCGAATAAACAAAGCAAAAACAGCTACTCTTTAACGCTTAATTCGAAGCGTTTGGAGTGCAACCACCTTGCAGTTTTGTCCGAATTATTCAACAAGCCTGCAGGCGTAAAAACTGCAAGCAACACACAAAAAAGCAAAGCATTAAACACACAAATCAAAGCGCAAAAAGTGCCGCAAACAGCAAATTTTGCAACGGCAAATGCCGGCCCACAAAGCGCGCAGGCGCGACAGCAAAAGGCAGTTTGGGATTTTGGCCGAAACCTTTCGCTTTCCTCCAGACTAAACGAGATTTATTTTAACGAAAAGGAATTTGCAAAACAGCTTAGACTTTTTGCCGAGCTAAACAAAGACGCCGTTCAAATAAAAAGCCTCGATTTTGTATCGTTTAAAACGCCGTGTTCAGCAAACGGAAAACTTTTGTTTGCCGGCAATTCCTACAATTTAAGCGAGCTAAGGTTCTCGGCAAAAGACGCCGACTTTTCGGAGTTTACAAAGTTCGAAAATTCAACCAGCAACGCGCTTGACGGGCTTTTCGACATAGAAATTTCGGCAACGTCTAAAGCCGAAACGCCGAACAAACTTGCCGAAAACCTGCTCGCAAAACTTTCGCTAAAAAATACAAAAGGAGGCGTGCTGCGCCTTATAGACCCCGATTCTAACACGGGGGCGGTTATGGGAATTGCCCAAAGCGCGCTAAAGATAGGAGCCAGCCTTTTGTCCGACAAAGTAAAGGAGGCAAAAGGAATAGAAGCGGTATATTCCATGTTCAGGGAATTTAAATTCGACGCCCTATCCTTCGCGCTCGAAAGAAACGCCGACAAAAACATAGAAATTAAAACGGGAGAAATTGTCGGCAAAGAAATTACAATTTGCGCAGACGGGAAAATTGCGTATGCCGAAAACCTGCCCTTTAACTTGTATCC
>JAXFOH010000063.1:0-3900 GCA_034180465.1 Opitutales bacterium
GCTATTGCCTGGCTACCTCCGCATTTGTAAATTTCGCTTATGCCCAAAAATTTTAGTGCGCAAAGCAGTTTGGAATTTATTTTGCCTTCGGGCGAAGGCGGCGTGCACACGCAAATTTCGGGGCACTTTGCGATTTTTGCCAAAACGCCCGTCATTACAACGGTAGAGACAAGGGGAACCTGCCCGCCGGGGATATAAAGCCCCACCCTGTTTATAGGGTAGAAATTTTCGCCGACTACTGCGCCCTGCGGGTTTCTTGCCCTCCAGTTTTTAGGCATTGTCTTTTTATGGAAGAACGAAACGCACTTTATGGCCTCTTTAATTTGCAACTTTTCCTCCGACGAAGTTTCCTTTAAAGCCTTTGCTATTTCAGCCTTCGAAACGGCCAGTGTTTTGGGCGTCAACTCCGCCTTATCGAATTTTTTTGTATATTCAAGCAAGGATTTGTCGCCGTTTAATTTAATATCAGCAATAACTTTCGACACTATTTCGGCTATCTGCGAAGAGCCCTCTTTTGCATCGGTAATTTTGCAAAGTTCCTTTTCAAAATTTTTAGACTTAAAATCGAGAATTTTCATTTTTCTACTTTTTTTGCTCTTTTGGAAGAAAAAACATTGAAATTACAATATACAAAAATACGCCCACGCAAATGCCGCAATCGGCAATGTTAAAGGCGGGCCACCTATAGTTTACATAGGGAATATAAACATCTAAAAAGTCGACAACATGCCCACAGGTTATCCTGTCGAGCAGATTGCCCAAAACGCCGCCTACAAACATTCCCATACAAACGCAAACCGACTTAAATTCGAACCCAAGCTCTCTCCTAAAAAGCCAAATGGCAACAAGCGTAAGCAATGCTATGCTGCTTAAAAAATAGGTTCTGCCGCTAAGCATACCCCAGGCTGCTCCTGCATTTGTAACGTGTATTATCGAGAAAAACCCGTCTATAATATCTATTTTGTCGTCGGCAAACGATACGAATTTTATCACCGCCAACTTGCTTAGCTGATCGGCAATAAAAAGTGCAAATGCAGTCAACATAAAATAGAATATGTTTTCGCGTGCAATGGGCTGTTTTTTTGACGCCATAAAATTATTCGCCATCGTCGCCGTTAGAAATGGAATCCGACGGGATTTCACCCATCATTTCCTGACGCGCGCCAAGCTTTTGCTTGCGTATTTCGTCCTCCTTATGGCGTTTGCCTTCTATTGTGTAGCGCGTATAGGGAATAGAAAGCAGTCTATCCTCTGGAATGGGTTTGCCCGTGTATTCGCAAATGCCGTAGGTTCCGTTTTTAATGCGTTCTATTGCGGCCTCAATTTCACCCACAATAAACTTGTCGTTCGAAATCATCGAAAAAGCCATATCCCTTTCAAAACTTTCGGTGCCAACATCCGCCTGATGCTGGCCGTATGCCGACAAGTCTCCCGACTCTTCCCTAACCGATTTTTTAAGGATTTCCGAAGACCTTTCGCTTACGCCCCTCTTGTATTTTTCCAAAAGGTCTACCAAAAGGTTATAATATTTCTTCCACTTTTTGGGAACGTCTTTTTCGGCGATAATGCCTATGCGCTGCTGGCGCGGGTCGAAACCCAAAATGTCGGCGATAGAAGCCACTTCAAAAGTCTGTTTTGGAGCGGTGGCCATTTTCTTTTTAAGGGCATCTGCCGAAGCGGTTGCCCTGCCCTTTTTGGAACCGGCCTTGCCCGAAACCGCCGAAGAGGGAACATCTTTTTTACCCTTGTTTTCATTCATAAGGGCAATGATTTCGTCGTACGAGCTGTAGATAGAAGCTGCAGCTCTTACGCGCTGCTTGCCCTTTTTCTTTTTATTGTCCCTTAACGGAACTTTTGCCGCCAATGCGTCTTTTAAAATGGCGTCTTTGTCGATAAGGTCTAAAATATTTGTCGCTTCGGGCGCGGGATGCTTTGCCTCAACCTTTTTTCTCGCATTTTGCTTAGCTTTAGGCTGCGGTTTTACAACGCGCTTTGCGGGGACCTTTGCCTTCGCAGACACATTCTGCGCCTTGGCTTTTGCAACCGTTTTTACAACTTTTACTTCGGCCTTTTTTGCGGCTTTTGCGTTTGATTGTTTGGTAGGCTGCTTGGCTGCAAGTTTCTTTTGCGGAGCCTGCGCTTTTGCCTTGAAGGCGATTTTTTTTGCAGATTGTTTTGCCGCCGCTTTTTTTGCAGGGGCCGCCTTTGCCACTTTTTTAACCGCCGCCGCCTTTTTTGGGGCTTCTTTTTTAACCGGTTTTAACGCTGGTTTTTTTGGCGCAACCTTTTTGGCTGCGCTCTTTGCCTTATTTTTATTTGCGGTTTTGTTTTTCATTTTTAGCAGAAAAAGTCCTATTTATTTTCTATTTCTTTCAATGCCTCGGCACAACGCGGGCATACGCCGTTTTCGTCTACCGAATCTACCGTACGCCAGCACCTAGAGCACTTTACGCCGTCGGCCATATGCGCCTGAACCGAAAGTGTTTCAAACTTGCCCTCTACAATGCAAACTTTCGAAACGATAAACAATTCGGCAAGCTTATCGGCAAATTCGCGCAAAATTTTGGCATCGGGGCTGTCGGCGTTAACCATAACGTCTACTTCGGCCTCCAAGCTTTTGCCAATAACCTTGTCTTTACGCAGCTTTTCAAGCTCTTCGTTTACCTTGTCCCTTATTGCAAAAATGCGTTCAAGCTTTTCGTAGTTTTCGTCGTCAAGATACTCGTTGTGCTTTTCGGGCCACTTGCAAAGGTGAACCGAATTTTTCGAAAATTCGTCGCCGTTGGAAATGCAGTAGGCTTCGTCGCAAGTGAATACCAATATAGGCGAAAGTATTTTAAGGAATGTATCCTTTATAATATACATTGCCGTTTGCGAAGACCTGCGCGACTTAGAATTGGGGGCAAAAGTATACATTCTGTCTTTGAGAATGTCGTGGTATATTCTCGACATATGAACGCCGCAAAATACGTCTACCAAGCGATAGATGCGGTGGAATTCGTAGTTTTCGTACGCCTTTTCGCAGCCGTTTACCAAAAGGGCAAGCTTGTGCAACGCCCATTTATCTATGGCGTCCATTTCGTTCCACGCAACCGCGTCTTTCGAATAATCGAAGTCGTAGAGGTTGCCCAACTGGTACATAATGGTATTTCTTATGCTGCGGTATGTGTTTGCAACGTGAACCAAAATGCCATCGGAAATCGGGATATCGCTTTGATAGTCTTCCGAGCTAATCCAAAGCCTTATGATGTCGGCACCGTATTTGTTCACATAGGCGTCGGCAGTAGAGGGCTTTGCGTCGCTCTTTGAAATCTTTTTGCGCTGCTCGTTTACAATAAAGCCGTGGGTTATAACCTTTTTAAATGGCGGCAAACCCTTTACTATTGTTCCCGTCCACAACGAGCTTTGGAACCAACCTCTGTGCTGGTCGGAACCTTCCAAATATAAATCCGCAGGCCAAGCCAAATCGGGATTTTTGGCCAAAACCGCCAAGTGGCTGCTGCCCGAATCTATCCAAACGTCCAAAGTATCGGTACCCTTTTTAAGCTCGCCTTTCGGGCCAAAGCTTTCGGGAACGGAAACGCCTTCGAGCAATTCGGCCTCGCTTTGCTCGAACCAAATGTTTGTGCCAACCTTTTCAACCTTGTCGGCAATGGCGCGGACAATGCCGGCGTCTATATGGGCAACGCCCTTTGCGTCGTAAAATGCGGGAATTGGAACGCCCCAGGCTCTTTGACGCGAAATGCACCAGTCGGGACGAGATTCCACCGCACCCCTAATTCTATTTTCGCCCCACGATGGCACCCATTGAACTTTTGAAATGTTTGCCAACGCTTTTTTGCGCATATCGTATTTGTCGAGCGAAACAAACCACTGGTCCATAGCCCTGAATATAACGGG
>JAXFOH010000090.1:0-6585 GCA_034180465.1 Opitutales bacterium
TGGCTAAACTGTGCATTTGCTACCCCAAGCCAATACAACAAGGGGCGCGCAATGTTGCATGCCTTTTTTGAATTTGCTCTAAGGCGCGAGTGGTGCGACAAAAACCCCATAAAACAAATTTTAAGAAAAAAGGTAATAGAAAAGGAAATTTTACCCCTTAAGCTATCCGAAATTAGAAGAATTATAGCCAATGCAAAAAAAGAAAATAACGGAATATATTTGCCTGCCGTTGCCTTGTTAGTCTTTGCAGGCATTCGCCCGCGCGAAGTTAGGAAGCTAACTTGGCAAGACATTGATTTGCAAGAAAACACAATAACAATACGTTCGCAATGTTCCAAAACTGGCGGGGTGCGCCAAGTAGAAATTATGCCGCAACTAAAGCGCATTTTGTTAAGCTATACTGCCCAAACGCAACAAAAAATTTGCCCTGCTAACTGGCAACGACGTTGGCGCAAAATCCGCAACCATTCGGGCTTTAGCGGCCGCTGGGTGCAAGACGTTCTGCGCCACACTTACGCCAGCTTTTTTGCCAAGCGTTTTAAAGACCTGCCAAGGCTACAGCTAAACATGGGGCATAGCAACCAAATGCTTTTATGCCACCGCTATATAAATATGCGCAACATTTCGCGCTTTGAAGCCGAAAAGTTTTTTAACTAGGCAAATTTTGCTTGCCTAAAAACCGGCGGCTTGCAAATATGCCAACGAATACATTAACATTAATATAGCAAAGAATGGGAAAGATAGGAATTTTTATTAGTGCGATTTTGTTCGTATTTTTGGCAAATTTTGCCGTGGCAGACAATGTAAAAGTTTCGGACTTTGGCGCAAAGGCCGATGGTAACTTTGTGAACACAAATCAGATACAAGAAGCCATAGACAAATGCAGCGCAACGGGCGGAGGCGAAGTGTTGTTCGACAAGCTTGGCACATATCGTACGCAAAGCATATTTTTAAAAGACAATGTAATGCTTAATTTGCCGCGCGGTGTAGTCTTAAAGGGCCACAAAAGCAAGGAATACAATGTAGCTCTTATTAGGGGCGAAAACGCGAGCAACATAGGCATAACGGGGCTTGGCACAATAGACGGTTCGGGTGGCGAATTTGAAATTGGCGACGAAGCCCCAAATCGCCCGCGCCTTATTTTACTAAAAAAGTGCAAAAACGTTTTGGTCGAAAATGTGCGCCTTATACGCCCTGCCTACTGGACATTCTATCTTTTGCAGTGCGATGGTGTTAAGATAAGCAAGCTAAATATCTATGCCCACGCAAACTATAACAACGACGGCATAGACATAGAGTCTAAAAACGTGGTGATTTCCGACTGCGTAATAGATACTTTCGACGACGCTATAGTGCTTAAAACCCTTAACGCCGGCTCGACCGTAGAAAACGTTACAATAACAAACTGCCTAATTTCGTCGTGCGCAAGCTCGGTAAAAACGGGCACCGAAACATTGGGCAATTTTAAAAATATAACAATAAGCAACTGCATAATTAAAAAATGCGCCGAAAGGTCTATAGTGTACGAATCGCGCAAGCATTGGCCCAAAACTTTCGGCGTGTCGGAGGGCATAAACGGCGGTTGCGGCATAAACATTTCTTCGGTAGATGGTGCTGTTATAGAAAATGTAACAATTTCGAACTTGGTTGTTATGGATATGCACGTTCCGCTTTGCATAAGGGTGGGGCACCGCAACCGAGGTGTTAAGGGCGATCCCAAAAGCGCAATACGCAATGTAAAAATTTCGGGCATAATCGCAAAGGCCGAAAGCTGGATTAGCAATTCAATTACCGCCACTCCGGGGCATATTTTAGAAAACATTTACATAAGCGATTTTATGCTAGAGGCAAAGGGCGGTGCGCCGCTGGAAAAACTGCAAAATGAGCAAACCCGCCCTGTAAAAGACCCCGAAAAGGGTTTTCCCGGGCCGAGGGTGTTCGGCTGTATTTTGCCTTCAAGCGCGTTTTATGTAAGGAATGCAAACAACGTTACGTTTAACAACGTTTGCATTGGCTACTGGAACGGCGGCGACATTCGCAGCCCCTTTGTTGCCGACAACGTGTCGAACCTGCGCATAATGAACAGCACCTACAAAAACGCGGGTTTTAAAGAATTTATTACTCTTAAAGATTGCAAAGATTCCGTATTTTTCAACAATAGTTTGTTGAAATAATTTATGCGGATGCGCGGTTGGCTTGCGGTAGGTTTTTTTATGTGTTGCTCTTTGGGGTTTGCAAAGGGAGCCATTAACGCACGCTTTTTAGACGCCCTGTCGGAAACGGGCGTAATTTCGAAGATGGACGCCGATGCGGTAAAAAAGGAAAGCTCGTCTATAGAGCTTTTGCTGCCGCAGGCCGAGCCGCAGCTTAGAACCTTTCTTATTCTGCAAAACCGCTATACCTACGCGCAGCATACCTATTGCAACGCCGCAAATTCAAGCCAGTCGCGCTTCGATATACGAAGGCTGATTCCCGTTTTTATTGCAAACCCAACCGAAAATACAAGCGTGTTTGTCGCCGTATATTTGCCAAGCGACATGCCAATTAACAGCGCATTTGCAACTTTTAATTTTGAAAGCGAATATGTTTGCGGAACTTTTAAGGCAGGCTTTTTGGGCCCCAACTTTTCTATGGAAGAGCCCGACAGCTGCACCAACCTATATACGCCGGACAGAAATATTTTGTGCCTTTATTTCGGCGGCGGCGACGGCGGTATAGACGGGTACCGCAAAACAGCCTACGGAACTTCGCTTGGCTTTTCGGGCAGCCACCCCGGCATATATTTCGACGGCTATTTGCCGACACACAAAGAATATGTGTATCAACTTGGCTTTTCGAATTCTAAAAACGATGCATTAACTATTAGGCGCGACAACGGCGTTATTGTCTGGCTAATGCTAGGCTACGAAAAGAAGTTTGAAGATTTCTCGGTAAAATTTGGCAGCAATTTTGGCTATTCCACAAAAAGCGTTTCGGCAATAGCGGGCGGGGCATCTTTGCCAAGCGAAATTGTAGATTGCGGCGACCTTTACGGCATAGACCCCTATTTTAGGCTTGCAACCGAAAAGTTTACCTTGCAGCTAGAATATATGATGGCGAAAGTTCAATATGGCAAAACAAAGTCGGACTTAATCCCCACATATACAACCTCTTCAGGATATGCCGACCCACACGGTTTTAGCGCAATGGTTGCCTACAAGTTATTCGATTTAGGCAAGCTTGGTAAACTTGAGCCTATTTTTAGATATACCTATCTAAATACCGACGGCAAGGGCGTTAGGGAATGCGATGTTGCCTACAAATCGCCAAATGCCGGAGGCTTGTTCAACAAAGCCCACGCGTATTATGCGGGCATAAATTGGTACATACGCGGCAGATACCTAAAATATGCAATGGGCATAGAGCATTTGGATTTTCAAGATTCGCCCATGGGGTTAGACAAAGGTTCGGCGTCGTCCGACATAGTTATAGGTCAGCTGCAGGTAATGTTTTAGCCGAAAACTTTTTGCGCATCTTTCGAGCACAAAAAAACTTCGGGGGTTTCCCGAAGTTTTTTGCGTTTTTAGCCTTATGGATTTTTAAGCTATTGTTCTTTTGAATAGTTTTGGAAAGACTTTAAAAGAATGCCTTCTTTGGAATCTTCGGCGTCTTTTGTCATATTCTTTAAGCTTGGGAACAATACGGTGTCGCGTATATTTTCGGCACTGGTTAGCAGCATAACAAGTCTGTCTATACCAACGCCCATACCGCCCGCAGGGGGCATACCGTGTTCCATCGCAACCAAAAAGTCTTCGTCTAGCTTTTGCACTTCTTCGCCTATTTGCGCTTCGAGCATCTGACGCTGAATGATAGAGTCGTTCTGTTCGGAGTAGGCGGGGGCAATTTCCTGCCCATTTATGCAAAGTTCAAAAACGTCTAACACACCCGTGTCTTTCTGGTTAATTTTGGCAAGAGGGCAAAGTTCTTTTTGAATGTGCATAACAAATGTGGGCTGAACCAAGAAAGGCTCTATTTGCTTGCTGTAAACTGCGTTGGTAACTTCGTAGTCTTCAGCGCGGTCGCGGTTTTTAATTTCTATTTTTTGCGCGTCGCAATAGGCAAGCTTTTCTTCCCTTGTTCTAGAGAACCAGTTCGGGTCTTTTGTTGTTTCAATAATAAGGTCTTTATAGTCTGCCTGACGCCATTCGCCGCCAAGCTCTATAATTTGCCCGTCGGGGCGTTTTATAGAAGTTGTACCCAAAATGTTTTTGCAGATGCGCTGAATCATAGACTTGAAAAGCTCCATCATGCCCTCGTGGTTCGAGTAGGCCTGATAAACTTCAAGCATTGTAAATTCGGGGTTGTGCTTGCGGTCCACCCCCTCGTTTCGGAACACCCTGCTAAGCTCAAACACCCTTTCAAAGCCGCCTACAAGCATTCTTTTTAGATAAAGCTCGGGTGCAATTCTAAGGAAGAACAAAGAGTCTAGCGCGTTCATATAGGTTACAAAGGGCTTTGCCGCAGCTCCGCCTGCAACCGAGTGCAAAATGGGGGTTTCAACTTCGCAGAAATCCCTTTCCCACAAGAACTGCCTTATTTCCTTAATTATTTTCGAGCGCAGCATAAACCTTAGTTTCGATTCCTGGTTCGTTATAAGGTCTAGGTAGCGCTGGCGGTAAATTTGGTCGTCGTCGGTAAGGCCGTGCCATTTTTCGGGCAGCGGGCGCAATGCCTTGCTGAGCATTTTATAGTCGTGCACCCTAACGGTAATTTCGCCCGTTTTGGTTTTAAACAATTCGCCCCTTACGCCTATAATGTCGCCAACGTCTATGTCTTTTTTAAACTGTTCGTTATACTTGCCCTCGGGCAGGTTGTCGCGCGAAAAATAAAGCTGTATTATGCCTTTGCGGTCTTGAATTTTAATAAAGCTTGCTTTCCCCATAAGCCTGAAAAGCATAATGCGCCCAGCCAGCGAAACCTCGGGGCCGCTTTGTGTTTCTTCGTTAAACAATGCCAACGCCTGTTCCGAAGTGTGCGTTTGGGGCCATTCGTTCCTAAACGGGTCTTCGCCGCGCGCGCGCATTGCGTCCAGCTTTGCCTTGCGTACGGCAAAAAGGTCGTGGCTGTTTTCTTGAATTATTTTGTTGTGGTCTTCGTTCATTATTAAATAAAAATTTACGCCATTATTAAACGTATTCCCGGTTAAGGCAAATATTTTTTTAGCCGTAAAAACGCGTGGGCGTGCGGCTTAAAAAGGCGTCGCTCTTTTGGCTATTTAAAAAGGCGCGCCAAAAAGTTTTTGTCGGCCGATTTTATTATATATGCGCCGTCGGGGGCGTTGGCGGCGTTTTGGCACTTAAAAAGCTCGCTTAAAAGTTGCGTTGCGCTTTCGGCGGAATCGGGCGGGGTTGCGCCGCGTATGGATTGTGCAGCCGCCATTGCAAAAGCATAGTTTATATCGGCAGCCCTTGCCGAAGCCGAGGTTTTTTTCAATTCCAAAAAGTCTCTTACAAAAATTTCAGCTTGCGAAATTTCCGCCCATTGCGGTAGCGATAAAACTCTAAAAAAGTCTTTGCCGAATTCTTCTATTTCGAATCCGCAAGCCGAAAATTGTCCAAGATTGTCTCTTAGAATTTCCGATTCAAGCCTGTCTAGCTGCAGGCAAATGGGCAGCAAAAGCGTTTGCGTTAGCGGTCTGTTTTCGCTTTCGAGCGAATCTATAATGCTGTCGAAAACAATGCGCTTTTTTGCATTTGTAGCTTCTATAATTTTAACCGAGTCTGCTGCCTTAAAAAATATGTAGTTTGCAAAAGCCCCCATAAACTGCCAGTCGGGCAATGCGCTTTCTTGGGGTTTAGTTTTGCTTTGGCTCTGCAAAAATGCGGCGTTTCCGGTTTCGCAACTTTCCGTCTTTTGGGGCAGGGCTTTCGCCGCAACGCAGTCGCTTACCTGCAAAGGGCGCACATATTCTATATTCTTTGGCCTTTCGCGTGCGGGGAAAATTGCAGGCTTAAGCTCCAATTCAATCGAAGAAATTTCTTTTTTTGTTTCGGCAAAGGGATTTGCCAAAGCTTCTATTTTTTTTGAAACGCATTCGCACAAAAAGTCGCGAACAAATCGTTCGTCGTTAAAGCGCACTTCGCGCTTTGCGGGGTGCACGTTTACGTCTACCAACTTCGGGTCTATTTCTATAAAGATAAAACCGCCCGCATATTTGCCCTGGGGGATAAACGGCGCGTATGCCTCCTTTAGGGCAAAAAACACGGTTTTAGACTCTACCGGACGGTTGTTTATAAAGGCGTATATGTTGCGGCTTGTCGCAAACGAAACATCGGGTTTTGAAATTGCACCGTATATTTTTAACGCTCCCTTTTGCGCAACGGGCAACTCTGTTAATTTTTCGGCAAGGTCGCGCCCGTATATTTTTTCTATGGCGTCTATAAGGCCAAAGCCTTTTGCCGATTTAAAAATGGTTTTTGCATTTTCCCTAAGAGTAAACGAAATTTCGGGCAAAGCCAAGGCGTAGCTTTTGCAAAGCCTTACAATTTGCATTGCCTCGGTGTTGTCGCTTTTAAGGAATTTGCGGCGGGCGGGAACCGAGCAAAA
>JAXFOH010000103.1:0-8197 GCA_034180465.1 Opitutales bacterium
CGGCGTTTTCTCCAAAATTTTTACGGCGTCGGAAAGCGGCATTTCCTCGCTAGGATACATTTTGTCGGCGGGGGCTTTTTGCGAAGCCGCGGGTTTTGCGCTTTCTACGCTTGCAACCTTTTCTTTATGCGCAACGGTAAGCGATGTGCCCGACGCCCCATTGTTCACCGAAATTTGCCCCATAAGCGAAACTGCACACATAAACACCGCAAAAACAAAACAATTCTTCATATAAACTCCTTTTTAATTGCCCAAAACAAGGGCTGGTTTGTTCGAGAAATATTTTTCCATAACGGCTTTAACTATGGGCCCTGCCGTTTTGCCGCCGCTGGCGTCGCCCGGTTCTTCGCCCTCTATTACAACCGCCATTGCAATTTCGGGGTTGTCGGCGGGGGCAAAGGCAACCATCCAAGCCAAAGTAAGCGGCCGCCCCTGCGGGCGAACTTGCGCCGTTCCCGACTTTGCCGCAATCTGCACCAAGTCGCTAGCCGCCCTGCGCGAAGTGCCCGTATTTACGGAAGCTACCATACCCCTTACAATTTCCAGATAGTCGCTTTTATCTATAGGTATGGGTTCGCCCCCGTGGTATTTTTGGTCGGTTATGCGCATTGGCATATGCAATATGGAAGGCTTTGTTCTTGTCTGCATTCTTGCAAGCGAAGCCGCAACACACGCCATCTGAAGCGGCGTTGTAATCAGGTAGCCTTGCCCTATCGAGGTGTTTGCCGTATCGCCCGAGCTCCAAGGGCCCAGCAAATTCTTTTTCTTATACTCTTTGTCGGGCACAATACTGCGCGAAGTTTCGTTTGGCAAGTCAACCCCCGTTTTCTTGTCCAGCCCAAAAAGCCGCGCGGTATCGCTAATTGCCTCTATGCCAGCCTTTAGCCCCTCGTCGTAAAAATATACGTTGCAGCTTTTTTCCAAAGATTGCGCCATATCCAAATATCCGTGCCCCGAACGCTTGTTGCAGGGAAACCTTCGGTTGCCTACAAGCATAGCTCCCATGCAGTTTACGGTGTCTTTTACGTCTAGCGTTCCGGCTCTCAATCCCGCAATAGAGGTTAAAATTTTAAATGTAGATCCCGGCGGATACAAGCCCTGTATTGCCCTGTTAAGCCATGCCCCCCTTTCCCTTATCTGCATATCAACCTTGTTCGAGATGAAAGGCGAAAGCAAATTTGCATCATAGGTAGGCTTAGATGCCATTGTTAAAATCTCGCCTGTTTTTACATCTAGCACCACAACCGCGCCCTTGCGCTGCGCCATTGCGTCTTCGGCTGCTATTTGCACATCTATGTCTAGCGAAACGCTAACCGTTTGACCTTTTTTTGGCAGAATTTCCTGCTCTAGGCTATATTGAAACCCCTTTGGGTCTACCACCCATATCTGCATTCCGCTAGAGCCTGTAAGAATGTCGTCGAACTGCTTTTCTACGCCCGACCTGCCTTTTTTTGCAACAAATGAATATGTGCGCAAAGTTTCGCCGGGTATTCCATCGTCTTCAATCTCCATTTGCGATCCGACAAAACCCAAAGCGTGCGCCGCATACTCGCCGTACGGGTAGCTGCGCGAGGAGTCGGCATATACCTGCACGGGGGAATCTACAGGCAGCTTTTCCGCCAAAATCGCATATTGGCGTTCGTCTAAATCTTTTATTATCGGCAGCGGCAAAAGCATTCTTTCCGAAAAATGCCTGTTAAAATCTCTAACGTCCAATTCAAAGTCGCTGCCCAAAACCGAATTTATATAGTCTACATAACGCTGTAAAACGCGTTTGCGCGCCGTGATGGAAAGCTCGGCAGCGGGGATTTTCGCCTCTTTGCTTTCGGGGTGCTCTTTTATGTATTTTTTAAGCTGGGCATACTCTTTTCTAAACTCTCCCCTAATTTCGTTAAAATAAACCACAACCGAAAATCTGGGCTTGTTGCCGACAAGCAGCTTGCCGTTGCGGTCTAAAATGTCGCCCCTTGCCCCCGGTTTTATAACGCGCCGCAATGTTTGCCTTTCGGCCTTTTGCTCGTATTCGGAATGCAAAATTAGCTGCCTATACGCCAATGCCGACGACAATATTAAAAACATGCCCAGCAGCGCAAAATAGAAAACGCCAAGCTTGCGCTTTTCTTTGCCGAAAGCCTCTATCTTTGGTTGGTTATCCATTCAAGTCCAAGCTAAGCTCCATCTTTAACGCCATAAAAAGCGATTTATGAAAAGAATACCAGTAAGAAGACGTCCACAACAAAAACAGCGTTGAAAAAAGGTAGTCGCTAAAAACCCTAACGGCATATGTCCCCCAAGAAACCGAATGCGGCATAAAGAACAAAACCGCCCATGCAAACATTGCCGTATTTACAATGGCGCACACCGAAAAAACTCCAAGCTTGTCTATGCTACGGAATCTAAACGACTGGCTTTTTATGAAAACCGAAGATGCCATATACATAAACACAAAAGAAAGCGCAGGCACGGGCAAAAAAGCCTCGCTTACGGCTCCCGAAAAAACAGCTACAAGCACAAGCTGCCAAAGTTTTAAATAAACCGAAGGCACAAGCACCAAAAGTACGGGAATAAAAATATATACGCCCCATTCCGATAAAAAATCGTTTAGCGTGTGCAAAATAAAAATGCATGCGACATTTATCAAAGCCATTATATACGGCCTTATGTCGAAGGCGTTTCCCATTTTATTTTTGCTCCACTTTTGTAAGTATTACAACTTCGCGCAAATCGTGCAGCGACTTGGGCAAAATAACGGTGCCTTTTTTGAACAGGCAATCGTCGTCCAGCTCCAACTTTTCTACGCTGCCTATGTATATGCCTTCGGGGAAGGTTCCTGCCAGCGAAGACGTATATAAAAGCAGGGGATCTTTTTCGCTTGCGTTTAGGTTTGAAGGCACCGAAAGCGCGTTGCCAGAATACGAAGTAAACGCCTTTGCCCCACCCCCCTGATATATTACGGGGGTTGTGCAACCGCTAAAATAAGCCGCCATTCTAAAGCCCGAACTGCTTACCAATTCAACAACGCTTTCGAACGACGAAACCTGAACAATGCGGCCTACAACGCCGTCTTTATAAATAACGGCGTCGCCCTTTTTCACGCCGTCAACCGAGCCCCTTCTTACCGTAATTTGCTGCCACCATGCCGAAATGTCGCGCCTTATTACCCTTGCAACAACGGGGTTAAACCTGTCGAACGACGGCATTTTTAAAAGGGTTTCGTAGCGGGCAATGCGGTCTTTTAAAAACTCGTTTTCCAAAACCTTTGTAGTGTACGAGGCGTTTAAACGCGCCAAATCTCTACCGGCTTCTATCAACGCCCTTTTTGAATTTGCGTGCTTAATCCAATAGGTTTCCAAATCGCCCAACTGCGAGGGCAAAATGTCTACCGGAGCCGAAAATTCGGCAAACAAAGCTTTTGCCGAATTTTTTACAAAAGGCGGCATTAAAAAACAAAGAGCCAAAACTGCGACAAATATCGCAATATCACGCAACGCCCTTGTTCTGCCCTTAGACAATGTTTAGACAATAAGGTTTAGTCGTTTTCGCTTGTCCACCAATGCAAGTCTGTAAGGATTTTGCCAGTGCCGTTTGCAACAGCCCTAAGCGGGTCTTCGCCGACAAAGCAGGGCAACCCCGTAACTTCGCTAAGCATTGTGTTTAGGCCTCTAATAAGCGCGCCGCCGCCCGCAAGAACTATGCCTCGGTCCATAAGGTCGGCACTGTGTTCGGGAGGGCAGTGTTCCAAAGCCTCTCTTACAACACTTACTATAGACGCAAACGTGTCCGACAAAGCCTCTCTGATTTCCTCTGAAGTTATAGTTAAAGTTTTGGGCAAGCCCGCAACCGAATCGCGGCCTTTAACCTCCATCTTAAGCTCTTCTTCCAAAGGATGCGCCGACCCTATGCGTATTTTTATTTCTTCGGCGGTTCTTTCGCCAATCATAAGATTGTACGATTTTTTCATATACTGCATAATCGCCTTGTCGATTTCGTCGCCGCCAACCCTTATGCTCTTAGAATACACAACGCCCGAAAGCGAAATTACCGCAACTTCGGTTGTTCCGCCGCCAATGTCTACAATCATTGTAGCGGGAGGCTCGCCAATGGGCAAATCCACGCCAATGGCTGCGGCAAGCGGCTCTTCCATGAGGTACACAAGCCTTGCCCCCGCCCTTATTGCCGACTCTTTAACGGCTCTGCGTTCAACTTCGGTAATGCCCGAGGGAACCGCAACAACAACTCTGGGAGCCACAAACTTCATTGCGCTGGAAGCCTTGTCGATAAAGTATCTGAGCATATGTTCGGTAATTTCAAAGTCGGCAATAACGCCGTCTTTCATCGGGCGAATGGCTGTAATATTGCCGGGGGTTCTGCCCAACATTTCCTTTGCCTTATTGCCCACGGCCAAAACTCTTTTGGAATTGTTAAATACCGCAACAACACTGGGCTCGCTTATAATAACGCCCTTGTCTTTAACGTAAACAAGGGTATTTGCCGTGCCCAAGTCTATGCCTATGTCGTTTGTCCAAATGTTCTTTAAAAAGCCTGCCATAAATATTTATTTTGTTGTGTGTTTGAAACATAATCGTAAGAATTGCGGTCATTGTCAAACTATATTAGAGCATTTTATTAACGATAAAAGATTGTTATGAAACGTATTTTTTCGATTTTAGCATTTTTTTTGATTTTGGTTTGTTTTTCGCGCGTTTTTGCCGACTTGCAAAAAATCTCGGTTCAGATTTCGGCCGACCAGCCTGTGCAAATTGCGGGCGGCAATATGCTGCTTAGCGTAGAGGTTAAAATACCCAAGGGCGCGCATATTTATTCCCTCGACAACCAAAACTCGGGGCAAGCTACAAAAATAGAGCTTACGCTGCCGAAAGGGTACGAAATTTTGTCCCAAAAAATACCCGAGGCTAAAAGCTTTTTGCTTTACGGCGAAAAGACAAATGGCTACGAAAATTCACTTAAAGTTTTATACGAAATACAAGTGCCCAAATTGGCAAAGCCGAAAGCCGAAATTTCGGCAAAAGTTTCGGCTTTGTTGTGCTCTAATATATGTGTTCCCCAACAAGTTATAGCAAATTTAAGCATAAGCGTGCCCCAGCATGGCGAAATTAATTTGTTTGCCGCAATAAAAGCCCTTATAATACCGTCGGCACTGGCGTTTTTTGGCGGCCTTTTGCTTAACCTTATGCCGTGCGTTTTTCCCGTAATAGGCATAAAGGCGCTTTCTTTGGCAAAAAATTCGCAAAACAAAAAGGGGGCTTGGGGAGCGGCTTTAGCCTATACGCTTGGCGTTGTTCTTTGCTTTTTGGGCTTTGGGGCTGCAATTTTGGCATTGAAAACTACGGGGGTAAAATACGGCTGGGGATTTCAACTGCAAGAGCCTTTTTTTGTGGCACTTATGTTTTTGCTATTTTTGGCTATGGGGCTTTCGTTTTCGGGCATATATCAAATTGGCGGCAACCTAAGCAACATAAGCACAAACCCCAAAGAGGGGTTTTGGGGGGCTTTTCTTTCCGGAATGCTTGCGGTTTTGGTTGCAAGCCCGTGCTCGGCGCCATTTATGGGCTCGGCCATAGGCGCGGCTTTAATGGACAATTCCACTTGGGAATTTGCATTTTTCGTATTTCTTTTTTGCGGGCTAGGAATGGCACTGCCCTACGTTGTTTTGGCAGCCTACCCCGGCCTTTTGCGCTTTTTGCCCAAAAGCGGAGAATGGATGAATACCTTTAAGCAGTCGCTTGCATTTTTGCTGTATTTAAGCTGCGCGTGGCTTTTTTGGGTGTTTTGCAGCCAAACAAACGCAAATGCATCGGGGCTTTTGGGGCTTTCGGCGGTTGTGTTGGCGGCAGCGTGCGCAATTTTCGGCAAATGGCAAGCCCCGCATTTTTCCGCGTTTAGGCGCATCTCGGCAAAAACGGCTTCGGGAATGTTGCTTATTGTTTCGGTATACACCGCATTTTACGCCGCAAAAAAAACCTTTGCGGGAAATGCCGACATGTCTGCAGCCTACCAAACATATGCCAAAAGCCTTTCTCAAAAAATAAGTGCGTTGCAAAAATCCGGCAAAGGCGTGTTTTTAGATTTTACCGCAAAGTGGTGCATAACCTGTCAGGCAAATGAAAAAGCGGTGCTAAATACGCGGGCAATAGAAAAACTTTTTGCCGAAAACAATATCGAAAAAATAGTTATAGACTGGACAAAAAAAGACCCGTCTATAACCGAAGAATTGGCAAAATTCGGCAGGGCTGGAGTGCCCCTATATGTTTTGTACCCTAAAAACCCGAATTTGCCGCCGCAAATTTTGCCTCAAATATTAAGCTACGACATTGTTTGCAACGCGGTTGACAAAGCCGAAAAGTAATGCTTAGATTACGCAAATTTTTATGGAGCATTTGAAATTTTTAACCGAAGAAAAAGCGATTGAAATCGCCGACAATTACCCGTCGCCCGCATATGTGTACGACAAAAACTCGCTAATTGCCCATGCAAAGGCGGCGTTGGCCTTCCCCAACGCATTCGGGCTTACCGTGCGCTATGCAATGAAAGCTTCGTCGAACAAAAACATTTTAAAGTTGTTCGACTCGCTCGGCATACATGTAGACGCCTCAAGTGCCTTCGAGGCGCAAAGGGCGATTATGGCGGGAATTGCTCCCGAAAAAATTTCGATTTCGTCGCAGCAGATGCCCGAAAATATTGTAGAGCTGGTAAATATGGGCGTAAAATTTAACGCATGCTCGCTTTACCAACTTGAATGCTACGGCAAACTTTTGCCGAACACCGAATTGGGAGTTAGAATAAACCCGGGGCTCGGCTCGGGCGGAACAAAAAGGACAAATGTGGGAGGCCCCGCCTCGTCTTTCGGGATTTGGCACGAATTTATCCCCCAAATTTTTGAAATCTGCAAAAAATACAATTTAAAGATTACAAAAATACACACGCACATAGGCTCGGGGTCAGACCCCGAAGTTTGGCTTAAGGTTGCAAAAATGAGCCTTTCTACGGTGGAAAAATTTAAGGACGCAACCTGTTTGGATATGGGCGGCGGCTTTAAAGTTGCGCGTATGCTGGGCGAAAAGGCAACCGATTTGCAAAAAATTGGCGCGCCTGTTGCCGAAGAAATAAGAAAATTTGCCGAGAGGACTGGAAGAAAAATAAAGTTCGAAATAGAGCCCGGAACCTTTCTTTTGGCGAACTGCGCGGCCTTGGTTTGCAAGGTTCAAGACATGTGCTCGACGGGCAAAGACGGCTACGAATTTATAAAGACAAATTCGGGCATGACCGACGTGTTGCGCCCCTCCATTTACGGCGCGCAGCACCCCATAATTATAGTTCAGCGCAACAAATGCCCCGAAACTAAAGACTACATTGTAGTAGGCCACTGCTGCGAAAGCGGCGACATTCTTACGCCGCTTCCGAACGACCCCGAGGGGCTAATGCCGCGCACGCTGGCAAAGGCCGAAATAGGCGACGTTTGCGTTATAGAAGGCTGCGGCGCATACTGCTCTAGCATGGCAACAAAAAACTACAATTCGTATCCCGCAGCCCCCGAACTTATGCTAGAGGAAAACGGAACGATAAGGGTTATACGAAAGCTTCAAACCCTAAGCGAAATTGTTGCCGACGAAATATAAAAGGGCTTATTTATGGTAAAAAGCGTTTCGCACATAAGAGTAAGGTTTTCGGAAACCGACGCAATGGGCGTTGTTTACCACAGCAACTACCTAAATTGGTTCGAGGTTGCGCGCGTAGACCTTATGGACAGCATTGGAATGCCCTATAAAAAATTTGCAGAAAACAAAATACACCTGCCCGTTGTGGATGCGCACTTGGAATATAAACGCCCAGCCAAGTTCGACGACAAGCTTGAAGTTGTAGCCTACATCGGGGAAGCCCCAACAGTTAAAATAAAAGTGCAATACGAAGTTTTGCGCGACGGCGTTTTGCTTTGCAAAGGGCATACTACCCACGTTTTCATAGGAGAAAAAGGCACGCCCGTAAAGCCCCCGAAAGAGTTTTTAGAAAGGTTGCGCGAGCTTGTAAAGGAAGAGCTATAGCGTATATAAAAAATGAAGAGCGTCGCCGCAATACTGGTTTTTGTTTTGCTCGCCGTTTTCGGGACGACGCTTAGGGTGCAGTCGGCCTCGGTTAGGATGCCGCACGCCGACGAAGCCGAACAAGCCTACACTTTCTA
>JAXFOH010000131.1:0-3434 GCA_034180465.1 Opitutales bacterium
GTCGATATAATCGTTCATTGTTATGCGCTATAATTAAACCGCAAAAGGCGTTCGTCAACTTTTTTGCTTGATTTTAAAGCCGATAAATAAAACAATTACACCTGTTTTTAGCGGCATTGGCAATTTTGTATTGGCCTTGCCCTGTTTAATAATCGGGCGGCAAAAATACCCATTAAAGAGTTTTTTTAACCTAGGGCTTGCCGCGCCAAAATACCTAAATATGGAAGATAACAACACCGAAAATTTGCAGATAATGAAAGTGTCGGGCGTATTCGAGCTTATGGCGAACCAAAACGGCATTTTGCTAGACGTTGCCAGAAACGGCAAAACCCGACCGACCGACCCTTTTGTGTCGAAAGACCTTATAAGGAAATTCAACCTTAAAAGAGGGCAGTTTATAGAAGCTACCGCCCACATAAGAAACGGACACAACAACCCAAAAGTTCGCTTTATAGAAACCGTAGACGGCATAAAGTGCATAGAACGCAAAAAGTGCCTGCCCTTTAAAAGCCTTACAACAATTTCGCCCGACAAAAAACTTAGGCTTGAAACCAAAGATGGCCGCCTTACAAACCGCGTTATAGATATCTTTTGCCCCATAGGCAAAGGCACGCGCGGGCTTATTGTAGCGCCCCCCAGAACGGGCAAAACTACGCTTTTAAAAGACATAGCCTTCGGCATTATGGAAAACCACCCCGAATGCAAAGTACTTGTTGTGCTTGTAGACGAACGCCCCGAAGAAGTTACCGATTTTAAGCGCGATTTGCCGCAGGCCGAAATATACGCCTCGTCGAACGACGAAAATTTGGAATCGCACATACGCGTTGCCGACTTGGCAATAGACCGCGCCAAAAATATAGTGGAGGCCGGCAAAGACGCAGTTTTATTGATGGACTCTCTTACAAGACTCTCGAGAGCGCACAACGCGGCAAAGTCTAGAGGCGGCAGAACAATGTCGGGCGGGCTAGACATTAGAGCTTTGGAAAGGCCGCGCCAGATATTTTCTTCGGCAAGGAATACCGAAGAAGGCGGCTCGCTTACAATTATAGCTTCGGCTTTGATTGAAACGGGCTCGAGAATGGACGAGCTGATTTTTCAGGAATTCAAAGGCACGGGCAATATGGAGATGGTGCTCGACAGAAAGCTTGCAGAACAAAGAATTTGGCCTGCAATAAACCTTGCGGCTTCGGGAACCAGAAAAGAGGAGCTTTTACTTAGCGACAAAGAGCTTGAAGCCTCGTCGTTTTTGCGCAGGGCAATGGCCGGCGCAAAGGTTGAAGACGCTACCGAAACCCTGCTTGAAAGAATGAAGCAAACAAAAAACAATGCGGAATTTTTAAGCGTAATTTTGTAGAAAAGCTTTTTTTAAAAATAAAAAATGCAGGCTGATTTTTGGCCCGCATTTTTTGCATATATAGGCAGCGCAATTTAGGGGGCTACTTTTTTAAAAGCCTTGCCGTCCAGCCTTGCCCAGCCTTTTTTGCCGCCGTTTGTTTCAATCAAAACAAAGCCGTTATTTTGCGATTCAATTTGCGCAAGCTGCCCCTCTTTTAAGGTTGCAACAACGGGGCTTTCGTTCGCAGGCGAAAGGGTTAAAACGGGTTCACCGCCCACGGCAACAACGCAATTTAAATATTCGCGCCAATAAAAAGCTCCGCAGGCCGACACAAAAAACAAAAGAAAAAGTATTATGCCCAAGAATATCTGCCACGCCGCGCTTTTGCGCATAAGCGGCAAAACAACCAAAAGAAAAATCGCCCCCCAAAGGGAGATCGCCGCGGCGGCAACCCATTCGTTATACGAAAGCTCGTTTAAAAACTCGTCGTATTTCGAGAACGAAAATTCGTCGAACCCCATTTTCTTGTCAAGCGAATTCAGGTTCGACTGCGCCTCTCTAAAGCGCGGCATTTCGTATAGGGCGCGCATATAATAAGCCTTTGCCAACCCGTTTTGCCCAAGCTTTAGGCAAGCGTTTGCAAGGTTGTAGTTGGCTTGCGGGGTTTGCGCTTTTTCAAGCGATTTTGCAAAATAGTCTTTTGCCGAAGCATAGTCGCCCTTGGAATAGGCATTTACGCCAAGCGAAAAATATTCGCCTGCACTTTGCGCAACCGCGCCTAGCGAGCACGCAAAAAACAAAACTAGCGCAACAATTCTTTGCATAGTGCCTTCAGACTCCTTTCCAGCGTTGGCAAATCAAAATCCCTTTCGCTTTTTTCGCCGTACCTTACTGCGTCCTGCCCCGAAAACAAAATCGAGACCGTCTGCGAAAATTCCGAAAGCGAATCTCTTTGCAAAATATATTGCGCGTCTTTTTCCAAAACCGAAAGCGGCTCTTTTGCGGTTGAGGCGGCCAGCGCATATTGCAAAGACTTCCTACCCTCCTTAAGAAACTCCATAACGTTGCCCTCTTTGGCAAAAAGCTCGGCTTTTTTTAGCTTTTCTTTTGCGGCTTTTTTCTCGGCGACAAATTTTGCAAGCATTGGGTTTTCCTTAAGTTTTAGACTTTTACGGCGCATAACAATGGCGGCAATAACAGCAATAATTATGAATGCTTGGAATATCCAAAACTCGGCGCGCGCAAACAGTGCTGTAGAGCTTTCGCTTGCGTCTTTTGCTGGAACAATGTCGAATTCTCCGGTTTTTGTAATTTTGGGCGTTTGCGAATTGGCCTGCGCTGTTGCGGCTTGCGTTTGCGATTTTGCGGGGGCAACACTGGCTTCAACTTTTGGACATTTCAAAGTTTGGTATTCGCCCTTTTTTGGGTTAAAGAAGGTAAATTCGAAAGGAATAAAGCTTTCCAAATCGGCCTTTAGGGGAACGGTTATATATTCAAATGTTTTGGAGCCTATGTAGCCTGCGCCGTCGCTTTCGTCGGAAAACTTAGACTTCGGCTTATAGACTTTCCAGTTTTCGTCGCTTTTTATTTGGGCGGGCTCTATTCTGCCGAAATTGCCGGTGCCCGCAATTACATACGAAAATGTAGAAGGCTCGCCGACACTTGTGGAGCTTGGGCTTAGCACCGCCTTTTCTATAGAAAACGAACCTATTGCCCCCGTAAAAGTGGCGGGCGCATTCTGTGGCAAAGGCTCCACTTTTAGGGCTTCAATTTCGGCGTTTATCTTAAATGGCAATGTGCGCCTTTGCATTGTTGCCATTTCAAAAATATCCATCAAAAAGGCATCTTGCGGACGCATTTGGGCCGCAAATTCGCCGTTAAATGCGTACGACAGCGGGAAAGTCCCCACCTTATTTGGAGTTATAACGGCGGAATATTCCACCGAAACATATTGCAGATTCGACTCTTCGGAAAGCACGGGCTTTTGGGTTGTAATTTGCGCGGTAAAATCGTTTGTCTTTTCGGGCAAAAGAGCTACCGATGAAAGGCTAAGCCCCTCTTGCTGCGCAAGCTGCCTGTCTATTTTCAAAACAATTTT
>JAXFOH010000040.1:0-2165 GCA_034180465.1 Opitutales bacterium
TTTTTTGTATTTAAAATAGAGGCGTTTAAATATTTTGAATGTAAATTTACGCCACGGTTTATTTGGTACGACAAAGTGGATAATTTTTTCCGAGGGTGTTTTTTAGGGAAAGGCCGTTTTGTGGGTGCGTTTGAAGTTATATACGCAATCAAGTTCCTTAATTTTGCCGTTGAAGGCGACGTTGATTGCGTCTTGGTCTTGGTATTTGAAATTGTTTTCGGCGGTGAGCTTGAAGAGCTTTTCGGCAATGTCGGTTTTGCGCATTTCGTCGAGATTGAAGAGTATCACTCCCGCATTTATATATAGGCCGTTTAGCCCGAGCGTTTTTTTATAGCCTATGCTTTCTATATAGATATCGCTCACGCCTGCGCAATAGCAGTTTGTCAAGTCTGTCTCGAAAAGTTCGGAAATGTTGCCGTTTACGATTGTGTCGCCGTCTAAATACAAAACGCGGTCGATATTCGGCAAAACTTCGGCTATCATATAGCGGAAGTATGTTTCCCTTGTAATATGCCCGATTGTCAGCCCGAACTTTTCAAAGCGCGAATCGTCTATTTTATGGAATACGATTTTCGCGTTTTTGTAGCGCGTTTCGAATTTCGATAGGTGCGCGGTTGTGCTTTCGCTTAAATCGGAATATAGAATGTGAACGGCAATATCGCACGAAGGATTATTTTCCAAAAGCGAGGTTATGGAAACCGCCATATACGGCGCAAAATTTTCGTTTGTAGAATAGCAAATATCCATTTTGTGCCCTTCGTTAAATTGCCTGCTTTGTTAGCAAGTTAAACAAACGCTCGTATTTTTTATACTTGAACTTGCGTATGCTTATTTCGCCGGAATTGTGCGGCTTTTTTGGCCCGACATAGTGTATGATTTTTGCGCCCAATGCCGATTTTGAAACGCTGTTGTATTCACCGGGCAATTCCCTGATTGTATCTTTGAAAAATATATTGATTGCGTCTTGGTCTTGGAATTTGAACGAATTTTTTGCGGAGATTTCGAGCAGCGACTTTGCCGCGTTGCCTTTTCTGATTTCCGGCAAATTGAACAACAAAACTCCGCTGTTAAAATATTTGCCATTAAGCCCCAATTTTTTCTGCAGTTGGTGGCGCATAACGTATTTGTCGGCAACTGCGGCGCAAAAATACCCGTTTAAATCGGTTGAAAAAATTTCGCCAATGTCTTTGTTTACAATGGTGTCGCAATCCAAATATAAAACATTGTTTTTGTCGACAATAAGCTCGCCCGCCAAATAACGGTAATAACCCTCTTTGGATATATAGCCTACGCTAGTGCCAAGCTTTGAAAATTTATCCGAATCTATTTTATAAAAATATAGGGAGGCGTTTTTGAATTTTTCTGCAATTTTAAGAAATGTATTTTTTGTGTTTTCCGAAAAATCCGACTCGAACAAATGAACGTTTACGTTGTAGTTGCCGTTGTTTTTTAGCAGCGATATAATGGAAACGGCGGCAAACTTTGCGTATTTTTCGTTCGCGCAATACAACACGTTAAAATCTATGCTTCCGTTAAAGCGTTTTTCCTTTTTTAGGTGCAAACAATTTTTTGCAAATGTCGGCAAGCCGTCGCGCTTTAAAAAATATAAAATCTTGCCCAGATAGCAGCGAAAGCTAAATGCGGGGCGTGCCAGTGTATGGAAGTTTTTGGGTTTCTCCGAGCCCGTGTTTATGCACGATTCGGAATTTTTGCCCGCAAATACCACCGGCGGAAAAAGACAAAGGGTTTTAATGTTAAGCTTGTGGTAAAAGTGCATGTTAGAATCTACAGTAATGCCAAACGGCACGCACTTAAGCCGCAAAAACATTGCCGTATATAAATTTACCGCATACCCCCATGTACAGCCCGATGTTCTTATAAATTCCCTTAGGTTGAATTCCGAAAAAACTTTTTCGTCGTATAAAATCCGGTTTTTGTTTTCCTCCTGCAGACGAACAAAATTCCATTCCGAAAAATGCGCTTTCAAAAAATCTATTGCGGCTGGAAATTTATCGGATAAAACGATGTCGTCTTCCAAAATAACGCCAAAATCGAGGTTTTCCTCTTCTATTTTTTGCCAACATTTTATGTGCGAAATGTAGCAGCCTATTTCGCCCGATTTTAAGGGGCGCGGGTATTGGGTTCTGTTTTTTTCGAACGAATAG
>JAXFOH010000004.1:0-32726 GCA_034180465.1 Opitutales bacterium
AGATTCGGGCACAATTTAGAAAAGCCCTAGGCTTTGTCCAGCCCCCTATAGTTTATTGCCTCTAAAAGGTGCGGGGCTTGTATGTTTTCGCTTTCCTCTATGTCGGCAATGGTTCTCGAAATTTTTAAAACCTTGTTCCACGCCCTTGCCGAAAGGTTTAGCTCGCGCATTGCCATTGCCAAAAGGTCGGCTTCGCTGGAATTTAGTGCGCAGAACTTTTTTATTTGCGCCCCGCTCATATTTGCATTGTTTTTTGCCGCCGAAAGGAAGCTTTCGTTCTTAAAACGCTCCTTTTGAATTTGGCGGGCAATTTCTATTTTCTTTCGCATTTGCGCCGAGCTTAAGCCCTCTTTTGCCGAAGACAAATCTTCCAGCGAAAGCGAGTTTACGCGTATATGAATGTCTATTCTGTCGGCAAGCGGGCCCGAAATTTTGCTTTGGTAGCGTTGTATTTGCGCTGGGGTGCACCTGCACTTTTTGTTGGCGTCGCCCAAGTGGCCGCAAGGGCATGGGTTCATTGCAGCCACCAGCATAAAATTGCATTTAAGCTCTATCTTTGCCGCCGCTCTCGAAATGCAGATTTTTCCGTCTTCTAAGGGCTGTCTTAAAAGTTCAAGCACATTGCGCTTAAATTCGGGCAATTCGTCTAAAAACAAAACCCCGTTGTGCGCCAGCGAAATTTCGCCCGGTTTTGGTATAGAGCCGCCGCCTATAAGCCCAATGTCGCTAATAGAGTGGTGTACGGCTCTAAAGGGGCGCAAATTTGGGGTGTTCTCCAAAAGTTTTGTGCTTTTGCATGCCGAATATATCCCCAAAATTTCCAAAAACTCCTCCTTGTCGGGCTTGGGCATAATAGACGGAATTCTTTTTGCCATCATGCTTTTGCCGGAACCCGGCGAACCTATCATAAGAATGTTGTGGAAGCCTGCAACAGCAATTTCTATTGCCCTTTTTGCGCTTTCTTGTCCTTTAACTTCGGCAAAATCAAATCCCAATATCCTCTCGTCTATATGGGGAAACTCCGCTGTTTTTATGCATTCAAGCTCGCTTTGCCCGTTAAAAAATCCGCAAATTTCCCTTAAGGAATTTGCAGACAAAACCTCTATTTTGTCGATAAAAGCCGCTTCTTTTGCGCTTTCCTTTGGCAAAATTACGCCCTTAAGACCCTCTTTCCTGGCAAGCAGCGCAAGGCTAACCGCACCTCTTACGGGTCTAAGCTCGCCAGAAAGGGCAAGTTCGCCCGCAATAATGTATTCGCCGGCTTTCTCCGCCTTAATTTTTCCGGCCGACGCCAAAATGCCCAATGCAATTGGCAGGTCGTAGGTAGAGCCCTCTTTTTTTATGTCGCTTGGGGCAAGGTTTACGGTGATTTTTGTTGAGGGTACCGCCAACTGCGAATTTGAAATTGCAGCCGAAACTCTGTCGAGCGATTCTTTAACGGCGGCATCGGGCAAGCCCACAATAAAAGTGCGCGGTTCGCCCTTTTGCCCCGAGTTTACTTCAACTTCAACCTTTAGGGCGTCTACGCCAATAAGCGCGCCAGAATAGAGTTTTGCCAGCATTTTTTAAAACAAAAAGGCGCAAAGTATAAGCTTTGCGCCCAAAGTTAAGGGATGTTTTTTTTAGAAGCCGAAGCTTACTTTCGCGCCCCACCAAATTTCGTGTTTGTCGTCTATGTTAAGGGATTCGTCGCCGTGGTGTTTGTACGAGTAGCGAATGCCTGCGCTGATTTTGCAAAATTCGGTAACTGCATAGGCGGCGTCGGCAGTCGCGCCCGCATACCAGTACGAATACTTATTATCGGGGATTCCCTCGTATTCCTTTGCCGAAAGCCAGCCCAAATAGCCTCTTACGGGGAATGTCAATGCTTCTATGCCGGCCAAGGCGCCCAATTCAAATTCGTGGCCAATCGAAGCCTCTACAACGTGCTGGTTCAAATCGGGGTTATAGAAATAATACAAGGCGGGGTTAATGTTAAAGCCACGCAAAAACGACGAAGTGTCGAAGCTTACCCCGAAATAAATTTCTTGGTCGTGGGTAATGCTGTCGGGGGCGTTGTCCGTATACCAATAGTATACATAGCCCAAGTCTAGCGTGAACGCCGAAATTTGGTAGTTTGCGCCCGCGCAAAGGTCGACTTCTACTCCCTCGTAGGGTGTTTGCTTTTGAAAGGGGGTGTTTGCCCACGCGCCGCCGTATACGTCGAAGCCCGCAATCGGGTACGAAATTTGAACTTCGGGCTGAAGCGAAATTCCAGCAAGCTTTTCGCCGCGGAAAACATACTGCGACTCTATACCTACTGATGTCGAAATGCTGAGATTTGAAATCGAGGGATTTGCAACTGAATCGAGCGGAAATTTACCGTCTTGCGAAAACGCCGCGCCAGTTCCCAGAACAGTCGCCAAGAGTGTAAGTATATATTTTTTCATTTTTCCTTTGTCTGATTGTTGGTTGTATTATCGTCTGCCAAGTTAATATGGCCGTTGCAAATTACAAGAAAAAAATGAGTTGAAATGCACTAAACTTCAAAAGTAAGGCTGTCGTAGGCTATAAAGAAGTTCTCGGGCAGTCTTTTTTGCCATGTATCGTAGTCTATCTGGCAGGTTGTGTGCGTAAGGTAAACGCTTTTTGCCCTAAGGAGTTTGCCGTATTCTATAGCCTCGTATATCGACATATGCGAGTGGTGATAGCCGGGGCGCAGGCCGTCTATTACAAGCGCATCGGCTTTGTAGGCAAGGCGTTGGGCTTCGTCGGGCAGCGATTTGCAGTCGGAATAATAGGCTATTTTTTTGCCGTCTTCCTCGAAAACCAGCCCCAATGTTTTTACCGTGTCGTGCGGCAAAAGGGTGCTGTATATTTTTACGCCGTTTCCCAAGTCGGTAAGCGGCGGCAAGTTGTGCAGCTTAAAGCAGGGGTATCCCCTTTGTGCGGGGCTGTCGCCCAAGGCATAGGGGAATATGCTTTTTACCCTTTCCAATCCGCCATCTTCGCCGTAAACATCTACAACATGGTTGGGCTTTAGGTCGCAAAAGCGGCGCAGGTCGTCCATGCCAAGAATGTGGTCGGCATGCCCATGGGTTAGAATAAAAAAGTCTATGTTTTTTATGTTGTTTTTAAGGCACTGCAGCCTAAATTCTGGGCCCGCATCTATTTGAATGTCAAATCCTTTTATGTTTAGGTGTGCGCTGGCTCTGGTGCGCCAATTTTTGGGGTTCGACAAGTCTAACCCCTCGTTTTTAGAAGCAATAAGCGGCACGCCCTGGCTTGTGCCCGTCCCCATAAAGATAAAGCGCATAACACGGGCTATAATTGACGCCTTGCGCGTTCTTGCAAACATATTTTTGATGTGTGTTAAAATATTGTTGATAAGAGGCTCTTGTTGTAATAGCTTTCATAGGATATTTTTAACGCTAAAAGCCGATATACATAATTATGGCACAAAGAGATTTCGAAAAAGCCCTGGAACTTATTTTTAAGGACGACAAACGCTATGCGTTGGGCGCGTATATTTTTGTCAGAATGGCGCTCGACTATACGGTTAAAAAGGCGGCTGCGCAAAAGGCGGGCAGGGGGTCTAGGCATGTTAGCGCGGCCGAGCTGCTCGACGGCATTCGCGAATTCGGCATAGAAACCTTCGGGCCTATGGCAAAAGTTTTGCTGGACGAATGGAACGTTAAAACCTGCAGGGATTTTGGCGAAATTGTGTTTAATATGATAAAGGTTGGCGAGCTTTCGAAAAACGACGACGACAAAATAGAGGATTTCGACAACGGCTACGATTTTGATACGGCATTTGTAAAATGTTTTAAGGCATAGTTTATGGACGGATTGTATCTTGAAGATTTAAAAGTGAAATTGGGCGACAGGCTTTTGATAGACGGCCTTAATTTGCACGTTCCCAACGGTTCTGTTCACGTTATAATGGGGCCGAACGGCACGGGCAAAAGCAGCCTTTCAAAAGCTCTTTCGGGGCACAAAGACTACGTTATTGCAGGCGGCAAAGCCGAGCTAAACGGAGTAAGCCTTATAGGCAAAAGCCCCGACGAAATCTCAAAAATGGGAATGTTCTTGGCGTTCCAAACTCCGGTTGAAATTGCGGGGGTAAGCATAGCCAATTTTATAAGGGCTTGTTTGCAGGCAAGGCTGCCCGAAAGGCAGGAGTTAAACGTTCCCGCCTTTTACAAAGAACTGCGCGAAAAGATGGCGCAGTTGAAGATGGATTCGTCTTTTTCAGCACGAAGCCTAAACGAAGGATTTTCGGGTGGCGAAAAAAAGAGGTGCGACGTTCTTCAAATGCTGATGCTTAAGCCGTGCTTTGCCATTTTAGACGAAATAGACAGCGGTTTAGACGTAGACGCCCTGCGCATAGTTTCGGAGGGCATAAATTCCTATAAAAACAAAGACGTGGGTATTTTGATGATTACCCACTACCACCGTTTGCTTGAACACATAAAGCCCGATGTTGTGCACATTTTAAGCGGCGGGAAAATTGTAAAGTCAGGCAGCGCCGACTTGGCTTTAGAGCTGGAAAAATACGGCTACGACTTTGTGGAGGCCGAAAAATAGTATGCCCGCCGAAAAGAACATAAAGCTTGGTTTCGAGCGCGACATAGGCGATTTTAAATTTGCCGAAGACTACGCCTACGACGCCGGTTCGGGGCTTAACGAAGACGTTGTAAAATACATATCGTCGGTTAAGGGCGAAGACGAATGGGTTTTAAACTTCAGGCTAAAGGCGCTAAAGACCTTTTTTGCAAAGGAAACCCCCCTAAATTGGGCGAATCCGCAAATTGCCAAAATAGATTTCCAGAAAATAAGATACTATTTGGCAAAGGGCGCAAAGAAAACACGCTCGTGGGAGGAAGTTCCCCTCGACGTAAAAACCACTTTTGAAAAGCTTGGTGTGCCCGAGCAGGAAAGGGCGTTCTTGGCTGGGGTAGAAGCCCAGTTCGACTCGGAGTCGGCATATTCTAACATGAAAGATCACCTTTCAAAGTTGGGGGTAATTTTTGTCGATTCCACCGAAGGGCTTATGAAATATCCCGAAATATTCAGAAAGTATTTCGGCAAGATAATTCCGCCCTCCGACAACAAATATTCGGCGTTAAACAGCGCGGTATTTAGCGGCGGCAGCTTTATTTATGTTCCAAAGGGCGTAAAGGTTTCGCAGCCATTGCAGGCCTATTTTAGAATTAACGCGCAAAACTTTGGGCAGTTCGAAAGAACATTGATTATTGCCGATGAAGGCGCGGAACTTATGTATATGGAAGGGTGCACCGCCCCGAAATTCGACGAGGGCAATTTGCACTCGGCGGTGGTAGAGCTTGTTGCGCTAAAGGGCGCAAAAATACAGTATGTAACCGTGCAAAACTGGTCGAACAGCGTATACAACCTTGTAACAAAGCGCGGTATGGCGGAAGAAAACGCAGAAATTCGCTGGATAGACTGCAACGTTGGCTCGGGGCTGACAATGAAATACCCCGCCGTTGTGTTAAAGGGCGAAGGCGCTTCGGGCGAAGTGCTTTCTATTGCCCTGGCAAACAAAGGCCAGCATCAAGATACGGGGGCAAAAATGATACATTTGGCGGATAATACAACCTCGAACATAACGTCTAAATCTATCAGCATTGCCGACGGCAGGGCGTCGTATAGGGGGCTTGTTTATATGCCGCAAAATGTAAAGGGCTGCAAAAACAACACTGTTTGCGATGCTTTGCTTATAAATTCAAATTCACGTTCCGACACATACCCTGCAATAACGTGCTCGGGGCAGTCTAACTTTATCCACCACGAAGCCAGCGTTTCGAAACTGAATGAAGAGCAGATATTTTACATGCGCCAAAGGGGCTTGTCGGAACAGCAGGCAATAAGCCTTTCGGTAAACGGCTTTGTAAACGACTTGATAAGGGAATTCCCCTTGGAATATTCGGTAGAGCTAAAAAGGCTTATCGAAATAGAAATGGAAGGGGCGGTAGGCTAATGCAAACAAATTTAAAGGAACAATTTTCGGCTTTAGCGTATCCCACCAAAAAAGCGGAATTTTGGCGTTTTGCCGATTTTACCGCGTTTTCGAAAGAAAATGTCGAAAGCTTTTTGTTATCAAAAAAAGAGGTTTTGGGCAAAAAGTTTTCGTACTTTAATTTTAACGGGTTGCCCGAAAATGATTTTTACAAGTTTGAGTTGGGCGAAAATTCCTTTTCGGAGTTTGCCGACGAAAACCTGTCGTTAAAGCGCGGAGATTCTTGCGGGGAATTTGAAGATTTTGGCAAAATGGGGCTTTTGGCGGCTGCCCGCGCCGACGGCGTTTTAGAGCTTGATGTAGGCGGCGTTTTACAAAAGGGAGTTTTAATAAGGCTTGCAAACAATGCGGCGTTTAGCCCCCTTGCGCTAAAAATAAGCGTTCAAAAAAACGCGTCGGCCGAAATTTATATAGAAAACTGCGTCCCCGAAAATTCCTTTGCCGACTTTGTTTCGCATATAGAGTTGGGCGAAAATGCAAAGCTTAAAATTTCGCATTTAAACAATGCCGATGCCAACGCGTTGCTATATGCAAAGCACATATTTTGCCTAAACGACAATAGCTCTCTGGAATTTTACAGCGTGCAAACGGGGCAAAGCTCCAGCAGGTGCGAGGCTTCGTTTTTGTTTAAGGGTGAAAATGCCGTTTTAAAAGGCAAGGCATTTGTAAGAAATTCGGCAAACTGCAAACACGATTTTTGCAGCGAGCAAATTCATAAAACAAGGTCGTGCAAAAGCTTTTTAGACGTTAAAAACGTTTTAGACAATTCCGCAAAAGCGGCTTTTATGGGTGTTGTTCGCATAAGCGAAAGCGGCGAATTGTGCGAGGCAAAGCAGTCGTGCAAAACGCTGCTTTTAAGCGAAAACGCAAAAGTTCAGGCAAGTCCGGTTCTTGAAATTTGCGCCAACGATGTTGAATGCTCGCACGGCTGCGCGGTTTCTATGCCCGAGCCCGAACAGGTGTTCTACCTAAATTCGCGCGGGCTAAACGACATTCAGGCAAAAAAGCTTATTGCCGAAGCCTTTGCAAACTATAGCCAAGCCCTGCCAAAAACCGAAGAAATATGAAATTGCTAGCGTATATGGCGGCCTTCTTTTCGTTGGCGTTTTTTGCCCGCGCAGAATCGCCGTATACCGAGCCCGACATACTTGTTTTTGAAAGCGAAAATTACGAGCTGTATAAATTCCCACTCGAAAAATATCTGGCGAAAAACAAAATTGCTTGGACGGCGTTAAGAACGCGTCTCCCAAACCCCAGAATACCGCGCGGCTATATAGCAAGCTATGCTATTAAAGACGCAAAGCTTTATTTGGAATGCGTTGTTGTTCGAACCGACTATTCGCGCTACGGCATAGAGGGCAAAAGCCCGCTTGTTATGGTAAAAGATGTTGCGGTTGCCGCCGAAAAGCTGTTTGGAAAGAACGCAAAATACCCCATTTTTTGCGGCTGGTTTAGCGGTTCTATTAGGGCAAGCAAGCCGCTTGCAAAAGACACCGAAAACTACCTTGGGCTTGAAAACGTGTATCTAAAAATAGAAAAGGGGCGCGTGCTTTTTGCCGAAAAGGTTTTGTGCCATACAGGACTGCATAAGAGCGCGTCGGCCGCCGAAATTAGCGAAAAAGCATCGTTCTTTTCGCCCAAAAATTCCGAAAACGAAAGCGAGTGGATAGATGCCAGAATTGCGCGCAACCCTTCTATGGCAACAAGCGAAGAATACGCCTTAATGAAAGCGGGCAAAACCTTTAAAACAAGAGGGCTTTTTACAAAAGACAAACGCCGCCGCATAGGCATTTATCTAGAGGAAACTTTTTATACACCAAAAACCTTTATTCCGCTAAGGAACGACAGTCTTCACGACATAAGCTCGTATAACGAGGGCGACAAAGTGGAAGTTGAAATGTACTTTTTCCCGGGGGCGTTCGGGGGCAGGGATTCGCGCGGAGTTCTTTTAAAAATGCGCCACTTGGACGCCGACGAAAACATATACTCGCGCGGATTTTTCAAAAGGGTGTTCAATAATTTTTACGGAATATACCCGAAAGGCTTTTTCGACAAAAAATAGGCTTGATAAAGACGGACGATTATGAAAGCTTTTGTATCAAGGTTGGGAGCCATGCGGCATGTCTTCGGGCGAACCCCGCCAGATTCGGAAGAAAGCAACGGTAGTCTGCAAGCTTGGGCGCCGTGGTTTTCCCGACCCCTAAAAATCTGAGCGAAGTTTTTTGCTTCGCCCAGATTTTATATTTTTTATTGCGGGGCTACTTGCCCAAACGCAGCTTCTTTTTCATATCGGTGGCGTGGTTTGTTGTAATGGCGTCTACGCCTATTTCCAAAAGGCGTTTGGCCTCGGCGTCGCTGTCTACAGTCCAAACCAAAAATTCAAGGTTTGCCTGTTTAAAGGCCTGTACATAGTTTTCGTCTATAAACTTTGTGCCGCCTACGTCTACGCCCTCAAAGCCCGCGGCTTTTACGCGCTTAATTACCTTTTCGGCGCTAAGGTCTTTTTTTACGTTCTTTTCGTTAAGCCCGTAAAGCCAAAGGCATTTGTACTCTTTGTCGAAATTTTTTACCGAAACTAGATTGTTAAAGTTAAAGGCAATAAACACAATGGCGCTTTTTGGCAAATTGTTCGCCTTTCTTGCCGCGTCTACCTTTTGCATAAAGGTTTCGTCCATATCCTTAATTTCCAAAATCAAAACGCCGTCTTTGGGCTGAATCTTAAAAATATCCTCTATTTTGGGCAGCGGCAGGCCGTTGTATTTTTCCCATCTTTTATTTGCAAGCTTGGCGTTGGCAACCTCTTCTTTTGTAAGCAAGGCAATGGGCTTTTTTATGCCGTAAAATTCCTCGAATTCGTGCTGTACGTGCACGCAAACAATGTCGCCGCCCTTTGTTGAATGGAAGTCGCCCTCTACATACTTTATGCCGTTTTCCCAGGCAAGCGACATAGATTCGGTTGTATTTTGCGGGCGCAAATGCGATTCTCCCCTGTGGGCTACAACATAGCCCGCGTGCAATGCGCCTGCGCCAAATACGCTTAATGCCGTAGTTAAAATTCCAATTCCAAGATTTTTCGAGTCCATCATATGTATCTACATAAAATTTTTACTTTGAAACATAGTCAACGCGAAAAATTTTTTTACAAAACAAGATGTTTACTTGTTGATTTTCCAAAAAATGCGATTAAAACCATTAAGCTATGAACGTTAAACTTTTATTAGACCAAATTGATTCCGCAAAAAACGACAATAAACTGCTAGACAGCGCGGTAAAAAACATTAAAGACTGGGTTGGCGGCGGTTTTTTGGAAGATTGGGCGTTAAATTCAATTGGCGAATTGTTGTCCGAAAAAAAGTTTGACGAGCTAAACGACCGCTTTTTTAAAAACTTGGCGTTTGGCACGGGCGGCATGCGCGGCAAAACCATTGCAAAGAATCCCACAAAATTCGAGCTGGGAAAAGTTTCCGCACAAGGCACGCCCGAGCATGCTGCGGTAGGCTCGAACAATATGAACGACATTATCGTGGCAAGGGCAACTTTGGGCTTGTATAAATATTGTGCCGAATTTTGCAAAAACACGAAGTCGGGCACTCCCTTGCTGGTAATTGCGCACGATGTGCGCCACTTTTCGAAACACTTTTGCGACTTGTGCGCAAGCGTTTGGGCAAAGATGGGGGGAACGGCCTATATTTTTAACGGTGCGCGTTCCACCCCGCAGCTTTCGTATACGGTAAGGAAAATGAACGCAACCGCGGGCATTGTTATTACAGCCTCGCACAATCCGCCCTCCGATAACGGCTACAAAGTTTACTTTAACGACGGCGCGCAGGCAACAAGCCCCCACGCCGAAGGCATTGTAGACAACGTAAACAAAACCCCGCTTGCGGAAGCCGCAAAGTTTGTCGCAATAGATACGTCCGGCGTTTTAACCGTTCCCGAAAGCGTGGAAAGCGCCTATGTTTCGAGCATAGAAGACTGCGTTGTAGACAAGGAAATTTTAAGGGAAAGAAAGCCCAAAATAGTATATTCTGCAATTCATGGCACGGGGGCTGTTATGTGTCCAAGGGTTATGCACCACTTCGGGCTAGACCCCGTTTTTGTGGAAGAGCAAATGGTTATGGACCCGCGTTTCCCAACGGTAAAGCAGCCCAACCCCGAATATCCCGAAACGATGTCGATGGGTATGGCTTTGGCGGAAAAATGCGGGGCGCAGTGCCTTGTTGCCACCGACCCCGACGCCGACCGAATGGGGGCAGCCATACGCACAAAAAGCGGCAAAATGCGCCTTATTACGGGAAATACAATAGGGGCGTTGCTTATAGCCTACAGGATAGGCAAAATGAAAAAGCTGGGCATAATCGAAAACCCGAAAAATTGCGCAATAATAAAGTCGTTTGTAACAACGCCTTTGCAAGACGCTATTGCCGAGGGCGAGGGCGTAAAGTGCATAAACGTTCTTACGGGCTTTAAATGGATTGGCGCGCGCATGCTCGCCTACGAAAAAAAGCTTTTGGCCGCCCTGCCAGACTTCGACTACCGCAATTCAAAATATCTTGAAAGGGCAAAGCTTTTGCAGAAATATTCAACATTCTTTGTTATGGGCGACGAGGAAAGCTACGGCTTTTTGGGCGTAGATTCGCTTAGAGACAAAGACGCAAATTCGGCGGTGATAATGTTCTCGGAAATGCTTGCCGATTTGGAAAGCAAAGGGCAAAGCGTAGAGGACTATCTCGACGAAATCTACAAAAAGTACGGATACTTTTTGGAAGACTTAAAGAGCATTTACTACGAGGGCGCAAGCGGCTCGCAAAAGATTGCCAACATTCTAAAAAGTTTGGTAGAACAGCCCCTAAAGGAATTGGCGGGGCAAAAAGTGGCAAAATTTACCAATTTTGCAACCGATACGATTTTAGACGCCGATAACATTGCAGTTCCAAAAGAAACATTCTTCTTTTACGAGCTTGAAAACGGCTATAAAATTGCAGTTAGAGCTTCGGGGACAGAGCCGAAAATTAAATTCTATGTTTTCGCCAAAGAAGCGGCAGCCAACGACGAAGCCCTTTTAAAGGCAAAAACCGCCGCGCGCGAAAATCTTGACAAATTGCTTGACTCGCTTGGCAAAGAAGCCGATATTCGTTCGAAATTAAGCTAATATGAAAAACTTTGCATTATCGACGCTATTGTTGCGACTTCGTCTCGAAGCCGTTGTAATGCGCTGATTTTGCATTTTAAAAAAACACACTTTTAAAAAAGAAAAGGCGGCGCATATTATACAAAATAGCGTTGCCTTTTTTTATGCGATAAAATGGAATGATACACTAAATATGAACAAGGAACTGTTGAGAAAATACAAGAGGAGCAGCTTTGTAAGCCTGCCCGACAGAAAGTGGCCTTCGGCGCACATTACAAAAGCACCGATTTGGTGCAGTGTAGATTTGCGCGACGGCAATCAGGCACTTGCCACCCCGATGAATATCGAGGAAAAGCTTGAGTTGTACAACACCTTGCTAAAAGTGGGCTTTAAGCAGATAGAAGTGGGCTTTCCCGCCGCAAGCGATACCGAATACAACTTTTTAAGAAGGCTTATAGATGGCAATCTTATTCCCGAAGGCGTTGCATTGCAGGTGCTAACGCAAAGCAAGCCCGCCCAGATAAAGCGCACATTCGACGCCCTAAAGGGCGCAAAGCACGCCATTGTGCACCTATACAACAGCACATCGGTACTGCAGCGCAAGGTTACCTTTAAAATGAGCAAGGCAGAGATTATCGACTTGGCGGTAAACGGCGTAAAGATTGTCAAAGAATACGCCAAAGCCGCCGAAAAAGATGGGACAAAGATTACGCTGGAATATTCGCCCGAAAGCTTTTCGGATACCGAAGTTGAATTTGCGCTGGAAATATGCGAAGCCGTAAAAGCGGTTTGGCAGCCTACGGCCGACAACAAAATTATAATAAACTTGCCCGAAACGGTGCAGTATGCAATGCCCAACGTTTATGCAGACCAAATAGAGTGGGTAAGCCGCCATATTTCGGACAGGCAAAACGTGCTTATTAGCGTGCATACGCACAACGACAGAGGCACGGGCGTTGCCTCTACCGAGCTTGGTTTGCTTGCGGGTGCCGATAGGGTGGAAGGCACGCTTTTTGGCAACGGCGAAAGAACCGGCAACCTCGACATTGTAAATGTCGCCTTAAATATGTTTGTCGAAGGCGTAGACCCCGAGCTTGATTTTTCGAACCTGCCCGAAATTGTGCAAGAATACGAAAAATGCACTTCTATGAAAGTTCCGCCGCGCCTGCCCTATGCCGGTGACTTGGTGTTTACCGCATTTAGCGGCTCGCACCAAGACGCCATTAAAAAGGGTATGGATATGCGCAAAAAGTCGGGCGACGAAAATTGCGCTTGGGAAGTCCCCTATTTGCTGATAGACCCCAAAGATATAGGCAGAGACTACGAGGCCATTATCCGCATAAATTCGCAAAGCGGCAAGGGCGGCGTAGCCTATATTTTAAATGCCGATTTCGGGTTCGACCTGCCAAAGGCAATGCACCCAGAAGTTGGCAACTATATTAACGCCCAGGCCGACAAACTGGGCAAAGAGCTTTCGGCAAACGAAATATACAAACTATTTTGCGACAGGTTTGTAAACCTTTCAAGCCCAATAAATCTTATAAGACATAAGGTAGAAAAGCTTTCCGATGCAGATAGCTCGAATGTTAACCTTTGTGCAAAAATTACGGTAAACGGCAAAGAGATGGAAATAGCAGCTTCGGGCAACGGGCCTATTAACGCCTTTGTAAACGCAATGGAAAAAGCGGGCTTAAAAGACTTTAAGGTAAAGGATTACCGCTCGCATGCAATAGGGTCGGGTTCGGCTTCGAATTCTGCCGCCTACATTTGCATAGAAAAAAATTCGGGCGGGCTTTTCTGGGCATGCGGCGTAGACCCAAGCATAGAGCTTGCGGGTTTAAAGGCGTTGGTTTCGGCGGTAAATTTAAGCTGTGCCGACAAATAGCAAACGCGGCCAATTTACATAAAAAAACACCGAAGCTTTTCGCAGGCTTCGGTGTTTTGTTTTGGGCTTTTTATTGTTCAATTACAGCAGGGGCGAATTGTCCTTTAAAGACGCGTTTTTAACGTTTTTAAGGACAATCGGATCTTCGTCGTCGTTTGCCGAAGGCTGAATTTTACAGTTCATAATGCGAAGGTAGTCTATATCGTCGCAATAGAAGGGCGCACGGAAGTCTTCGTTTTGGTAGCGCACCTGAACATTGTTTACTGTAATATTCTTTGCGTGGCGCATATAAAAGCCGTAGGCGGGAACAATGCCAAAGCTTCTGACTTCAGGGTAGCTTTTTATGTTTTCGGGTACTGGTTTGCTTGCAAGCGTTTCGCTTGTTCTTTCATCTACACAGCCTTTCATATCAAAGATGCTGTCGCTAATTATAACGTTTTCGAGCGTGTGTTCGGGTATGCTCGAAATTGTGTTGGGTATGCAGCTTGCGCTTTTTGCAATAACGTTTTTTATTATAACGTTGCGTATGGCGCTTTTCTTTTCGTCTTTATTACGGTGCCCAACCCTAATAAACAAGGGGCACTGAACGCCCGTAAGCACCATATTAGAAAACGAGATGTTTTCAACCTGTGCGCCGTCTACCGACTCTATGGCAATGCCCGTAATTGCGTTGTTGGATTCTTCAAGGAAGAAGTGCTTTTGTTTCGGGTTTTTCTTGTTCCAGTTTCTAAGGTGCGAAAATGGTGTTTGGCGCACAACACAGTTAGAAACCGTAATGTTTTTTATGTCGCCCCAAGTTTCGGTGCCGATTTTAAAGGCGTTGCAGTTCGAGGCAACAACGCAATTTTTAACCGTGATGTTTTCTACCACAAACTTGCGGTCTCTGCGAATGTTTTTAATGCAAATGCCGTCGTCGTCGCAGGTTATAATGCTGTCGCTAATTACGACGTTTTTCGAGGCAATATCTATGCCGTCGTTGTTAAAGTTGCAAATCGAGAAAAGTTTTACATTCTTTACGGTAACCGTGTCGTTATAGCAAAGCGAAAGCGTCCAAGTGGCGGGGTTTTGCAGCGTTATGTTTTCTATCTTAACGTTTTTGCAGTCGTTTATAGAAATCAGCCTTGCCCTGTTGGGTGCGCAGTCTTTTATTTCAAAGCTCGCTCCGTTGCCGTCTATTATGCCGCCGCCTGTAATGCCAATGTTGCTTACCTTGTTTGCGGCAATAAGTGCGTGCAGCCTGTAGTTTTTATTGGGCGGGTTGCCCTTCAGCATTGTGCCCATGGGAATGTTAAGGCAAACATTGTCTTTTATGTCGAAAGTGCTTGTCATATACGTTCCCGTTTCCGAGAAAATAACTTCGCCGCCGCCGGTTGCGCTGCATTTGTCTATTGCAGCCTGGATTGCGGCCGTATTGTCGAACGCGCCGTCGGCTTTCGCGCCGAAATTCTTGACGTCTTGCGATTCCGCAAAAAGCGAACTAGCCGCCCCCATTAAGGCGAACATAACAGATGTTTTTAATGATATATACTTCATAATTGAAAGCGAATGATAGAGGCGTAACTTAGCTAGTCAATGCTAAAAAGCTTTTTGTATGCTATTGCGTTTTTGCGCGGTTATTGTAAAACACGGCTTTTGTGTGCCAATTGGGCCGCCTATATGGCACACTTAGCGTGCACGGGCGAGACAATATGTCGCACTATGTGGCTCTAAAATTTTTGCAAAATACGCCAAAAAACTCCGATATACATTTATAAATAGCCAGTTATGCAAAAATCTTAAAACTGGCACGGAATATGCTAAAGGAAATGGTATGAGTAAAATATTAGGTATTGACTTAGGTACAACAAACTCCTGCATGGCTGTTATGGAAGGCGGCCAGTCGCAGGTTATCCCCAATAGAGAGGGAGCGCGTACAACTCCTTCAGTTGTCGCTTTTACAAAAACGGGCGAACGTTTGGTTGGTCAAGCCGCGAAAAGGCAGGCCATAACAAACCCCCACAACACGATTTTTTCGGCAAAGCGTTTGATAGGCCGCAAATTTAGCGAAATTCAGGAAGAAGCCAAGAACCTTCCCTACAAAGTAGTAGAAGGCCCAAATGGCGGAGTTTTGATTGAATGCGAAGTTGCGGGCAAAACCGAACGCTTCACCCCCGAACAGATTTCGGCCGACATTCTTCAACAAATGAAAGCCGACGCCGAAACATATTTGGGCGAAAAGATTACAAAGGCCGTTATTACGGTTCCCGCCTATTTTAACGATGCACAGCGTCAGGCCACAAAAGACGCAGGCACGATTGCAGGTTTGGAAGTTCTTAGAATTATAAACGAACCTACGGCGGCTGCTTTGGCATACGGCTTAAACAACAATAAAGACAAGGACGAAACCATTGCCGTATACGACTTAGGTGGCGGTACTTTCGATGTGTCGATATTGGAAATTGCCGACAGCGTATTTGAAGTTAAAGCCACCAACGGCGACACACACCTAGGCGGCGATAATTGGGACGAAGCTATAATCTCCTGGTTGGTAGACGGCTTTAAGAAGGAAAACGGCATAGACTTGCGCAAAGACCCGATGGCATTGCAAAGATTAAAGGAGGAAGCCGAAAAGGCCAAGATTGCGCTTTCTACAGCCCAACAAACCGATATCAACTTGCCCTTTATTACGGCAGACGCTTCCGGTCCGAAACACTTGAATGTAACCCTTACGAGGGCGAAACTAGAACAGATTACCGAAGATTTGGCAAAGCGTACAATTGCTCCCTTCGAAGCGTGCTTAAAAGACGCAGACCTTGCAAAGAGCTCTATTGACGAGTTGGTTCTTGTTGGCGGTATGACCCGTATGCCCAAGATTGTTGAAATTGCGGCTCAGTTGGCCGGCAAAGCCCCCCACCAGGGCGTAAACCCCGACGAAGTTGTAGCGCGCGGTGCGGCAATTCAAGGCGGTGTATTGCAGGGCGAAGTAAACGACGTTCTTTTGCTCGATGTAACACCCTTGACGCTGGCGATAGAAACCGCAGGTGGCGTATCTACTGCAATGATAGACAGAAATACCACAATTCCGGCAAAGAAAAGTCAGGTGTTTTCCACCTATTCGGATAACCAAACGGCTGTAGACATTAGGGTGTTGCAGGGCGAAAGGCCTTTGGCAAAAGACAACAAACTAATCGGTAACTTCAGGCTCGACGGCATAGCTCCCGCTCCGCGTGGCTTGCCCCAAATCGAAGTAACATTCGATATAGACGCAAACGGCATTTTGCACGTTTCGGCAAAAGACAAGGGCACGGGCAAAGAGCAGAACGTAACTATTACAAACTCCAGCGGTATGTCGAAGGAGGAAATTGAAAAGTTGCGTAAGGAAGCCGAAATGCACGCTGCCGAGGATAACGCACAAAAAGAGCTTATAGAAACTAAAAACCAGTTGGACAACGCGGTTTACAGTATTGAAAAACAGCTTAAGGATGCAGGCGACAAAGTTCCCGCCTCTTCGAAGAGCAAGATAGACGCCGCCCTTAAAACGGCAAAGGACGTTCTTGCAAAATCGAACGCCACAAAAGAAGAGCTTAAAGCGCAAATCGACGCGTTAACCGCTCTCTTGCAGGCAGAAGCCCAAAACTTGTATCCGCAAGGCGCGGGTGCTCAACAGGCACAACAAGCGCAACCCCAACAGCAGCAATCGTCTTCGACAAGCAAACAAGGCTCCGTAGATGCCGACTTTGAAGTTGTTGACGACGACAAAAAGGACAACAAGTAATTTATAAATAATATTGCAAGAGCCGCAAATTTGCGAAAAATCGGCCCTTGCATATTTTTTAAAACAACAAACAAAAGTAATACCATGGCAAAAATAAATATAAAACCTCTCGGCGACCGCGTTTTGGTTAAGCAGGCCGAAGAAAAAGAACAAATCAGAGGCGGAATCATAATTCCTGACGCCGCCAAAGAAAAATCGCAGGAAGCCGAAGTTGTTGCTTTAGGCACGGGCAAATGCGAAGACGGAAAAACCTTTACGTTCGACGTTAAAGTTGGCGACAAGGTTCTAATTTCGAAATACGGCGGCACCGAAGTTAAGATAGGCGACGAAAAGTATTCTTTGCTGCGCCAAGACGACATTTTGGCCGTTATAACAAAATAATAAACCAATAAGGAGAAAATAAATATTATGGCAAAACAACTTTTATTTGATGAAGCCGCAAGAAAGAAAGTTCTTAAGGGCGTAGAAACATTGGCAAGAGCAGTTAAAGTAACGCTCGGCCCCAAAGGCAGAAACGTTCTTATCGACAAAAAATTCGGCTCGCCCACTGTAACTAAAGACGGTGTAACCGTAGCAAAAGAAGTTGAATTGGAAGACCCCTATGAAAATATGGGCGCGCAAATGGTAAGAGAAGTTGCTTCGAAAACTTCCGACAATGCCGGCGACGGCACTACAACGGCAACCGTTTTGGCAGAAGCCATCTACCGCGAAGGTTTGCGCAATGTTGCAGCAGGCTCTAACCCCATTTTCCTAAAAAGAGGTATCGACAAAGCTGTAGACGCCGCAACAAAAGAATTGGCAAAGAATTCCAAGCCCGTTAAAGACCGCGAAGAAATCCGCCAGGTAGCCACAGTTTCCGCAAACTGGGATGCCGAAATCGGCAACATCATTGCCGATGCTATGGATAAGGTTGGCAAAGACGGCACAATTACCGTTGACGACTCCAAGACAATCGACACAACTTTGGACGTTGTAGAAGGTATGCAATTCGACAAGGGTTATTTGTCGCCCTACTTTATCACCAACGCCGAAAATATGGAATGCGTGCTCGAAGACGCATACATTCTCATCAACGAAAAGAAAATTTCGAACTTGCAGGAATTGCTCCCCGTATTGCAGTTGGTTGCAAAGTCGGGCAAGCCCCTGCTGGTAATTGCCGAGGATGTAGACGGCGAAGCCCTGGCGGCTTTGGTTGTAAACAAATTGCGCGGCAACTTGAACGTATGCGCGGTAAAGGCCCCCGGCTTTGGCGACAGGCGCAAGGCAATGCTTGAAGATATAGCAATCCTTACTGGCGGCCGTTGCATTACCGAAGATTTGGGCATTAAGCTTGAAAGCGTAGAGCTTGCCGACTTGGGCAAGGCAAAGCGCGTAACGATTGCAAAGGAAAACACAACAATCGTTCAAGGCGGCGGCAAACAGGCCGACATTCAGGCGCGCGTAAAGATTTTGCGCAAGCAGATTGCCGAAACAACCTCCGATTACGACCGCGAAAAGCTGCAGGAACGCTTGGCTAAGTTGGCCGGCGGCGTAGCGGTTATCAATGTAGGAGCGGCGACCGAACCCGAAATGAAGGAAAAGAAAATGAGGGTTGAAGACGCCTTGCACGCAACAAGAGCGGCTGTCGAAGAAGGTATCAGCGCAGGCGGTAGCGTAGCGCTGCTTAGAACGGCGTCGGCAATCGAAAAGATGCAGCTTGAAGGCGACGAATTGGTGGGCGCGCAGATTGTGCGCAGGGCAATAGAAGCTCCTCTCCGCCAGTTGTGCTTGAATGCAGGCGAAGAAGGTGCCTTGGTTGTAAAAGAAGTTTTGAAGGGCAAGGGCGCAATGGGCTACAACGTAGCTACAGGCAAGTTTGAAGACCTTATCAAAGCGGGCGTTGTTGATCCTACCAAGGTAACTCGTGAAGCTTTGCAAAACGCAGCCAGCGTTGCCGCATTGTTGCTTACAACCGAATGTATGATTACCGAAAAACCCGAAGAAAAACCCGCCGCTCCCGCAATGCCGCAGGGCGGAATGGACGGAATGTACTAATTCGGTAGTACCTAACGCATAAATATTTCGCGGGCAAAGTGCAAAACCTTTGCCCGCGTTTATTTAGCTTGATTATATTTTTATTGAAATATTTTCGGGCAAGTGTAGAACTTTTAATTTTAATTCATACAAAGATATGCCTACATACGATTATCATTGCGACAACTGTAAAAAGGATATGGAAATTTTCCATTCTATGAACGACAAACCGCGCAAAAAGTGCCCCTATTGCGGGAAAAACACCTTGCGTAAAATCATAGGCGAGGGCTCAGGCATAATATTCCACGGTTCAGGCTACTACCAAACCGACTACAAAAACAAAAAGTAAACCGAAAGATTATTTTTTTGCAAATAGCCCCGCAGTTTTGCGGGGTTTTGTTTTTCGGCGCAATAAGCGGCATTTGTTTCTTATTGTATCTGCTTTATCTCGGGGTGAGCCCTTCTTAGCGATATAGTAATTTTTGTGCCGCCGCCAACTTTGCTTTCTATCGAAATTTTGCCGTTGTGCGCTTTTACTATGTTTTCGACAATAAGCATTCCAAGCCCGTTGCCGTTTGCCTTGCTTGTAAAATATGGTTCGAAAATTCGGGTAAGGTCTTTTGGCGAAATTCCGCAACCCGTATCGCAAAACAGCAAATTTAAAAACGCATCGTCGAACGACGTTTTTATCGTAATTTGCCCGTCGGCGCCGATGGCCTCTATCGAATTTTTAAGCAAATTAAAATATAGCTGGTGCAAAAGTGCTTCGTCGGCAAAAACCGTTGGAAGCTGCGAGGGAACTTGTATGTCGGCTGCAATGTTCGAGTCTTGCAATTGCGCCTGTAGCGATTTTACGGTTTCTAGCAGGGGCTTTAGTGCATCGCATTCTACAAGCAGCGCCTTTTGCGGGCGAACCGCCTTTAAAAAGTTTTTTATTATAGAGTCTAGCCGGCTTATTTCGCTGCGGCAAATGCCTATGCTGTCCGAAATTTTTGCCTTTAAATTTTCGTCGCCTATCTTTGCGGCAAGCCTGTTTATAAGCTGCAAGTGTATGCCCATAGAGTTTAGCGGGTTGCCTATTTCGTGCGCTATTGCCGAAGCCAGCTTTAAGATGGAGTTTATCCTTTCGTTGTCCAAGGTTTCCTTTTCCGAAAGTTTTTCTTCGGTGGCGTCCGAAAGTATTATAACGCAAAGGGGGCCTTCGTTGGCAAATTCGCTTTCTAGCGGGACAATGTAGGCCTTTAGATAGCGCGGAACGGGATAGCTTATCTGAAATTCTTTTGTTATCGGCGAAAGAGAGCTTCGCACCGAATCCAAATCTGGCTTTAGATCGGGTATTATTTTAAAAATGGGGTAGCTTTCGAATTTGTCAGGCATCGAAAGCGTTTTTTTTGCCGTTTCATTTGCAAACGAAATGGAATTGTCTAAAGCCATAACAAGCACCGATTCGTGCAGGGCGTTAAAAACGGCGTCTAGCCTAAACAGTTTTTTAGACAAATTTCGGTTAATTCTAAGCAAATCGGCAAGTTTGCCATTTTTATCCAACTTGGCCATAGTTTTTGTATAATCAATAAAAATTCCGCGCCAATCAAGAGAATTGTTTTGCAAGAAGCTTTGCTTTTGTTAAAGTTTATGTAAATTTTTTACATAATATAATAAGAGGAGTTCGTATGAATATATTGGTAGTTGGCGGCGCAGGCTATATAGGCAGCCATTGTGTAAGACAGTTAAAAGCGGCTGGGCACCATCCCGTTGTGTTAGACAGCTTAGTTTACGGGCATAAAGAGGCGTTGGACGCCGATGTTTCGTTCTATCAGGGCGACATTTCCGACAAGGGGCTGGTTTCCGCAATCTTAAAGCGCGAGAACATAGACTTGGTTATGCACTTTGCCGCCTTTATAAACGTTGGCGAGAGCGTAAGCAACCCCGTTAAGTACTACGAAAACAACTTTGTTGCTACGGCGCGTTTAATAGAAACAATGATTGAAAACAACGTGTTAAAATTCGTGTTTTCGTCTACATGCGCAACCTACGGCGTTCCGCAAAAGCTCCCGCTTTCGGAGGCGCACGGCCAGTTGCCGATAAACCCCTACGGGCAAACCAAGCTAGACGTTGAAAACTTTTTAAAGGCATGCGGCAAAGCCTACGGGCTAAGCGCGGTTGCCCTTCGCTACTTTAACGCAAGCGGAGCCGCCGAAGACGGCACAATAGGCGAAGACCACTCGCCCGAAACGCACTTAATACCCTTGGCAATAAAAGCGGCAACGGGCAAAGTAGGCGCGCTAAAAGTTTTTGGCACCGACTACGACACTCCCGACGGCACTTGCCTAAGAGACTACATACATGTAGACGACCTAAGTCGTGCTCACATTGCAGCTTTCGAAAAGCTTAACGAAAAGGGAAAATTCTTTGCCTACAATTTGGGCACGGGCACACCCAATTCGGTTATGGAAATAATCAAGGGCGTAGAGGAAATTACGGGGCTTAAAGTTCCATACGAAACGGCGCCGCGCCGCGCGGGCGACCCTTCCGCCTTGTATGCCGATTCTTCAAAAGCCCAAAGAGAGCTTAATTGGAAAATTAAATACACAAACGTAAAAGACATTATTGCCACTGCTTGGAAATGGCATAAATCGCACCCCGAAGGTTTTAAAAAGTAAGATGGAAATTATCGAAAAATTTAAAAAGGCGGGGCAATCGCAGGTTTTCGATTTTTTTGAAGATCTAAACGACGCCCAAAAAAAATCGCTGCTAGACGACTGCTCGCAAATAGACTTAAACGAGTTTGAAGGCCTTTGCAAAATGCTTAACGGCGCCCAGCCAAAAAGCGCAATAGACTACAACAAGCTGCAGGCAGCCCCCTTTATTGCCAACCCCGAAAACGGCGGCAATATGGCTTTGTGGGAAGACGCGGCAAAGACGGGCGCCGCCGCAATTTCGCGCGGAGAGCTTGCCTGCTTTGTGGTTGCCGGCGGGCAGGGTACGCGCTTGGGCTACAACGGCCCCAAGGGCACCTACAAAGCAACGCCCATAATGCACAAAAGCCTATTTCAGGTTTTTGCCGAAAAAATATTAAGGGCTTCGCAAAAATACGGCGTTAAAATTCCGTGGCTTATAATGACAAGCCATATAAACGATGCGGCTACCCGCGCACATTTTGAAGAAAACAACTTTTTTGGGCTGAACAAAAACGACGTTATCTTCTTTAAACAGGGCAGAATGCCCGCCGCCACACCCGACGGGAAAATAATAATGGAAGACAAGGGCAAAATAGCCCTTTCGCCCGACGGCCACGGTGGCAGCCTGCGCGCAATAGTAAAAAGCGGCGCACTAGACGAATTAAAAAAGCGCGGCGTAAAATACCTAAGCTATTTTCAGGTGGACAACCCCATTGTCAACATTGTTGACGAAGCCTTTTTGGGATTCCATATAAAGGGCGCTTCGGATATGTCGTCGAAAATGATTCCCAAAGCGTATCCGCTTGAAAAGGTTGGGCATTTTTGCATGTACGAAGGGCGTCTTAACGTTGTGGAATACTCCGATTTGCCCGAAAGCATGCAGCAGCTTCGCAACGCCGACGGCTCTTTAAAGTTTGTTGCAGGCAGCGTGGCAATTCATGTTATATCGCTAGACTTTGTGGAAAAATGCGGCAAAAATTCCACCTTGCCATTCCATATTGCGCACAAGAAAATTCCCTATATAGACAAGAATGGGCAAAAAATTAAACCCGAAAGCCCCAACGGCTATAAGTTTGAAATGTTTGTTTTCGACGCATTGCCGATGGCGAACAACCCCGTAATTATAGAGGGTGTAAGGCGCGAGGAATTTTCGCCCATAAAGAACGCCGAGGGCAAAGATTCGCCCCTTACCAGCAAAAAAGACCAGGAAAAGCAGTTCGCCTACTGGCTAAAGCAAGTGGGGGTAAATGTTGCAGTAGACGCCGACGGCGTGCCCCTGCATGATTTGGAAATAAGCCCTCTTTTTGCCTGCAACTTTGCCGATTTTAAATTGCAATGGGCAAAGCTAAAGCCCAATGTGGATTTTTCGAAACCGCAATATTTGCAGTAAAACAGGAATGAAATTTTTGCAAACGCCCTTCCGATTTTTCCGGATGGGCGTTTTTTGCACCCAAGTTTTTTGGAAAATTTTGCGCATAAAAAAAGCGCTTGCCAAGCAAGGCAAACGCTTTCTGTGCTTTGTTTTGCAAAAAATCTTTAAAGTTTTTCGGGGATGGTTCTTGTAAGCGTTTCGTATGTAAAGTGAATGTCGCTTGCGTTCTTTTCGATGGGAATTTCCACCAAAATTTTTGCGCTTTCGTTCGGCAAAAGGTTAAAGAAGCCGTCCGAAAAATATGCGGGTAAAATCCTTTCGCCTTTTGCGTTGCGGGCGTTTAGCTTTATGGAGGAGGCGGTAAACGCGCTTTTGTTTTTAAGGGTAAACTCGTAAATTGCAAAGCCGTTCTTTTGGCTTTTTGCAATTTCGCCATCTATTGCCAGACTGGGCTTGCCAACGCTTAGCATTGCCCTTCTGTCGGAGGGGTTTTTCGGGTTTTTCCAATAGTCGTTTTGCGCCAAAATTTGCCCCGACTTTTCGAGTGTTGTTCTAATTAAAACGCACTCGTTTAAGCTTTCGGGAAATTCAACCTTAAAGGTTTCGGTTTTGTCGTTCGCCAAAAGCGTTGCCGCTTGCGATTTTTGCCAAAGCAGTTCGCCCTTTGCCGAATATACTTTTGCCGAAACCGTAATGTCGGGCATAGATTCAAAGTTGTTGTTTACTGCAACCACTTTAAAGTCGCTTAAATTCATTTGAACGTGTAGCGGCTGGCAGGCTTTCATTGTGCCGAAATATGCGCCAGTTGTTTCGTAGTCCCACGAATATGTCTGCCAGGTCATGCTCGGCCATGCGGGGTGGCTCATCCACAGCATAAGTCCCGTTGTGTCGTCCCACAAATGCGCAAAGCGGCCTTCAAACATTGCCCTGTAAGACTCGTAGTTAAGCACCTGCGCCTTTGCGCAAAATTCGGCTTCGTTTTGGCTTTTTTTGCCAAAGTCGTCCTCCAGCGCGCTGTAATATTCCTGCCTAAAGTGCCCGTTGTGTAGGTCGTGGTGAACCCATGTGTCGCTTACTGGCCAAAGGTCTTTTTCGGGTATAAAGCTGCGTACGGTTTCCGCCGTAGGTATCGAAAAACTGCCTATTTCGGTATTAAAGCCGCGGCTTGTGCCGCCATAGTAAAAGGCTGCGTCTTTAAAGTAGCGGTATGGGCCGCTGGTTCTCATATTAACAAAGCGAGAATTTGGTATGTAGTAGCGCGTGCCGTCGTATTCGGCAATAAGCTTTGCCAAGTCGGCGTTAAGCTCTTCTGTTACATAGCCTTCGTTTTTCGGGCACCAGAATATAATTGAAGGGTGGTTTCTGTAGCGAAGCACAACATCTTTTGCGTTTTGCACAAACAACGCCTCGTCTTGCGCCCTTAGGTTGTAGTTTTGGGTAGACGACCAAAAATCGTTCCACACAAGCATTCCGTATTCGTCGCAAAGTTCGTAAAATTCTTCCTGGGTTGTTTCGCCCGTCCAGTTGCGGATTATGTTAAAGTTCTGCCTCTTTTGAAGTTCGAAGTAGGGGATTAACTTTTCGCGCGAAATACGTTTCATCGCGTCGTCTATGCCCCAGTTGCCGCCTTTAACAAAAACTTTTTTGCCGTTAATCTTTACAATCAAATAAGGGGTTTTTTCGGCAGAGGGGGTAAAGGCGCTTAAATTTGCGTCTTTTAAAACTTTGGGGGCAACCATTCTGTCGGCAACCTCGCGGCGCTTTGAATTGTCGAAGGGGGAGGTTTTATTTTTGTAGCCCTCTATGGGGTTAAATTCGGCGAAAAATCCATTCTTTTCGGGAAGGTCTACCATCATTAAATAGCTGATTTCCCTTACGCCGAAGCGCACAAGCTTTTTGTCGCTTACAACGCCGTTTTCGGAAACCGAAATGTCGGCAAAATACAGGTTTTGTTCGCCCATATTGTTTGGCCACCAAAGCCTTGGGCTTTTCATTTGCATTTCAAACTCAACATTTTTGCTTTCGTTTGCCTTAAGCGAAACCGATTTTTCTAGCGTTTTGCCATCTATTGTGCATTTAACGGTAAATGTCTTTTTTGCGTTCGACTTGTTCAATACTGGAACGCTTGCCGAAATTTTTGCTAAGTCGCATTTGGGGAGATTTAAATCAGTTTTTACAAAGGCGTCGCCTATAGAGGCCGAGTTTGTAAATTTAATTTCTATGTCGCGCCAAATGCCGCTGTTGCGGTCGCGTATGGTGGGTATCCAGTCCCAGCCTTCAGAGCATATGAATGTAGGGCCGTCTAGGCACAATGTGCCGCCGTTTGGCCCCTGGCCCGAGCGGTCGGATTCTTCGTGGGCAATGCCAACATTCGGGGGAGGGCATACTCTTATTGCCAAAATATTTTTACCGCTTTTGTTTACAATGTTTGTTATGTCGAAATAGCCTCTTATAAACGCGCCCTTGGTTTGCCCAAGTTTTTTGCCGTTTAGCCAAATATCTGCTTTATAGTTTATGCCGTTAATAACAAGCTGTATGTTTTCGCCTTTATTTGCAAGGACGCCAAGCTCGAATTCGGTTCTAAAGAACCAGTTTTTGCGGCAGATTGTGTCGGGAATGTAAAAGTTGTTTAGCCCATAGTAGGGGTTGGGGTATACACCGCTATCTACCAAAGTTTGCAAAATGGTTCCCGGTACGGTTGCGTTAAATTCGTTTTCGCCCGCCGAAAAATTGTCGGCAAAAATATTTACGGGCGAAGACACAACGCAGTCTTCTTCAAACATAGTCCAGCCGTTCCGCAATGCGAACGAGTTGTGCGACTTTTCCACAAAGTCGTTTTGCGCCTTGATAAAAGGCTTGCGCTGCGAGGGTTGCGGGGCTGCCTTTGCCTTTGGCAGCATATCCTGCGTTTGCGCCCTGCGAAGTCCGAAGTTGTCTGCGGCAAACAATGTTGCCGTCAAAATCGAGGCAAACGCCAATGCCGAAATTATAGTTTTTGTTTTCATCATATATTTTGCTGTTAATTTCTTTTTGCCGTGCATATACGGCACGGTTTAATCTGCAAAAAAACTACGAAAAACGCGGAACGCTGTCAAAACGTTTTGGCAAAGAGGAAGACTATTTTTTTTAAAAACAAAAAAAGCGCCAAAAAGCAAAAATGCTTTAGGGTGCTTTTTTGGATAAATGTTTAAAACTTTTTATTTAAGCGCATAGGCCGCAAGCGAAAGGGCGGCAAAGTCGCCTATATTTTCTCCGAGGGCGGCAGGCAAGACTTTGCATACCTTTGCGGAAACGGGCAATGCTTCTTTGTCGATAACCTTTTTAGCTTCGCTCCACAAAAGCTTTTTAGACCTTGTGAATATGCTGCCTATAATAACTGCTTGCGGGTTTAGTATGTCAATTATCATAGAAAGGCCTATGCCAAGGTAGTGTCCGCTAATTGCATATACTTCCTTTGCAAGGGCATCGCCTTTGTCGGCGCAGTCTGCAATAACTTTTGCGTTTATGTCGTTTAAAGCCGAAAGGTCTTTGCAAAAGGCTACCGATTGTCCCATCTGCAATTTTTCCATGGCCTTCATTTTGCCTATTTGAGCAATTCCGCTTCCGCTGCAAAAGCCTTCAAACGAGCCGCATTTGCCGTAGCCAGTGCCGCCGAAATCGGCAAGCCTTACATGGCCTACTTCGCCTGCGTTGTCGTTTGTACCCGAATAGAGCTTGCCGTCTAAAATAAGGCCCGCGCCCAAACCCGTGCCGAAAGTCATAAACACAACGTTGTCTAGCCCGCGCCCTGCGCCGAATTTCCACTCCGCCAAAGCGCATGCGTTTGCATCGTTTTGCAAAAGGGTTTTTACCCCGAATTCCTTTTCAAAAGCCTTTACAATTTCTATATTGTTCCAGCCGGGCAGGTTTGGGGGAGACATAACAACGCCCCTTTTGCTGTCAAGCGGCCCGCCGCAGCTTATGCCTATGGCGGAAATATCCGACTTTTGCAGTTTTGCCTTCTTTAAAATCTTTTTAGAGACTTCAAAGAACGTGTTTATAGTTTTTTTCGGGTTGCCGACAAAAGTTGCAAACTTTTCCTTTGCGGAAATTTTAATGTTTTCCTTTTCGTCGAGAACGCCGAGGGTAACGGCGCATTTTGTGCCGCCAACGTCTATCCCCAATAAGTATTTAGCCATAATAAAATTATTTGCACATTTCAAACTCTAGCACGCCGCCGTTCATAACGTCTTTGTGCGAGATTGTCTTTTTGTTGTAGGGTTTGCCGTTAAGTTTAACCGCCTTAACGTATTTGTTTTCCCTAGAGAAATTGTGGGCGATAATTTCGAATTTCTTGCCGTCTTTAAGGTTTATAACCGCTTTTTCAAGCTGGGGTGCGCCCAAAACATATTCCGCCGAAATGGGGCTTACAGGGTAAAAACCCATTGCCGAGAATATGTACCATGCGCTCATTTGTCCGCAGTCGTCGTTGCCGCAAAGGCCGTCGGGCTTGTTTAGGTAGAATTTATCGAAAACTTCCCTTACCAATTCCGCCGTTCTGCGGGGCTGGTCTGCCAAAGCAAAGAGGTATACAATGTGGTGGCTAGGCTCGTTGCCGTGAACATACTGGCCGATTAAGCCTGTAATGTCGGCACTTTTGCGCGCGTTCTTGTTGCTGTCTTCGGCAACAAAAAGGTGGTTAAGCCTTTCGCAGAAAGCTTCGTTCGAGCCGAAAAGCTTTATCAAGCCCATGGGGTCGTGCTGAACGTGCCAGGTGTATTGCCATGCGCTGCCTTCGGTGTAGTCGCCGCCAAACGATTCGGCATGCGAAAATTGGAAGGGGCTAAAGGGCTCTCTCCAGTTGCCCTTGCTGTCGCGGCCGCGCATAAATTTTGTGGTAGGATCAAACAGGTTTTTGTAGAAGTTCGAACGCTTTGTAAAGTGTTCTTCAATGAACTTGTTGCCCAAAACTTTTGCCGAAGCTGCCACGCATGCGTCGTTATATGTTGCCTCCATTGTAGACGAAACCGATTCGGTTTTCATTACGTCGAAGGGGAAATAGCCGCATTTTTCGTAGTCTATCCAAGGCGACTTTTTGTGGGGAACGGTAGAGGAAACTACCATTGCATCTAACGCCTTTTGGCGGTCGAAACCGTTAAAGCCCTTAACTATTGCTTCGCCTAATACGCTTATTGCGTGATTGCCTATCATGCAATGTGTTTCATAGCCCCAATATACGTTAACGGGCAAGTAGCCCTTTGTTTCATAGTGGGCAAGCATATCGTTTATAAACATGTCCACCTTTTCGGGCGTCAAGATTGTGTAGAGGGGGTGGGCCGCCCTGTAGGTGTCCCACAAGCTCCAAGAGCTATGATAGCTTTTTGTATGCGACTTTTTAACTTGGCCGTTTGTTGCTGTATAAGAGCCGTCTACATCGCACAAATTGTTGGGTTGCACAAACAAGTGATACATGCTTGTGTAGAAGTTTTCTAGCGAAGCTTCGTCGCCCTTTGCGTCTATTAGGCCCAAAATTTTGTTCCACTTTGCCTTGTTGTTTGCAACGGTTTGCTTAAAGTTCCAGCCGTCCAGCTCGCTTTTCATATTAAGCTTTGCGCCTTCTTTAGATGCGGTAGACATTGCAATTTTTACCCTAAGCGTTTCGCCCTTCTTTAATCCGAACTGCAAAGCCCATTTGGGGGCTTTTTCGGTGGCCGCCCCCATCTTTACTTGGGTAAGCTTTAAAATGGGTTTGTCGAAAACAACGTAAAAATAAACTTTGCGGTTTGTGAAGCCCGCCGTTCTTACATAGCCAGAAATTGCATTTGGAGCATTGTCGTTAAGCAACGCCGCAATTTCGCCGAAAAGCGTTGTGGGCTTTAAGGTTTCCGTGTCGATAGAGCACTCTAACACGCGGCGCGCAGGGTTGCCGCCCATGCCGCTTTGGAAGTTAAAGAAAAGCCCCCCGTTGTCTTCGTCGAACTTAATTTCGTAGAAGGCGACTCGTTCGGTTGCGGTAATGTTTACCTCTGCTTTCGCGTCGTCTAGGTATACTTTATACAGGCCAATTTCCGAGCTTTCGTTCTTTTTGTCGAACGCGCTTTTGTACGACTTTTTAACGGGATCGCCAACAAAGGGCATAAAGGCAACGTCGCCAAAGTCGGAGCAGCCCGTGCCGTTCATGTGTGTTTGTCCGAAAGAGATTATGGCTTTGTCGTCGTAATTATAGCCGCTGCAGTATTTCCAGCTATATTGGCCTGTTTCGGGCCCGGGTTGAACCAAGCCGAAGGGCATTGTAGGCCCCGGGAATGTGTGTCCTACATAGGCGGTTCCCACAAAGGGTTTTACATACTGTGCGGGATTTTCCACCCCAAAGCAACCAGCCGCGGCAATTATTGCCGAAGCAAACAATGCAGTTGTTTTCAATTTCATATATAATTTTCCTCTCGTTGTTATTTCAAATTCTTTTCGATATATTCAATTAAGATGTGCAATACCATTGTGTGCACTTCCTGAACTCTTGCGCCCGTGTTAGAGGGCACTACAATTTCAAAGTCGGCTTTGCCTTTGCAAATGCCGCCGCTTTTGCCGGTAACTAAAAAGGTTTTTACGCCCATTTGCTTTGCCTGCTCTATTGCGTTAAGCTGGTTTTTTGAATTGCCGCTAGAGCTGAACAAAACAAGCAAGTCGCCCGCTTTGCCGAAAGCTTCAAGCTGGCGCGAAAAAAGGTTGTCGTAGCCGAAATCGTTTGCAATGCAGGTTATGGCGGTAGGGTCTGCATTCAACGCCAAGCCGCGCAGAGCTTTGCGGTTGTTCTTATATCTGCCCGAAAGCTCTTCAGCCAAATGCATGGCGTCGGCCGCGCTGCCGCCGTTGCCGCACGAAAATATTGTGCCGCCATTATTTATACATTCGCTTGCATACAAAGCCGCCTTTTCGATTTCGGGAGCCAGCACTTTTGCGCTTTCCAAAACCGCGCGCAATTCATCTATTTGTGTTTCTATAAAATTAGCCATAGCGTTATTATTAAGTATTAAACGATTTATAGGTTAATCGAAAAAAAATTGCGATACAAGCTTTTTTTCCGTGTATTGCAATTTTTTGTAAAGGCCGGGTTTTGTCGCAGATTTGGCCCGTATGCCGGGGCAGTTTTTTTCCAAACGATTTTACTTTTCCAGCTTTTCAAGGAAAAACCTAACCGCCTTTTCGGGGTTGTTGGGTTCTTGTGCCAGAGCCTTGATAAACGCGCTTCCTATAATAACGCCCGAAGAATATCTGTTTGCCTTGTCCATTGTTTTTTTGTTCGAAATTCCGAAACCAATAAGGCGTTTATTTTTTAGGTTCATATCGTTAATGCGCTTAAAATATGCGCACTGATTTTCGTCGAAATCGTCTTTTGTTCCCGTTACCGATGCGCTCGAAACCATATAGATAAACGAATCGGTTGCATTGTCTATTGCCCTTATTCTTTCGTCGGAGCTTTCGGGGCTTATCAGCATGACAATTTTTATGTCGTATTTTTCGCACAGGGCTTTGTAGTCGCGCTCGTACTCCTCAAGCGGCAGGTCGGGCAAAATCATGGCCGAAATGTTGCTCTCTTTGCACATCTTTAAGGTGTTTTCAAAACCGTAGTGCACAACCAAATTCAAATAGGTCATTAAAATTAAAACGGCATTCGTGTTCTTTAGCGCTTTAAGCTGTTCGAACATAAGCTGGGTTGTCATACCGTTTACAAGGGCCAAATGCGAGCTTTCCTGAATGGTTTGCCCGTCGGCTATGGGGTCTGAAAATGGCAGCCCTATTTCTATAAGGTCTACGCCGTTTTTATCGAGAGCCTCTATTATCTTTGTAGTGTCGTTCAAATTCGGGTAGCCCGCGGTAAAATACACCGAAAGCAGATTCTTATTCTTTTTTGCAAGCAGTTCGTTTAATTTATTCATAATTTTATCCTTTAATTTCTTTTATAAATTTTTTCAGTTTGTCGCAGTCTTTTAGTTTTAGTTCGTTTTCGAAGCGGCTGTTTAAATCTACTCCGAAAAGCATTTTGTTTTTTATCTTCAAAATATCTTCGGCGTCGTGTTCGCAAATGCCGCCGCTTAAAATAAAGGGCAGTTGCCATCGGTATTGCCCAAGCAAGTCCCAGTTAAATTTTTTGCCGCTGCCGCCGTAGGTGTCGCACTTGGCGTCCAGCAGGGCATAGTCGCAAACCGAAGCATAGAGCCCTATTTTTTCTAAATCGCCTTCGCCCGAAATTTGAAACGCCTTTATTACGGTAAAGCCAAGTGCCCTTGCCTCTTTGCAGAATTCGGGGCTTTCATTGCCGTGAAGCTGCACGGTTTTAATGTCTCTTTCCATGCAAATTTTGCGGATATTTCCGATAGATTCGCCCACAAAAACGCCGACTTTTTGCGCGGCCTTAAAATTTTTTATAAAATCTATGTTAAGGCCAAACGCGTTGCGGGGCGACTTTTCGTAAAAGATAAAGCCAAGCATGTCGGGGCAAAGCGTCGATATTTTTTCGACGTTTTCGGCGTTTTTCATTCCGCAAATCTTTATTTTCATTCCTTTAAAAATTCTGCAATTGTTTGCGCGGGGTTTTGGCTGCGCATAAGAGTTTCGCCTATAAGGAACGCCGAAAAGCCCGCATTCTTCAATTCGCGTATGTCTTCGGGCGTTTTTATAGAGCTTTCGGCAACCTTAACAAAGTTTTTGCCAATAAGGTTAACCAAATCTTTTGCGTTTTGAAAAGAGCATTTAAAGTTTGCCAAGTTGCGGTTGTTTACGCCTGCCAAATCTGAAGATTCGGGCAGCTTTTCAATCTCTAAAACATCGTGCAACTCGGTTAAAACCTCCATTCCCAATCCGTGGGCAATGTCGGCGTAGTCTTTGCATTGGGTTTTGCCTAAGGCGGCGGCTATCAGCAAAACAAAGTCGGCACCCAAAGCCTTTGCCTGGTAAATTTGGTATTCGTCTACAACAAAGTCTTTCCGCAAAATTGGGATATTTGCGAGCTTTCTGGCGCAAAGCAGGTCGTTTGCGGATCCTCCAAAAAACACATTGTCGGTAAGCACCGAGAGGGCCGCTGCCCCGCCTTTTATGTATTGCGGAATCTGTGTTTCTGGGGTGGCGTTCGGCGCAATGTCGCCCTTCGAGGGAGACTTGCGCTTAAACTCGCAAATAAGCGAAGTTTTGTTTTTTAGGAACGTAGCCTTCGGCGAAAAGCACTTTCTCGAAAAATATTCAAAACCTCCAAAGTCGGCAATACCCACTCTTTTTTTGTCGGCTGCAACTTCGGCTTTCTTGTTTTCCAAAATGGTTTCGAGAATGCTCATTTGTTTATCTCCAAATATTTTTTAAAGCACGCCAACGCTTTTTTGCCGCGAAGGCTTTCGCGCGCAATTTCAAGGCATTCCGCAAAGCTCTTGTTTTTTTCGAGTATTCCTATTGCCGCCGCCGAATTTGCCAAAACGCAGTTTTCCTGCTGCGGCGTTGCGCTGCAGTTTAAAACGTCTATAAAAATTTCCTTTGCAATTTGCGCGTTGCTTTGGCAGCCCAAATCGCCTTGTTTGCAGCGGGGCAGCCCCAAGTCTTCGGGGGTAAAAACGCCCTCGTTTTTAGACGACGCAATCTTGAATTTGCCCGTAAGCGAAATTTCGTCGTAGCCGTCTAGCGAGTGTACAATGGCATAGTTGTCCACCGTGTTTTCGAGTATGTATTTATACAGCCTTACAAGCTTTAGACTGTATACGCCAAGCAGCATGTTTTTGGGCTTAAGCGGATTTAGCAGTGGGCCCAACAAGTTAAAGAATGTTCTCACCCCAAGCTCTTTTCTGGCAGAAGCAACAACCTTTAACGCCGAATTGAAAAGGGGGGCGTGCATATAAAGCATATTCGACTC
>JAXFOH010000075.1:0-2681 GCA_034180465.1 Opitutales bacterium
CACCACAATGTAAAGCTTAGCGACTACGAGCGCGAAAGCGTTATGCTGTGGCTCGACACTGGGGCTATGCAATCTGGCACATATGCCATACAAGGCACCGGATTTTTAAGAATGAATTTTTATATGGCAATGACGGGCATAGACCTTAACAATATGCCCGAAACAAAAGATTTTAACGATACAATAAAACGCCGCTGTATGGTTTGCCACAACAAAAACGGCGGACAAATGCGCTGGACAATAGGCGGCGTTGCCAAGTTGCCCACTCCCGACAAAAAAGGCAAACCAAGCAAAGTTGCAACCGACTTGCAGTTTAATTTCGACAATCCCGAACGCTCGATTTTTGTGCTTACCCCGCTTGCCAAAAGCGCGGGCGGACGCGCCGAAAAGAACGTGCACCCCGTTGTTTTTAAAGACAAAAAAGACGGCGACTACCAACTGATTATGTCGTTTTTAAACAAGTGCAAAGAGTGGCTAAGCCAAAACCGCCCATTCTACGACAAGCCCAATTTTAGACCCAACAAGGGATACACAATGGTTCTTCAAAAATGCGGCATAATTAAGAAAAACCTTAAAGACAAAACACCCATTCCCGCGTTCGAGTCCGACGAAAAATATTTTCAGTGGATACACGACACGCTATACGTTAAAGCCCCTCGTCCGAACAAATAACAGGGCAAACTTTGCAAAAAAAAATCGGGGCTTTGGCGAAATGCCCCGATTTTTTGTACGAATACAACAATATAAACCGCTTTTTTTGGTTGCAATCGGCGGTATTTGTCGAGATTATTATACGAATATACAAACTTTACATTTAAACATTTATGATAGCTCAAATTTTTAAACTTTTTGCGGGCAGCCACTACAAAAAATTCTACAAGAAAGTGCGCCCCATTGTAGCTAAAATCAATGAGATTGAAAAACAGTACCAGTCGTTAACCGACGAGCAATTAAAGGCAAAGACACAAGAATTTAAAGACCGACTAAAGAACGGCGAAACTACCGACGACATTCTGCCCGAAGCTTTTGCTGCCGTAAAAAATGCAGCCCGCAGGCTTTGCGGCAAAACAGTCAGCGTTTGCGGCCACGACATTAAGTGGGAAATGGTTCACTACGACGTTCAGCTTATAGGCGGCATTGCCCTCCATAAAAATATGATTGCTGAAATGGCAACCGGCGAAGGCAAAACTTTGGTTTCTACCTTGCCGCTATACCTAAACGCGCTAACGGGCAACAACTGCCACTTGGTAACCGTAAACGAATATCTTGCACGCCGCGACTGCGAATGGATGGGCTATTTGTACAACTTTTTGGGCCTTACGGTAGACTGGATTTACAACCAGCAAGACAACGCCTCGAAAAAGCAGGCGTATTCTGCCGACATTACCTACGGCACGGCAAGCGAATTCGGGTTCGACTATTTGCGCGACAACGGGATGACAAGCTCGGCGCAAGAGCAGGTGCAGCGTGGCCAGTTTTACTGCATTGTAGACGAAGTAGACTCTATCTTGATAGACGAGGCGAGAACCCCGCTTATAATTTCTGGCCCCGTTCAGGAAGACCACGAAGCACCCTTTATGCTTTTAAAACCCGCGGTTGAAAAGCTTGTTAAACTTCAGCATACTTTCTGCAACAGGTTGGCAATAGAAGTAAAAGAGGCCGCCGAAAAGAACCCCGAGCTGGACAGACCCACAATACAAAAGCTTTGGCAGGTAAAATTGGGTATGCCCAAGAATAGAACCTTGCGCCAGCTTATGGAAATTGGAGCCGTACGCCGCCAGCTAGACAAGTTTGACATGGAAATGGCTGCCGACTTTAACAAGCAGGAACGCTACGCGCTGAAGGAACAGCTATACTACGTTATAGACGAAAAGCAGCACCAAAGCGACCTTTGCGAACGCGGCAGAAATGCGGTTGAACCCAATAACCCCAACGCATTTGTGTTGCCCGACTTGCCCAGCATTTTTGTTGAAATAGACGCCAGAAGCGACCTAACCGCCCAGCAAAAGCAAGAGGCAAAACTTAAGGCAGAAGCCGAATTTATTTCCACTTCGGAAACCATACACTGCATAAGCCAGCTTATACGCGCCTATTCTCTATACGAAAAAGACGTTGAATATGTTGTGCAAGACGGCAAAGTGCACATTGTAGACCAAAACACTGGCAGAATTATGTACGGCCGCCGCTGGAGCGAAGGCTTGCACCAGGCAATAGAGGCAAAGGAAAATTGCCAAATAGAAAAGGAAAGCAAAACGTATGCTACGATTACAATTCAAAACTACTTTAGAATGTATTCGAAGCTTGCGGGCATGACTGGCACCGCCGAAACCGAAGCGCAGGAATTTAACGACATTTACGGCCTAAACGTAATGGCAATTCCCACAAACAAACCCTGCCGCAGAATAGACGCAAACGACGTAATCTATAAAACCCGCAGAGAAAAGTGTCAGGCGGCGATAAATGAAATTGTTGCCGCCCACAAAAGGGGCCAGCCCATATTGGTTGGCACAGCCTCGGTTGAAGCCAGCGAAGTTTTAAGCCGTATGCTCCGCAAAACAGGCATTGAACACAGTGTGCTAAACGCCAAAAACCACGCAAAAGAGGCCGAAATTATAGCAAACGCTGGGCAAAGGGGCGCGGTTACAATTGCAACAAATATGGCAGGCCGCGGCACCGACATT